>NZ_MUNF01000448.1 GCF_002154555.1 Streptomyces murinus
CAGATGATCACCCGAGGGGCGGTCCAGCGCCCCTCGGGTGATCATCTGCACACCGGTGCCGAGGTCCCGGCGGGCGGCCTCGACATCGCGCAGGTCGTCCTCCAGGCCCCGGGTGAAGGGGAGCAGCACCTCGGCCGCCTGCCGGGCGGTGCCGGGGACGGCTTCGGCCAGGGCGTCGGTGAGCAGCCGCGCGAGGTGGTCCATGTAGGCGCCGACCGGCTCGGGGGTGTGGGCGGAGGCCGCGGCCAGCAGCTCGTAGGCGTGCGTGGGACTGTCCTGCCAGAGCCGGATGGCCACCTCCAGCTTCACGGTGAGCACACCGAGCACCTTCTCCTCGGCCGTACCCGCCGCCACAACGGCCCGCTCGGCCGCCGCGGCGGCCCGTTCCAGGCCGGTGCGGACGATCGTGGCGAACACCTCGTCCTGGGGCGGACGGAACCTTGTCAGTGCAGCTGGGGCACGATCAGGTAGATGCCGTAGCCCACCACCACGGCGCAGGCCAGGAAGCACAGTCCCGCCTGGGCGCGGGCCAGGGTGGTGGCGGGGCCCGTGCGGCGGTCGGCGGCGCGGGAGAGGCCGAGGACGCCGAGGGTGAAGACGACGACCACGGCGACGGTGACGCCGAGGCTGACCGCGGCGACCCGGGCGAGGGCGGACCAGTCGATGTGCATGGCGGACTCCCGGGATTCAGACGGCCGAGCCGATGTCGGTGGGGGTCTGGGAGCGGAGGGTGACCTCGTGGTGGTCGTTGACGTTGTCGGCGTGCACCGGGTTGCGGCGGGAGATGACGACGACGCCCAGGGCGAGCGCCAGCGCCACCAGGGCGACGACGAGCGTGCCGATGTTGCCGCCGTGCTTGACCACGCTCGCCGCGAGGCCGCCGACCAGCGCGGCGAAGGGCAGGGTGATCAGCCAGGCCAGCGCCATCCGCCCGGCCACGCCCCAGCGGACCTCCGCGAGCCGGCGGCCGAGGCCCGCGCCGAGGATGCTGCCGGAGGCGACCTGGGTGGTGGACAGGGCGAAGCCGAGGTGGGCGGAGGTGAGGATCACCGCGGTGGAGGCCGTCTCGGCGGCGAAGCCCTGCGGCGACTGGATCTCCGTCAGGCCCTTGCCCATGGTGCGGATGATCCGCCAGCCGCCCAGATAGGTGCCGAGGCCGATCGCGAGACCGGCGGAGCCGATCACCCAGACCGGCGGCCCGGCGTCATGGCCGAGCGCGCCCGCGGAGATCAGGGTCAGCGTGATCACGCCCATGGTCTTCTGCGCGTCGTTGGTGCCGTGCGCGAGGGAGACCAGGGAGGCGGAGGCGATCTGGCCGATCCGGAAGCCCTTGGTCACCCGGTCCTGGCGGGCGCGGGCGGAGAGCAGATAGGCGAGGTAGGTGGCGGCGCAGGCGGCCACCCCGGCCACCACCGGGGAGACGACGGCGGGCAGCAGCACCTTGTCGAGCACCTGCTCGAAGTGCACGCCCTTGGACCCCGCGCCGACCCAGACCGCGCCGATCAGCCCGCCGAACAGGGCGTGCGAGGAACTGGAGGGCAGCCCGGCGAGCCAGGTCGCCAGGTTCCACAGGATCGCCCCGACCAGCCCGGCGAAGATCATCGCGGGGGTGACCAGGGCGTCGTCCACGATGCCCCCGGAGATCGTCCGGGCCACCTCGGTGGACAGGAACGCGCCCGCGATATTGAGAACACCGCTGATCAGGACCGCGATTCTGGGCCGGAGCGCGCCGGTGGCGATGGAGGTGGCCATCGCGTTCGCGGTGTCATGGAACCCGTTCGTGAAGTCGAACGCCAGCGCCGTCACGATGACGACCGCCACGAGCAACGTGATGTGGTCCATGACTCCAGCCAACCAAGACCCGGCCGATTCCGCGCGAACTGGGAGCGAAAGCCCGGGAATGCCCAGGAGGAGACGGGGTGGGCAGGACGGCCCGTGATGATCCCGAGTCCGGTGTCGGTGGGCTGTGCCAAGCTGGTGGGTGTGAGTCTGGAGGATCTGCGGCGGCTGCGGCGGGTACGGGACCGGATGGACCGGGAGTACGCCGAGCCGCTCGACATGAGCGAGCTGGCGCGCGGCGCCCTGATGTCCCCGGGCCATTTCCAGCGCAGCTTCCGCAAGGCGTTCGGGGAGACGCCGTACAGCTATCTCATGACCCGCCGTATCGAGCGGGCCAAGGCGCTGCTGCGCCGGGGCGACCTCACGGTCACCGAGGTGTGCCTGGCCGTGGGGTGTACGTCCCTGGGGTCCTTCAGCTCCCGTTTCACCGAGCTGGTCGGCCGGACCCCGAGCGCCTATCGTGCCGCCGCGCACGAGCCGGCCGCGGTGATCCCCTCCTGCGTGGCCCGCACCTTCACCCGGCCCCGCCGCCGCCCCTACTGATCTCCCCGGGCCGTCCCCGGAAGCCGCGCGCGCCGGCCTCCCGACCGGCTTAGCGTGAACGCATGAACGTACGACTCGCACAGTGCTTCATCGCCGTGGACGACCATGACAAGGCCCTCGCCTTCTACCGCGACATCCTCGGTCTTGAGGTCCGCAACGACGTGGGCTTCGAGGGGATGCGATGGGTGACCGTCGGCTCGCCGCACCAGCCGGACGTGGAGATCGTGCTGGAGCCGCCGGGCGCCAACCCGGACGCCTCCCCCGCCGACCGGCAGGCGATGGCCGAACTGCTCGCCAAGGGCATGCTGCGCGGGGTCATCCTGGCCACCGACGACTGCGACGCGCTGTGGGAGCGGCTGCGCGAGTCCGGCGCTGACGTCCTCCAGGAGCCGACCGACCAGCCGTGGGGCGTCCGCGACTGCGCCTTCCGCGACCCGGCGGGCAACCTGCTGCGCTGCTTCCAGCGCCCGGCGGCCTGAACTCCCCCGGCGCACGCGGTACTTCACCCCCAGGGTTCCACGTCCACCACGGCGCGCACCGGCAACGGGCCGTAGAGGTGCGGGAATTCCTCACCGCCCGGCTGCACCGGCTCGTACGTCAGAGGTGCGTCGAGCAACGCCGGGTCCACCACCAGGACCACCAGTTCGTCCGGGCCGTCGTACCCGCCGTACACGAACGCGGCGACGGACGGGAGCTGCTCGCGGGTGGAGAAGTGGATGAAGCCCACCTGGTCGAGGGTGCGGCCCCGGGTCGACACCTCGTAGGTGGCGCGCTCGCGGGCCGCCTCCCACAGGGAGCGCTCGGTGATGTGGACGATGCGGGACGGTTTCGGCATGGCTTCACGGTAGACGGCGGGCCCCGTGGACTGTGGGGATCCACGGGACCCGGCCGACCGGAGCCCCCGGGGCACCGTGCGGGGTCAGGAGCCGCACGGGCCCGGGGACTCCGGGTCCTCGGGGCCGCCGGACGGACCGGCGGCACGGACCGCGGCGCTCAGCTGCTGCGCCGGGTCACGAACTCGGCGAGGGCGAGCAGCCCGCCCGCCGCCTCGGGGTCCGGGATCGCCCGGGCCAGTTCCTGCATCGCGCGGGCCATCCGGTCGGCCGCCTCCGTCTGCGCCCAGTCCCGGCCCCCGGCCCGCTCCACGGCCAGCGCGGTCCGCGCTATGCCCTCGCTGTCCCCGGTGATGTACGGCTTTCCGTACAGCACGGCGAGTTCGGCCGCCGCCGGGGTGCCGGAGACGAGTGCCGCCACCACCGGCAGGGACTTCTTGCGGGCCGCGAGATCGGCACCGGCCGGCTTGCCGGTCCGCAGCGGCTCACCCCATATGCCGATGACGTCGTCGATCAGCTGGAAGGCGAGCCCCGCCTGACGGCCGAAGCCGTCCAGCGCGGCCACCTCCTCGGGCCCCGCGCCCGCGTACAGCGCGCCGAGGGCGCAGGCGCAGCCCAGCAGCGCCCCTGTCTTCGCCTCGGCCATGGCGAGCACCTCGTCCAGCGTGACCTCCCCCGGGGCGCGGTGCTCCAGGTCGGTGTCCGTGTGCTGGCCGGCGCACAGCTCCATCACGCAGTCCGCGAGCCGGGCGGCGGCCGGGGCCGCGGCCGGGTGCGGGTCCTCGACCAGCAGACGCAGCGCGAGCGCCTGGAGCGCGTCCCCGGCGAGGATCGCATCGGCATCCCCGAACACGGTCCAGGCCGTGGGCCGGTGCCTGCGGGTGGGGTCCCGGTCCATCACATCGTCGTGCAGCAGGGTGAAGTTGTGGACCAGCTCCACCGCCGCCGCGGCCGGTACGGCGGCCGCCCGGGCCGCCGGGCCGCCGAGCGCGGCGGCCGCGGCGAGCACCAGGGCCGGACGGATCGCCTTGCCGGCATGGCCCGCGGCCGGGCTGCCGTCCACGTGCTCCCAGCCGAAGTGGTAGCGCGCGATCCGGCGCATGGAACCGGGCAGCGACTCGACGGCGGCGCGCATCGCCGGGTCGACCAGGGCCCGGCTCCGCTCCAGCAGCTCCGGCGCCTCCTGCCCGTCGTGCGGGGCGGGGCCCGGGTCACCGGTTCCCCGCCGTCCCTCCGGTGTGCCGGGGTACGGCACACCGGAGGGACGTTGTTCGGTCTCCGTCATGGACTCGGCCATGTCTCCCCCTCGCCAGGTCCGCGGGCATCGGCGGATCCTGCCCACCCGGACGCGTACCCCGAGGGTGTACCCGTCCGGGCGTTCAGGGACACGGCCGCGACGTGCGGAAACGTCACCTCCACCGGCCGATCTCGACGTTCTCCAGCACACCGAGCGCGTCGGGCACCAGGACGGCGGCCGAGTAGTAGGCCGTGACCAGGTACTTGATGATCGCCTGCTCGTTGATCCCCATGAAGCGGACGGACAGGCTCGGCTCGATCTCGTCCGGGAGACCGGACTGCCGCAGACCGATGACGCCCTGTTCCTCCTCGCCGGTGCGCATCGCGATGATCGAGGTGGTGCGCGCCTCGCTGATCGGGATCTTGCCGCAGGGGAAGAGGGGCACCCCGCGCCAGGTGGGGATGCGGTTGCCGCCCATGTCGATGGTCTCCGGCACCAGACCCCGCTTGTTCAGCTCGCGGCCGAACGCGGCGATCGCGCGCGGGTGGGCGAGGAACAGCTTGGTCCCGCGGCGACGGCTGAGCAGTTCGTCCATGTCGTCCGGGCTCGGGGCGCCGTCGTGCGGCTGGATCCGCTGGTCGTACTCGCAGTTGCTGAGCAGACCGAACTCCGGGTTGTTGATCAGCTCGTGCTCCTGGCGCTCCTTCAGCGCCTCGACCGTGAGCCGCAGCTGCTGCTCGGTCTGGTTCATCGGCTGGTTGTAGAGGTCGGCCACCCGGGAGTGGACGCGCAGCACGGTCTGGGCGATGCTCAGTTCGTACTCGCGGGGCCGGGCCTCGTAGTCGACGAAGGTGTGCGGGATGTCGGCCTCGCCGGAGTGGCCCGCGGCCAGGTCGACGGCCTTCTCGCCGTACTTGTTGGTGCGCTGCTCCGGGATCGAGCGCAGCTGGGCCAGATGGTCGCGCAGGGACTGGGAGCGCTCGGCGATCTGCTCGAAGTCCTGGCGGCTGAGGATCAGCACGGTGCTGGCGGTGTCCGCGCGGACCGTGTACTCCCAGATGGCGTCCGGGTCGACCAGCGCCTGGTCGCCGAAGTAGGAGCCGTCGGCGAGGACGCCGAGGACCGAGTCGTCGCCGTAGGGGCCGGTGCCGATCTTCTCGACGCGGCCGTGGGCGAGCAGATGCACCCCGTCATTGCGGTTGCCGAAGTCGGCGATGACCTCGCCGGGGGCGAAGTCGCGCTGGCGGCAGCGCCGGGCCAGCTCGGCCAGTACCTCTTCGTCCTCGTACGACCGCAGGGCCGGGAGTTCGCCGAGTTCGGCCGGGATGACCTCGACCTGGCCCCCGGTCTTGACGAAGGTGATCCGGCCGTCGCCGACGGCGTACGTCAGCCGGCGGTTCACCCGGTACGTGCCGCCCTGGACGTCCACCCAGGGGAGCGTGCGCAGCAGCCAGCGGGAGCTGATCTCCTGCATCTGCGGAACGGACTTGGTGGTGGTGGCCAGGTTCCGCGCTGCCGCGGTCCCGAGGGACTGCTGCGGCTTGCCCTGATCCGTGCGGAGCTCTTCGCCTACCGACATGTGGAAATGCCCTCCCATGTAATGCACCGGTCGCAACGGGCCGGTCTCGCATCGAGCGTCCCATCACGCACGGTTGCCACGCCATTACCCGAAAGAGGGGGAATGGATCATCGGACTAGTGGGCAGAAAGGAGGACCCTGAAAAAGGGGCCGCGCTCGGGGTGCGGATCCACGAGGTCGGCGAGGTCGGCGACAATGACACCGTGACCAGCAGCGTTCCCCTCGCCCCCCGCCTTCCCTCGCCCCTTCAGGAGCTTCGGGACGAGCGGTTCGACCGGCGCGGGATCCGGCTGGTGCTCAAGCGGGACGACCTGATCCACCCGGAGCTGATCGGCAACAAGTGGCGCAAGCTCGTGCCGAACATCGCCGCGGCGGACGGGCGGCCACTGGTCACCTTCGGCGGGGCCTACTCCAACCATCTGCGCGCCACCGCGGCCGCCGGACGGCTGCTCGGGCTCGCCACCACCGGTGTGGTGCGCGGCCAGGAGCTGGCCGACCGGCCGCTCAACCCCTCCCTCGCCAGGTGCGCGGCGGACGGGATGCGGCTGCGGTTCGTCGACAGGTCGATCTACCGGCGCAAGGCCGAGCCGGAGACGCTGGCGGCGATCCTGCGCGCGGCCGGCGCCGAGGGGGCGTACGTCGTGCCGGAGGGCGGCAGCAACGCGGCGGCGGTGCGCGGCTGCACGGCGCTCGGGGCGGAACTGCGCGGGCACGCCGATGCCGTCGCGGTCGCCTGCGGCACCGGCGGCACGCTCGCGGGGCTCGCGGCCGGACTGGCGAAGGGACAGCGCGCGCTCGGCGTGCCGGTCCTCAGGGGCGGCTTCCTGACGGCCGACGTCGAGGCATTGCAGGAACGTGCCTTCGGCGGCCGTACCGGCGACTGGTCGCTGGACGACCGCTTCCACTTCGGCGGCTACGCGCGGACCACCCCCGAACTCGACGCGTTCGCCGAGGACTTCGAGCAGCGGCACGGGCTGCCCGTGGAGCGTCTCTATGTCGCCAAGTTGCTCTACGGGCTTGTCGCCCTCGCCGAGGAGGGCGCCTTCCCGCGCGGCACGACACTCGCGGCCGTCGTCACCGGCCGGCCGTTCCCCGAGCCCCAGCGGCCTGGAGCCGTGGCCACCTAGAGGCCCGGCAGCGCCGAGCCCCGGCGGCCCCGGTGGCTACGCCGCCTCCCGGTACGCGGCCGCCTCCTCCAGGTCCAGGTGCCGCAGCAGGGCGCGCAGCATCTCGTCGTCGATGTAGCGGTGGTCGCGCAGCCGTACGAAGACCTCGCGTTCGGCGCTGATCATGGCGCGGGACAGCCGGCGGTAGGTGTCGTCCACGGACTCGCCGGTGACGGGGTTCGCCTGGCCGAGGCGCTCCCAGACGGCGTTGCGGCGGCGCTCCAGGACGTCGTGGAGGCGGTCGGCGAGCGGCGGCGGCAGCGCGTTGCGCTCGTCGGCGAGGAGTTCCTCCAGGCGGCGTTCGGCGGCCAGGGACGCCTGTGCCTGGGCGTTGGCCTCGGCCAGGGTCTCGGCCTGGCGGTCGCGGCCGGGGAACTTCATCAGGCGGATCAGCGGGGCGAGGGTGAGGCCCTGCACGACCAGGGTGCCGATGACCGTGGTGAAGGTCAGGAAGAGGATCAGGTTGCGCTGCGGGAAGGGCGCGCCGCCCCGGATCGTCTCCGGGATGGAGAAGGCGATGGCCAGGGAGACCACGCCCCGCATCGCCGCCCAGGAGACCACGACCGGCGCCCGCCAGGTGGGGTCCTCCTCGCGCTCCCGGACGCGCCGGGACAGCGCGCGCGGCAGGAAGGTCGCCGGGAACGTCCAGACGAACCGGGCGGCCACGACGACCAGGAAGACGGCGATCGCGTACCAGGCCGCGTCGGCCCCGTGATAGGCAGCGAGGCCCTTGAGGATGGGCGGCAGCTGGAGGCCGATCAGCGCGAACACGGCCGACTCCAGCACGAAGGCGACCATCTTCCACACGGCCTCCTCCTGGAGCCGGGTGGCGAAGTCGACCTCCCAGGCGCGGTGCCCGAGGTACACGGCGACCACGACCACCGCGAGCACTCCGGAGGCGTGCAGCTGCTCGGCGACCCCGTAGGCGACGAACGGGATCAGCAGCGAGAGGGTGTTCTGGAGCAGCGCCTCGGTCAGGCGGGTGCGCAGCCAGTGGATCGGCACCATGAGCACCAGGCCGACGAGCACGCCGCCG
>NZ_MUNF01000449.1 GCF_002154555.1 Streptomyces murinus
AAGGCCGACCCTGCGTGACGCGGAGGCCGACCGCCGCGACGCAAGGGCCCCCGTGATGCAAGGGCCGCTCCCCCCGCGGCGCGGAGGCCGACGCCCGCCGCAGCGTGGCAAAGGCTGACCCCGCGCAGCCAAGGCCGACCCTGCGTGACGCGGACGCTGACCGCCGGGACGAAAGGGCCGCCCCTCATGATGCGGAGGCCGCCCCCCCCCGTGACGCGGAGGCTGTACCCCGCAACGCAGAGGCCGACGCCCGTGGCACAAAGGCCGGATGGGGGTCGGCGGGCTGTCGTACCCGCCTGGCACCATGTCCCCCATGGCCTCCCTCACCGTCGGCTTCGACCTCGACATGACCCTCATCGACTCCCGGCCGGGCATCCGCGCGTGCTACGTGGCGCTGGCGGAGCGTACGGGTACGTACATCGACGCCGACCTGGCGATCACCCGGCTCGGCCCGCCGCTCGCGGACGAGTTGGTGAACTGGTTCCCGGCCGAGCGGGTCCCCGCGATCGCCGAGCTGTACCGGGAGATGTACCCGTCCATAGCCATCGCCGCGACCCCCGCCATGGCGGGCGCCCGCGAGGCCATGGCGGCGGTGCGCGCGGCCGGCGGCCGGACCATGGTGGTCACCGCCAAGTACGAGCCGAACGCGAAGCTGCACCTGTCCCATCTGGGCATCGAGCCCGACGTGGTCGTGGGCGACCTGTGGGCCGAGCAGAAGGCGCAGGCGCTGCGCGAGTACGGCGCGGGCGTGTACGTCGGCGACCACACCGGTGATGTGCGCGGGGCGCGCACGGCGGGCGCGCTGTCGGTCGCGGTGGCGACCGGACCCTGCCCCGCGGACGAACTGCGCGCGGCAGGGGCGGACGTCGTACTGGACGACCTGTCCGCCTTCCCGGCCTGGCTGGCCGATTACCGCCCCTGACGGAGCCGGGTCCGACGGCCCTCAGGACCGGCCGCGGACCCGGTCGCTACCGGGACGCCGCGGCACCCCTCGCCTGCCGCCGGCCGGCCGCGATCGAGCGCAGCACTCCCGCGCCGGCGACGAGGAAGCCGATGCCCATGAGCATGCACAGTCCGTACATGTAGGTCGGAAACGGCTTGGTTCCGAGGAACAGCGGGACCATCGTGACCAGAGTGGCCAGGGCCCCGACGAAGAACACGATGGCGCCGGCACGGATCAGTCCGTCGCCGGGCCCGGCGGAATTCGCTTGGGTTTTGTCACGCACCGGACCAGGGTAGTTCCTGCGCGAGAGAACGACCGGGGGACGTCTTGTCACCGGGTCCAAGACCATTAGCCTTGATGACAGCGGGTCACGGCGACCCGCTGCTGTGCTATCAAGAGCCGTTTCCGAGCAGTTTTCCCGACGAGTACGAGGACGAGGACAGACGTGCCTACCGGCAAGGTCAAGTGGTTCAACAGCGAGAAGGGCTTCGGCTTTCTCTCCCGTGACGACGGCGGTGACGTCTTCGTCCATTCCTCGGTTCTCCCCGCCGGAGTCGATGTGCTCAAGCCGGGACAGCGCGTGGAGTTCGGCGTGGTCGCCGGCCAGCGCGGCGACCAGGCGCTCTCGGTGGTCGTGCTCGACCCGACGCCCTCCGTGGCCGCCGCCCAGCGCAAGAAGCCCGATGAGCTGGCCTCGATCGTGCAGGACCTGACGACCCTCCTGGAGAACATCACCCCGATGCTGGAGAAGGGCCGCTACCCCGAGAAGACCTCCGGCAAGAAGATCGCCGGGCTGCTCCGCGCGGTCGCCGACCAGCTGGACGTCTGAGCCTCCTCGACGTCCGGCCTTCCTCAGGGGAAAGCGAGCGCGTCCGGGCCGAGGGGCGGCACCAGTCCCTCGGCCGCGGCCCGGGTGAGCAGCCCCCGGATCGCCGCGTAGCCGTCCTCGCCGAGGTCGGCGGTGAACTCGTTGACGTACAGCCCGATGTGCTGGTCGGCCACCGCCGGGTCCATCTCCTGGGCGTGCGCCATGACATACGGCCTGGAGACCTCGGGCGCGTCCCACGCGGCCCGCACGGAGGCGCGCACGGACTCCGCGAGCTGCTTCAGCGTCTCGGCGCCCAGCGACCGCTTGGCCAGGATCGCGCCCAGCGGGATCGGCAGCCCGGTCGTCCGCTCCCAGTGCTCGCCCATGTCGGCGAGCTTGTGCAGCCCGTAGTTCTGGTAGGTGAAACGGGCCTCGTGGATCACCAGGCCCGCGTCCACCTTGCCGTCCCGCACGGCCGGCATGATCTCGTGGAACGGCATCACCACGATCTCGCCGACCCCGCCGGGCACCGTGTCGGCGGCCCACAGCCGGAACAGCAGATACGCCGTCGACTTCTCGCTGGGCACCGCGACCGTACGGCCCGTCAGATCGACACCGGCCTCCCGCGTGAGCACCAGCGGCCCGCAGCCCCGGCCCAGCGCACCGCCGCAGGGCAGCAGCGCGTACTCGTCGAGGACGTACGGCAGGACGGCGTACGACACCTTCAGCACATCGAACTCGCCGCGCTCGGCCATGCCGTTGGTGAGGTCGATGTCGGCGAAGGTCACGTCCAGCGCGGGGGCGCCGGGGACCCGGCCGTGGGCGAGGGCGTCGAAGACGAAGGTGTCGTTGGGGCAGGGCGAGTACGCGATCTGCAAGGGCTCACTGGTCATACGGATCTCCAACTCTCCAATGCGGGCGCGAACTTCCCGAAGGCCGCGGTGAGGGCGGCGAGGGCGTCGCCGATGCGCCAGGCGGCGCGGTCGCGCGGGCCGACCGGGTTGGAGATCGCGCGGACCTCCAGCACCGGGACGCCCTGCGCGTCGGCGGCCTCGGCGACCCCGAAGCCCTCCATGCCCTCGGCGAGCGCGCGGGGGTGCCGGGTGCGCAGCGCGGCGGCGCGGGCGGCGGTGCCGGTCACGGTGGACACGGTCAGGACCGTGCCGGTGCGGGCGCCGGTGGCCTCGGCCACGGCCCGTACGAGTGATTCCGGCGGGCGATGGGTGACGGTCCCGAACCCCAGTTCGGTGACCGGGAGAAAGCCGTCGGCGGTCTCGGCGCCCAGGTCGGCGACGGTGATCGCGTCGGCGACGACGAGCGAGCCGAGCGGCGCCCCGGGCGCGAACCCGCCGCCGATCCCGGCCGAGACGACCAGGTCGTAGGGGGTCCCGGCGAGCGCGGCCGCGGTGAGCGCGGCACCGGTGGCGGCCGCGGCCCGCGCGGGTCCGACTCCGGCGGCGAGCAGATCGATCACGGCGGTGGTACGACGGGGAGCGGCACCCGCGGTCGTACCGGAGGGGCCGGCACCCGCGGTCGTACGGAACAGCACCGCGCCCGGCAGCCGTACCTCTTCCCCGGGCTCGGGGAACGCCCGTGCCACCGCGTCCCGTTCGACGGGGACCGCGGTGGCCACGAGAACACGTGCGGACGTCGTGATCAGGCCTTCTTCAGCTTGAAGGACCACACGCCCTTGGTCGGGTCGGAGCCCATCTGGATCACCAGCGTGTTGGAGTTGCCGCCGGTGCCGTACTGCTCGTTGAAGAACGCGTTGCCCGGCAGGGTGCGGTACGTCTCCTTGCTCAGGCTGGTGAAGGGACGGCCGTTGACCAGCACCGCCCAGCCGGCGTCCGCGATCTTCGGGTCGACGCCGATCCGGACCGTCGAGTCCTCGCCGACCGAGATCGCCTTCGCGTCGCCGGTCTTCTTGGCGCACTCGGTCAGGGCCTTGGCGTCGAGCGCCTTGCCGTCGTTGTAGCAGACCGCCTCGGAGTGCACCGAGTCCTTGCCGACGGTGATCGTCGCGGTGGGCGTCGGCTTGTCGCAGGCGGACAGGACGAGCAGTCCGGCGGCAACGGCGCCGGCGGCGGCGACGGCGCGGCGGCGCCGCGCGGCGCGGTGTACTTCAGCGGCTTCGCCGCGGGGCAGCGTGGTCATGGTCGAAAGATTATCGGTCGCCCGGAGCCGTCCGCCCACGCGGGGTGCGGCGTGCCCGGTTCGTTACGCCAGTCGTGTCCGCGACAACCGAAGCGTGTCCGGTTTCGTCACGCCACCTGCCCCTTTACGTCATCGCCCCTTTACGGCTCCGCCCCTTCACGTACGACTTCGCCCCTTCACGCCAGGGCGCCCGGTCACGCCACCCGGGCGCGGGGCCGGCCGCCGTACCGCGCGGAGGCGATCAGACCGCGCAGGGTGCTCAGCCAGCCCACCGCCACGAGCGCGGCGCCCGCCAGCAGCCCCACCGTGCCGTTGAGGGGCATCACGATGCCGACCGCGCCGCCGAACACCCACGCCATCTGGAGCAGCGTCTCGGAGCGGGCGAAGGCCGAGCTGCGCACCAGCTCCGGCACGTCCCGCTGGATCAGCGCGTCCAGCGCCAGCTTGGCCAGCGCCTGCGCGAACCCGGCGACCGCCGCCAGACAGGTCACCAGGACGGCCCCGAAGAACACCGCGGCCACGAGCGCCATGCCCAGCGCCGCCGCGACGACGGTCACGATGATGATCTCCGGCGCCCGTGATCTCAGCCACGCCCCCACCGCCGTACCCAGCGCGTTGCCGGTGCCGGCCGCGACGCCCACCAGGCCCAGCGAGACCACCGCGCTCTGCCCGCTGAGCGGGTGTTCGCGCAGCAGGAAGGCGAGGAAGAAGATCAGGAAGCCGGACAGGCAGCGCAGGGCCGCGTTGGCGCCGAGGGCGTGGGTCACGGCGGGCCCGACCGTGCGCAGCCCGGGCCGCTTCACCTTCGTCCTCGGCAGCCGTGTCTCCTCGGCGGCGAGCAGCGCCACCGCCTCACCGCGGGCCGAGTCCACCTTGGGCGGCAGCGAGAAGGACAGCGCCGTGCCACCCACGAAGATCACGAAGGCGCCGTAGAGCGGCCAGGGATCGCCGATCCGGTGCAGCCCCGCCGCGATCGGCGCGGCCACCCCGGTGGCCAGCAGCCCGGCCAGGGTCACCCGGGAGTTGGCCTTCACCAGCGAGAACAGCGGCGGCAGCAGCCGCGGTACGACGGCGCTGCGCACCACGCCGTACGCCTTGGACGCCACCAGCACGCCCAGCGCCGCGGGATACAGCTCCAGGCTCCCGGTCGCCACCGCGCCCGAGATCAGCAGGGCGAGCAGCGCCCGCGCCAGCATGGCCGCCGCCATCGCGGCCCGGCGCCCGTGCGGGAGCCGGTCGAGCAGCGGGCCGATGACCGGGGCGAGGACGGTGAACGGCGCCATGGTGATCGCCAGATACAGCGCGACCCGGCCGCGCGCCTCGTCGGTCGGCACGGAGAAGAAGACGGTGGAGGCGAGCGCCACGGTGATCATGACGTCCCCGGCGCCGTTCACCGCGTGCAGCTCGATCAGCTTGCCGAGGCCCGACTCGCCCGCGCCGTGCGCGTGGGTGGCCCGGCGGATGCCGCGCGCGGCACCGGTGACGGGGAGGTGCAGGGCACGCCCGACGGACCGGGCGGCACCGCCCACCCGGCGCGCGCCGCCACCCCGAACCCCACGCCTGTCCGCGGTCGCCACGAGGTTCATAGTGCCCCGAGATGCCGCCGGATAGTGCGGATACGGCACGTATGGCGGCGAACCGCGCCCGCCGAGGGGGCGGGAGGAGCGGGTGAAGTGGGGGAGAATGCCGTCGAGCGGCAATGAATCCTGTTCGGTGTAGCGTGCGTATCTCAGCCATAACGCAGAATGGATGGCAGAGGTGCGCCCGAGCGCGCGGATGATGCAGACGTCGATGCGGTCCTGAGGTCCGCTCCGTCGGCCAACCCGCCTAAGGCAGCCGCCTTGACGAGACGGCGTAGGAGAGAAGCGATACCTGTGAGCGCAGCGACAACGCGAAGCCGCACCCCCGACCGCCTGTGCGCCGAGGCGGTCGACCTCGCCCGTGCCGCCGCGGAGGAGGCAGCCGCGCCCGGTGTGGTCGGCGAGCACTCCGGCCTCGTCTCCGAGGGCGACCGCGTTGTCACGCACTTCTTCGAGTGCAAGGAACTGGGCTACCGGGGCTGGCGCTGGGCCGTGACCGTGGCCCGCGCCTCCCGCGCCAAGGTCGTCACCCTGGACGAGGTGGTGCTGCTCCCCGGCCCCGACGCGCTGCTCGCGCCGGAGTGGGTGCCGTGGAGCGAGCGGCTGCGCCCGGGTGACCTCGGGCCCGGCGATCTGCTCCCCACCGACCAGGACGACCTGCGTCTCGAACCGGGCTACACCGGCGAGGACCAGCCGCCGGCCGACTCCGCGGTGTCCGAGGAGATGGCGGAGCTGGCGGAGGCCGAGGACGCGGACGTGAGTCCGGGCACGCCGGCCGTCCAGCCGACGGTGCCCATGCGCGGCTCCATCGCCTCGGTGGCCGAGGAACTGGGCCTGCGCAGGGCGCGTGTGCTGTCCCGTTACGGCCTGCACAGCGCGGCCGACCGCTGGGAGGAGGCCTTCGGTCCGAAGACGCCGATGGCCCAGGCGGCCCCGGCCACCTGTCTGACCTGCGGCTTCCTCGCGCCCATCGGTGGCTCGCTGGGCCAGGCGTTCGGTGTGTGCGCCAATGAGTTCGCCCCGGCGGACGGCCGGGTGGTCTCCCTCGCCTACGGCTGCGGCGGTCACTCCGAGGCGGCGGTCATGCCCAAGCCCCCGCAGCCGGCCGCGCCGGTCATCGACGAGACCCGGGTGGAGCCCTTCCCGCTGCACCCCGCCCGCGACTCCGGCTCGGTCCCGGAGACGACGGACGCGGAGACGGCGGAACTGGGCCACTCGTGACCCCGGTCCGCCTCGCGCGGGACGCGGATCTCCCCGGGTTCCTCGCCCTGGCGGCCGAGGTGGAGCACTGGTTCGGCCCGATGGTGGACGACCCCGGTTTCACCGAGGCCGTGCAGCGGAGCATCGGCAGCGGCACGGCGCTGGTGGCGCAGGCCGCGTCCGGGGATCTCCTGGGCGCCCTCCTCTTCGGCGGCAACCCCCCGGTGCACAAGGTGCACTGGCTGGTCGTCACGGAACGGGCCCGGGGCGGGGGCGTGGGCCGCGCGCTGCTGGCCGACGCGACCGCTCGCTTCGTCCGCCCCCCGGCCACCATCGAGGTCGTCACCTTCGGCCCGGACCACCCCGGCGCGGCTTCGAGCGGCGCCCGCGCCTTCTACGAGCGACTGGACTTCACCCCGGCCGAACCGACGGACCCCGGGCCGGAGGGCGGTTCCCGTCAGGTGTACCGCCGGGTGCTGGCCTGACGGTCCCTCGTGTCGTGTCCGGCCGCTGTGCCGCCGGGTCGGCTGGGCAGTCGGGCGGGCGGGAAATCGGGATGTCGGCGACGCGCTGTACCTTCTTCCTCACGTCGACGAGGAGTGTGAACGTGAGCAGCAAGTACGTGCGGCCGGCGGCCGAGGGTGCCGATCCCTTCGGGACGGCCCGGCTGCGTCGCGGTGTCATCGACGCCTGGGCCACCAGCCCCGCCCGCTTCCGCGAGGACGCCAACGCCGAGGAGGACCTCGTCCTGGGCGGCTACCGGGACCGCCTGGTGATCGAGCTGGCGCAGAACGCCGCCGACGCCGCCGCCCGCGCCCGGGTACCGGGCCGCCTGCGCCTCACCCTCCGCGACGGCGTGCTGATCGCGGCCAACACCGGCGCCCCCCTGGACGCGACCGGCGTCGAGTCGCTGTCCACCCTGCGCGCCTCCGCCAAGCGTGACGCCGACTCCACGCACGGCTCCGTCGGCCGCTTCGGCGTCGGTTTCGCCGCCGTCCTCTCGGTCACCGACGAGCCCGCCCTCGTCGGCCGGCACGGCGGCGTCCGCTGGTCCCTCGCCGAGGCGCGCGAGCTGGCCGCCGACACCGCCCGGCACAGCCCCGGACTCGGCGACGAGGTCCGGCGCCGCGCGGGCCATGTCCCGCTGCTCCGGCTGCCGTTCGCCGCCGAGGGCACCGCCCCCGACCCGTACGACACCGCCGTCATCCTGCCGCTGCGCGACGCGGCCGCCGCCGACCTCGCCGAGCGCCTGCTGGACGCCGTGGACGACGCGCTCCTCCTCACCCTCCCCGGTCTCGACGAGGTCGTCATCGAGGCCGGCGACGCCGCGCCCCGCACCCTGCGCCGGCGGACCGAGGGCGCCGTCACCGTCGTCGAGGACTCACGGGAGGGCACCACCCGCTGGCGCACCGCCTCCGCGCACGGGCCGCTGGACCCGGAACTGCTCGCCGACCGCCCGGTGGAGGAGCGGCTGCGGCCCCACTGGTCGGTGACCTGGGCCGTGCCGACCGACGAGCAGGGGCGCCCGGTGCGGCCCCGCACGTCCCCCGTCGTGCACGCCC
>NZ_MUNF01000045.1 GCF_002154555.1 Streptomyces murinus
GGTTGCTGCGGGGGCACGGGCGGCCGATCCGGTACTCCTATACGACGCGGGACCAGCCGCTGTCGGCGTACCAGACCCTGTTCTCCCTGCCCTCCCCCGACGGCGCGGGCAGCGCGGAGATGCCGAGCGCGGGGCGGCCCTTCACCGAGCGGGTGGTGGCGGAGCTGGTGCGCGGGGGCGTGGGGTTCGCGCGGATCACCCTGCATACGGGGGTGGCGTCGGCGGAGGCGCACGAGCCGCCGTACCCGGAGTGGTTCACGGTGCCGGAGGCGTCCGCGCGGGCGATCGGCGCGGCGGCGGCCGGAGGCGGCCGGGTGATCGCGGTGGGCACGACGGCCGTACGCGCGGTGGAGTCGGCCGTGGGCGCGGACGGCGCGGTGCGGGCGTGCCAGGGGTGGACGGACCTGGTGGTCACGCCCGAGCGCGGGGTGCGGGTGGTGGACGGGCTGCTGACCGGGCTGCACGAGCCGGAGGCCTCGCATCTGCTGATGCTGCGGGCCGTCGCCGGGCGGGCCGCGGTCGACCGTGCGTACGAGGAGGCGCTGCGCGGGCTCTACCTGTGGCACGAGTTCGGGGACGTCCATCTCCTCCTTGGGGAGGAGACCCCGCGCTGAGCCTCACAGAGTGAGTTGCGATGGCAACTCCCCGTGAGTTCGATCTGCGTTGCCTGTGAGCCCGCACATAGGGCCTACATCACGTACGAACGGACATAGGAGATATACCCCCCGCCACGAACGGGACAGATGGTCCAATCTGTCCCGTTTTGGGCTTCCCTGATCCACTATCCAGCTTCGTACGTCACACCTTTGCCAGGGCATTTTGCGGCCGCTAAGAATTGCTCTCGTCGCTCAGCGCCGTGGGTTTCCCCCCGCGGCTTCTGTGCGGGAGGAACCGATTCCCCCGGCGGACGCAGGAGCGACCTCCGCGCTAACGAAGAGGTCCAACGCCATGCCCAAGAACATCCTCAGTCGTGCTCGAAATCGTGCCCTGACCAAGCAGCACAAGATCGCCGTCGCCGGTGTCGCCGCTCTCGGCACCGCCGCCATCGCCCTGTCGGCCGTCCCCGGTAACGCGGACACCGTCACCACCGGCTCCCCGGCCGCCGCCGCGCAGGTCGCGAAGGTCGCCACCCAGGACGCCACGCTGCCGAACGTCAAGGGCTCGGTCACCGACCCCGCCGCCGCGCAGGCCGTCAAGCTCGACGCCATCGCCGCGCAGCAGAAGGCCGCCGCCGCCAAGCAGCGCACCGACGCCGCCGCGAAGAAGGCCGCCGTCGACGCCGCCGCCAAGAAGGCCGCGCAGGAGCGTGCCGCCAAGCAGAGCGCCAACCGTTCCGCGCAGCGCCCGCAGATGCAGGACGTCGCCGCGAAGACCTACGCGAACAACCTCGACGGCTGGATCCGCCAGTCCCTGGACATCATGCACTCCAAGGGCATCCCGGGCAGCTACAACGGTCTGTACCGCAACATCATGCGTGAGTCCTCGGGCAACCCGATGGCCATCAACAACTGGGACATCAACGCGATCAACGGCATCCCGTCCAAGGGCCTGCTCCAGGTGATCCAGCCCACCTTCAACACGTACCACGTGCCCGGTACCTCGTGGAACATCTACGACCCGGTCGCCAACATCACCGCCGCCTGCAACTACGCTGCCCACCGCTACGGCTCGATGGACAACGTCAACAGCGCGTACTGAGGTCGGCGCGGACCTCTGACGAACGCCGAAGGGCGGCACCCCGTAACGGGGTGCCGCCCTTTGTGACGTACCGGAGCGTGCCGTGCCGAGGACGCTACTTGCGCATGACCTCGGGCTCGTGGCGGCGCAGGAAGCGGGCCACGAAGAAACCGCAGATCGCGCCGAGCGCGAGCAGCGCGATCATGTCCAGGCCCCAGGCCCCGGCCGTGTGGTTCCACAGCGGATCGGTGCTGCCCGGATTGTCGCCGTTGGGAGCGATGTTGTTCAGGTCCAGCGTGGTGCCGGCCGCGGCCACCGCCCAGCGCGAGGGCATCAGGTACGAGAACTCGTTGACGCCGAGCGTGCCGTGCAGGGTGAACAGACAGCCGGTGAAGACGACCTGGATGATCGCGAACATCACCAGCAGCGGCATGGTCTTCTCGGCGGTCTTCACCAGCGAGGAGATCACCAGGCCGACCATCATCGAGGTGAAGCCCAGCGCCATGATCGGCAGGCACAGCTCCAGCAGGGTCGAGCCGCCGAGGATGACGCCCTGGCCCGGGATCTTGCGGGGCGAGAAGCCGATCAGGCCGACCATCAGGCCCTGGAGCACGGTGACGGCGCCGAGCACGACCACCTTGGACATCAGGTAGGCCGACCGGGACAGGCCGGTCGCCCGCTCCCGCTCGTAGATCACCCGTTCCTTGATCAGCTCACGCACGGAGTTCGCGGCGCCCGCGAAGCACGCGCCCACCGAGAGGATCAGCAGCACGGTGGTGGCGGTGCCGTTCGGCACATGCAGGCCGGTGCGCCGGTCGATCACCGGGTTCACCAGCAGGCCCCGGTCGTGGTTCATCAGCAGGCTGACCGAGCCGAGGACCGCGGGCAGGATCACCGTCAGCGCGAGGAAGCCCTTGTCGGAGACGATGACCGACACATAGCGCCGGATCAGGGTCAGCAGCTGGGAGCCCCACGCCTGTGGCTTGGGCGGCTTGATCGCCGCCGGCGGCGGCATGTACGCCGCCTGCTGCGGGGCGACGGCGTCGAAGTCCGCGGCGTACATCTGGTAGTGCTGCGAGCCCTTCCAGCGGCCCGCCCAGTCGTAGTCGCGGTAGTTCTCGAAGGCGGAGAAGACATCGGCCCAGCTGTCGTAGCCGAAGAAGTTCAGCGCCTCCTCCGGCGGGCCGAAGTAGGCCACCGCGCCGCCCGGCGCCATCACCAGCAGCTTGTCGCACAGGGCCAGCTCGGCCACCGAGTGGGTGACGACGAGCACGGTACGGCCGTCGTCGGCGAGACCGCGCAGCAGCTGCATGACATCGCGGTCCATGCCCGGGTCGAGGCCGGAGGTCGGCTCGTCCAGGAAGATCAGCGACGGCTTGGTCAGCAGCTCCAGGGCCACCGAGACGCGCTTGCGCTGACCGCCGGACAGGGACGTGACCTTCTTGTCCTTGTGGATGTCCAGCTTCAGCTCGCGCAGCACCTCCTCGATGCGGGCGTCGCGCTCCTGGGCGGTGGTGTCGGCGGGGAAGCGCAGCTTGGCCGCGTACTTCAGGGCCTTCTTGACGGTCAGTTCCTTGTGCAGGATGTCGTCCTGCGGGACCAGGCCGATGCGCTGGCGCAGCTCCGCGAACTGCTTGTACAGGTTGCGGTTGTCGTACAGCACCTCGCCCTGGTTGGCGGGCCGGTAGCCGGTGAGCGCCTTCAGCAGCGTGGACTTGCCGGAGCCGGACGGGCCGATGACCGCGATCAGGGACTTCTCCGGGACGCCGAAGGAGACGTCCTTGAGGATCTGCTTGCCGCCGTCGACCGTGACGGTCAGATGGCGCGCGGAGAAGGAGACCTCACCGGTGTCGACGAACTCTTCCAGCCGGTCGCCGACGATCCGGAAGGTGGAGTGGCCGACGCCGACGATGTCGGCCGGGCCGAGCTGCACCGAGCCGCCCTTGGGCACCGGGTGGCCGTTGACGTACGTGCCGTTGTGCGAGCCGAGGTCGCGGATCTCGAAGCGGCCGTCGGGCGTCGAGTGGAACTCGGCGTGGTGACGGGAGACCTGGAGGTCGGAGACGACCAGCTCGTTCTCCAGGGCACGGCCGATGCGCATGACGCGGCCGAGGGAGAACTGGTGGAACGTGGTCGGGCTGCGGTCCCCGTGCGCGGGCGCCCCCGGACCGGTCTGCTGCGGGAAGGCGGCGGGTCCCGCGTCCTTCTGCTGCGGGAAGCCGGCCTGCTGCGGGGCGTGCTGGGCCGGCTGCCCCTGCGGCGGCTGCTGCCAGCCGGGTTGCTGGGCGGGTGCCTGCTGAGGGGCCGCCTGCTGGGCCCACCCCGCGGGGGCCGCGGCGTACGGCGCCTGCTGCGCCTGGCCGACGGCGGCACCGGCGAGATCCAGCCGCGGTCCGTCCGTCGCGTTGCCGAGGTGCAGCGCCGTCCCCGGGCCTATCTCCGTGCGCTGGACGCGCTGACCCTGGAGATAGGTGCCGTTGGTGCTGCCGTGGTCCTCGATGACCCAACTGCGGCCGTCGAAGCTGACCGTGGCGTGTCGCCAGGAGACCCTGGCGTCGTCGAACACGATGTCACCCTGCGGATCTCTGCCGAGGGTGTAAGGCCTGGACGGGTCGAGCGTCCAGGTACGTCCGTTTGTTTCCAGTACGAGTTCCGGCACTCCATGCCCCACTGAGTTGTCCCCCGAATTACCCCCATCGCAGGGAGTCTAGGGATGTCGAACATCGTGGGGAACTATTTCAGGCCCGCACCCCTGACCAAAACCCGGGCCTTGCGCGAATCGCCGTACGGCGCTCCAGCGGGAGGACGGCAATTCGGGCGAGGGGGACGAGTGGGGGCGGCGAGCGCGACTCGGGGAGGGTACGGC
>NZ_MUNF01000450.1 GCF_002154555.1 Streptomyces murinus
TGCTCGGTGACCCGCTGCTGGCCAAGGCCCTGGAAGCGGCAGCCACGGTCGGGGTGCGGCTGCTCCTGGAGAACGAGCCGGTGTGCACCGTCGCCCACGCCGAACCCCTCCTTCAGGTCCTGGACCGCTACCACCGACAGCGTCTGGGGCTGTGGCTGGACGTGGCGAACCTCCATGAAGTCGGCCAGGCCACCCGCGGCACGGTGAAGGCCCTGGCCCCCTACGTGGGATACGTGCACGTCAAGGACTACCAGCCCGCCGGAGGCGGCGGCCGGGTCTTCTGCCCGGCNNGAGACCCATGTGCGCGACGCCCCCGCCGAGGCGCTCTCAGCGGGTGCGGCGTTCTTGCGCTCGGCCGTCTTGGGCGGCGTCGC
This sequence comes from Streptomyces murinus, assembly GCF_002154555.1. Taxonomy (GTDB): domain Bacteria; phylum Actinomycetota; class Actinomycetes; order Streptomycetales; family Streptomycetaceae; genus Streptomyces; species Streptomyces murinus. Next base: position 375 of record NZ_MUNF01000450.1, read on the forward strand.
GTGAAGCGGGTGCTGCTGGCCGGGGCCGGAGAGGTCGGTGCCAAGCACCTCGCTGCCCTCGCCGGCACGCCTGGCGTGATGGTCGCGGGAGTCGCCGATCCTGCCCCGCGCACCGACGTCCCGAGGGGCGTTCCGGTGTTCACCTCGTGGCGGGCGGCGCTGAAGTCGCTGGAGCCGGACCTCGTAGTGGTGGCCACCCCACCCGGGACCGCCCTCACAGCAGCCCGGAACGCCGCCCAAGCCGGGGCCACGGTGCTCGTGGAGAAGCCCGCCACCACCGACCCCGCCGCCCTGACACCCCAGCCGGGCGACGAACGGATCTTCGTCGCGTTCCAGCCGCACTTCGCCCCCGGCCTCGATCATCTGCTCGGCTCACCTCCGGCCGTCGTACACGCGGACGTGATGCTGGCCGTGCGACGCGATCCTGGCTACTTCCGCGGCTGGCGCCGTACCTACGCCACCGCCGGTGGAGTGCTGCATCAGCAGGCCATCCACGGCCTGGCACTCGCCCTACGGATCGTCCCCGGCGACGTCGAGGCGGTCGACGCAGAGGTCGTACACCGCCGGGGCCTGGCCGAGACCGAGGACCGAGTCGCAGCCGTCATCACCCTCACCGGCGGGACCACGGTCCACATCGACGCACGCGTGGACCACTCCGGCCCGGCGGCCCACGAACTCGCCCTCCACCTCGCCGACGGACGCCTCCTTCAGGCACGCGGCCGGAACCTCGAAGCCGGACTCGGCACCCCGGCCACCGCTCCCAGCCATGAGGAACTGCGGCGCGCGATGTACGCCGCAGTTCTGGACGCCGCCGACGGGCGTCCGCCCCATCCCTGCCTGTTCCCGCTGACCGCGCTGCGGCGCCCGCTGGAGGTGATCGACCATGTCTACCGTGACGCCCGCGTCGTACGGGTTACGGACTCCGCTGCCGCATGAACTGCCCGTCGAGGTCGTCGAACGCAAGGGCATCGGCCACCCCGACACCCTCGCCGACGGCATCGCCGAACTCGCCTCCATCCGCTACAGCCGGCACTGTCTGGACGTGGCGAGGGCGGTACTGCACCACAACCTGGACAAGGTCGCCGTACTCGGCGGCCGGGCCGTGTTCACCGACACCGACGGCGTCTACGACCGGCCACTGCGGGTCGTGTTCGGTGGCCGGATCTCCACCACCTTCGCCGGGCGCCCGCTGCCGGTGCGGGACATCCTGGAACAGGCGGCCGTCGACCACCTGCGCACCGCGCTGCCGGGCTTCGAGCGCGTGAGGCTGGAGGTCCGGCACGAGACGACCGACTCCTCCAAGTTTCCGCACTGGTTCGCCCCACGATCGCTGGAGGATCTGCCGGAGCGGCCCCGGGCGTTCTCCAACGACACCGCCTACCTCGTCGGCTCCGCCCCGCGCACGGCCACCGAGACCGTGGTGCTGCTGGCCGAGGCATGGTTCCGCCGCCTGCCATGGGCGGGCAGCGACATCAAGGCCCTCGCCGTCCGCGACGGCGTGACCTGGACGGTGACCGTGTGCGTGCCCGCTCTGGCCGGACAGCTGACCAGCGCGGCCGAATTCGACGACGAGGCCACCGCCGCGGCCGGCGAACTGACCGAGCTGCTGGCCGAACGGCTGCCGGGCAGGGCGACGGTGGTGTGCAACACCCGTGGCAGCCGCACCGGCCCGATCTCCGACCAGTACTTCACGCTTTCCGGTTCAGCCGTCGACTACGGCGAGGACGGGCTGGTCGGCCGGGGCAACGCCCGTACGGGGGTGATCAGCGGCGCCCACCTCGCGGGCAACGAGGCCACCTTCGGGAAGAACCCGGCCTACCACGTCGGCAAGGTGGGCGGCTGGCTCGCCGATGCCGCCGCCCGCACGGTGGCCGCCGAGTTCGGCCCGTGCCGCATCGGGCTGCTGTGGCGCAACGGCGCCGCGTACGACGACCCGGCCTCGATCGAGATCACCACCGCCCACCAGGCACGGCCCGGGGCGATGGCGGAATTGGTGCGGGCCACGCTGTCCCGGGCCGACTGGATGGATGACCTGCTGGCCGGCCGCTACCTGCCCACCATCGAACCGGTCGAGGATCTGCTGGTGGAACTGGAACGGGCTGCCGGATGACCGCGCACCGACTCATCACCGGCCACGTCTCGGCCCTCCTCGTACTGCCCGAGAAACTGGACACCGCGCCCGCGCAGGCCGCCGACCGGTCCCTGCCCGGCGGCTGGACCCTGAAGGCCGCCCCAGACACCAAGACGGCGGCCGACATCGAGATCACCACAGGAGCGGCGGCCGTCACCATCGAGCAGGACACCGTGCGCCTGCGACTTCCCGCCGCCGTGGCCGCCTCGGCCACCCTGGCGTACGCCACCTACACCGCGACCGAACGCATCCGCCAGCAGCAGCACAAGGTCACCGTGCACGCCACCGCCCTGATCGCACCCGACGGACAGGCGGTACTGCTGATCGGAGCGAAGGGCGTCGGCAAGACGTCCACCGCGATCGCCCTCGCGGCGCGTGGCTGGACCCACGCCGGTGACGACCTGATCGTCCTCGGCGAGCGGGGCGACGGCGGCCTCGTGGTGTGGCCGGGAAAGCCCACCGCAGCCATCCGCGACCCGACCCGACCCCTCGCGCCCAAACCCCGCCACCTTCTGGAGCCGTTCGCCACCGGCCCGGCGGCACTGGCGAGGGTCGTGCGCGTGGCCGTCCACCCGGATCTGGCTCAAGCGTCGATGACGCCCGCGGTGCCGCTCTCGGTGAACGAGCGGCTGCGGCTGCACGAGATGCTGGCCCGCTACATCTCCGGCCTGCCCACTCCGGTGACCGGTGTCTCGGGAGTGCCATACGGGCCGGTGTGGCCGCTGGACACCCCCGACCTGGCCCGCTGGCGCAGCCACCTCATCTCCGCGCTCGCGGGCTGCCGGTTCGACTACCTGCACGCCCCCGACCCCGAGACGGCCGCCGACCTGCTGACCGAAGAGGGGACCACATGAAGGCTGCCGCGATCCTGCCCAGCCGCAACGAGCCCGCCACCATCAGCGCCGTCACCACCGCCGTCGACACCGCCCTCGGCAACGTGCCGGCGGTCATCGTCAACGCCGACTCCTCCGACACCCCGACCACCACCGAGAACTTCGCCGCGACCGGCACCCGGGCGAAGAAGGTGCCGCTGGCGGGCCTTACACGGGGCAAGGGCACCCAGATCCTGGCCGCCGCCCGCCGTCCGGAACTCGCCGACGCCGAGGTGGTTCTGATCGCGGACACCGACACCCGCAACCCCGACCCGGCCGCCTACGCCGCCCTACTGGACCACGTACGGGCCGGAGCCGCCCTGGCGATCGCCGACTACCCGAGGCACTGGGACGAAGCCAACCTCACCCATCACCTCGCCCGGCCCTTGATCGCCGCCACCACTGGCCACGACGTGCCCCAGCCCCTCGCAGGCGACCTGGCCCTGTCCCACCAGGCGCTCGCTGCTGTCCTCTGCGCCGTCGAGGCCCTGCCACAGGAACTGTCGGAATGCGTGAACGGCTACGGCATCGACGCATTCCTCCTGCTCACCGCCGCTGCCATCGGGCCCCTCGCCTCCGTACGGATCGACAGGCCCAAGGAGCACGCCGGCTCCTTCCCCCACCTCCCGGCCATCTACCACCAAGCCGTCCCCGTCCTGCTGCACCTGACCGCGACGCGGACGCCACCGCCCGTACCGCCGGGCGGCGAAGCGACCGTGTACCGCGTTTCCCACCGCGCGGTCGAGCCCGCCCGCCTCCAGACCATGCTCACCGCGCTGGAGAGCCTTGGCCAACACCCAGACGGATACGATGAACACCCGTGGCCGCAGCCCGCCGTAGACGCCTGGCACGCCGTCCGCTCCGGGGTTCCAGCGGTGGAAGCGGCCCGCCGGCTGTGGCCGCATTACCTCCGCCGCGTGGCCGACTGGCTCACTACCGGAGAGCACGCCGCGCCCCGGCAGCGGGCCGGGATACTCGCCACCGCGCACGCCCGCCTGCACACCGCCGTCCTCACCGCCGCAGGAGCCCGCCGATGACCGCCGCCCCGACCTCAGGCTTCTCCGCCTTCGCCCTGGAGCCCTTCCCCGAACTCCAGCCGGGCGACGATCTCGCTGGGACCATCACCGGCGTCCTCAACCGCACCGGCACCGAACTGCGCGACGGAGACATCGTCGTCGTCGCCAGCAAGGCCGTGTCCGTGGCGGAGAAGCGGTACGTCGACCTGGCCGACGTCATCCCCGGCCCCGAGGCCCTGGCCCTGTCCGCCAAGACGGGCAAGCCCGCCGAGATCGTGCAGCTGATCCTCGACTCCTCCACCGAGCACTTCCTGGCCACCGAAAAGGGGCCGATCATCGCCCGCCACACGCTCGGTTACCAGCTCACCTCCGCCGGGGTTGACCGAGCCGGCACCGAAGGCGCCTGGCTGCTGCCCGAGGACCCTGACGCTTCCGCCCGCTCCCTGCGTGACGCCCTGCACACATACTCCGGCGCCACCGTCGCCGTGGTCATCGCCGACTCCGACGGCCGCGCCGACCGACGCGGCGCCACCGTCATCTCCATCGGCGCGGCAGGCGTGGCGCCCCTGCGGGTGACGGAGCACGGCGGCAAGCGGCAGGAGGAGACCTTCACCGACCTCATCGCCGCGGCAGCCGGCATCATCCTCGGCCAGCGCGGCCGTGGCGCACCGGTCGCGGTCCTGCGCGGCATCGCGTACGAGACCAGTGACGAGGGCGTGGCCACGATGCTCCATCACAGGTCGTGACCTGAAGAAGCGCTCGCCGTTCTCGGCCCTCTATCGACCAGCCACTCTCGCCAGCGCTGCACTGCGTACCAGTTCGCGACCCGGGGCGCGACGGCTGCGAACCGCGCCTTCGGAACCTGGGTGGCCCGGAATGATGGGTTGTCCGTCCTCGATCAGGCGGTGCAGGTGGCCCGGCGGTAGGGGCTGAGCACCCGCGCGGGATTGAGGGCATCCGGAACGGCCGGTAGGGATGAGCCAGGGAGTGCCAGTCCCGCAGCACGAGCAGCGCCAGATCACCGACGAGCAGTTCCACGAGCGACGCTGATCTGGAACTACCACCAGATGGGCCATGAACAGCGGCCCTGCTCGGCGGCGATCGGCCTGGGCAGCCACATCTCGGAGTGGCGACGACGGCCGCCAGCCTGTACCGCGCTGGCCTGTTCCCGGTCCTGATCCTCAGCGGTGGTAACAGCCCCACGACCCGTGCCCGCTTCCCACGCGGTGAAGCCGTTCACTACCGCGAGCACGCGCTGAGCCTGGGCGTGCCGGACGAGGCGATTCTGGTAGAGCCGAGGGCCGCGAACACCGGGCAGAACGTCACCTTCTCGCGAAAACTGCTGGCCGAGGCCGGTATCGCGGTGGAGTCACTGATGCTGGTCTCGAAGCCGTACACGGAGCGGCGTTCGTACGCGACCTGCCGCAAGCTCTGGCCCGAGGTGGAGGTCGTGTGCGCCTCCGAGCCGCTGGGGCTGGACGACTACATCAAGTCCATCGGTGACGAGAAGCTGGTCGTGGACATGCTTGTAGGTGATCTGCAACGGGTGATCGAGTACTCGAAGCTCGGCTTCGCCGTCGAGCAGGAAGAACCGGAGGATGTGTATGACGCCTACGAACGCCTCCTCGGCGCCGGCTTCGACAGCCGTCTCATCAGCGCCTGAACTGCTGGGGGCCGGTTTGCTGGGCGGGCGCTGCGCGATCGGCCAGCCGAACCTGTTCCCCTGGCTGGTCACGCAGCACCGCGGGGCTGGCCGGGTGTCCCGCCGTTTGGTGTCGACGGGCAGGCCGACGGCGCGGCGTAGACGCCATAGACCAGACCTCCTTGGGAGAGCCCACATGGCGCATCGGACTCAGACCGGGATCACCCGTCGCGAGTACGACGCCTACATGAACGGTGCCACCCAGGCAAGCGGTCTGACTTTGGAGGATCCCGTGTCCTTCGACGAGCCGGTGTCCCTCGGCGCGCTGCGGGGACTTTTCATCCACCGCAGAGCTATAGCTACTTGCGAAGTGCTGATCTGCGTCAGGTAACAGAGGTCGGCCCAGCAGTGGGCAGCGCGCTTCGGAAGGTGTTGCCGGACGCGGTCCAGGTGTAGCGGCCGAGGCTCCGAGCGGCTTGCTCCGCGGAGCCCGTGCGCTGGTCAGCTGCCGAACACAGCTTGGTACGCCGTCTGTCCCTGCTGCGCCAATATGGTGAGGCCGGCTGTTGTGGTGGTGATCGCGCCCAGTGTCTCCTGCACGCGCAGGTACGCGGCCCTGATGCGTCCGGGCTCCGGCTGCTCGGCAGAGGCGGCTTCCCCAAGCACCTCGACGTCCTGCACGAGGGTTTCCTCTTGTTCCGGTGAGGCTTTGAGCGTCGGGGCGAGTTGCCGTGCCAGGGCCGCGAACTCGGCGAGGGCGGAGGCGTCGAAGCCGAAGTTGTTGTTCTGCACCACGCTCTGCTGGGAGCCAGCGACGATGCCGGAGGAATTGTTGAAGGTGTAGGTGTCGCCGGCGCGCTGCTGGCGGCTGAGGTAGTCGCTCACGGTTCCTTCGGACAATACGCAGTCGGTGCCCGAGTCGGTGACTGTGGCCTTGATCGAACTTGTGGTGCTCGGGTCCTCGGACGCGCGATGGACGAGCCCTCGCTGGTTGAGGTGCTCCAGCGCGCCGAGGATCTCGTCCACGGACAGGGAGTCACCCGCGAAGTACGAACCTGGTGCTTCAACGAAGGCCATGACCTCGACGACGTGTCGGCCGCGGCCCGTCTGGAAAAGCCAGTGCAGCAAGCCGTCGCAGGCATGGACGAAGCGTGCTACTGGGTCGGCCTGCAATGCTCTCAACTGTCGAGCCGCCAGTGATCCCTCGTCGGTGAGAAAGACCTGGCAGCCACGACCGGAGAAATCCCGGGAGATCTGGACGAGTCCCTGCTGTTCCAGTTGGAGCGCCATAGTCTTGGCCTCGGCCTCGGGAAGTCCTGCCGAGTCGACGTACGCCGAGACGTCAGCGGCTACCCCTGGTTGGAGTGCCGCTAGATCGTCAAGCCATATGAGAAGGCATGAGAGGTGCGGGTCTTTTTCGATGCCAGCCTTCACCGGCGACGCCGTGGGGATCTCCGGAGCGTCCAACTGGACAGGAACACGGATGGGATGCTTGCGGGCCGCGCGCTCGAATTCCTTCGCGATCTCTCGCTGCATCTTCTCGATGCCCCGCTTGTTGATCTCGAACCCTGCCATGCACGGCCTCCTGCCGTCGGTGACGCCAAGAAGCCTAATGAGCACCACCGACAACGCGGCCCTCCTCACATGGGGGCTCACGCGGTGCGCCGAGAACGGTCGCACCGACTCTGATCCGGGCGTCACGCACCGGGGTCTGTACAGGCTGCCCTGAACTGCTGATTTACGTACGCGATTTCGCGGGCATGACCCGCGAAGGTGACGCAAGCCACACGAAGCGCGTCTCGTCACTTGAGACGGCTGGAGTCTCGAGTCGTCCTGAGCGGCTTGTGTGCGTCGCAGGGTGACCGCTCTGCCTCGACTTAGGGCACAGGGAGGGCGTGCCAGCCGTGAATTGGACTAGACAACAAACAGGGCCCAGATTGATGACCTGGACCCTTTCCATGGAGCGGGTGACGAGAAT
>NZ_MUNF01000451.1 GCF_002154555.1 Streptomyces murinus
CCCTGGGCTGCGCCCCCGCGGGCACCGACCCGTACCAGACGGACAGCCCCGCCTCCTTGTGCGGCACGCTGGCCACGGGGGCGCAGCCCAGGGCGTGAGCGGGCATGAGGGGAGCGACCAGGGGGCGCGTCTTCCTCCCGCGGCGGCCCGTCCCCGTTGTACGGCGGCTGGGCGATCGAACCGCCGCCTTTCCGCTCGGCGGCATGTCGATCCGACGGGCGGATCCCGGTCGTCGGTCGGCACCCGGCGATGCCGAACCGGCCGCACTCGGAGCGCCTGCCGCACCTCGTCCAAAGCCTTCCGCCCGACCGGAGCCCCCATCGCGCCCCGACCGGAGCCGCTGCCAGGGCCGGGGCCCGACCCGAGCCGCCGCCAGGCCCCGGCAGACTCCCACCGGGCGCACGCCGGAGTCCCGCCGGGCCCGGGGCCTCGCGGGACTCCGGGCCCGGGCCTCGTGCCGTCCTACTCGCCCGCCGGGGCCGGACCGCCCTTGGCCGGCGGCGGGCTCTTGAAACCGTCGAAGCCGCGCTTGACGCGGCCGCCCAGATCGCCCGCGCCGCCCGCCAGATCGCTGACCAGCTTCATCAGCGGGTCCTTGGAGTCCTTGACATCGCTCGCGTAGCTCGCCGCGGACTCCCGGAAGGAGTCGCTGACCCTGGCGTCCTTGTCGTCGTCGCGGCGCGGGTAGTGGCCGTCCATGATCCGCTGGTAGTCCCGCGACTCGGCCCACTTCTTCAGCTCGGCGGCGCGCACGGTGGTGAACGGGTGCGAGCGGGGCAGCACATTGAGGATCTTCAGCACGGAGTCGCGCAGGTCGCCGCCGGAGTCGTACTCCTCGGCCTGCTCCAGGAACGCGTCCACGTTCATCTCGTGCAGGTGGTTGCCGCCCGCGATCTTCATCAGGCCGCGCATCGAGGCCCGTACGTCCTGGCCCACCAGCAGCCCGGCCCGGTCCGCGGAGAGTTCGGACTTGCGGAACCACTCCCGCAGCGCCGCGATGATCGCCATGATCGCGAGATTGCCCAGCGGGATCCAGGCGACCTTGATCGCCAGGTTCGTCAGGAACAGCAGCACGGTGCGGTACACGGAGTGCCCGGACAGCGCGTGGCCGACCTCATGGCCGACGACCGCGCGCATCTCCTCCTCGTCCAGCAGCTCCACCAGACCCGTGGAGATCACGATGATCGGCTCGTCCAGGCCGATGCACATCGCGTTCGGCTGCGGGTCCTGGGTGACGTACATCGGCGGGACCTTCGGCAGGTCCAGGATGTAGCAGGCGTCCAGCAGCATGTCGTGCAGATGACCGAACTGCCGTTCGGAGACGCGCACCGAGTCGGACAGGAACAGCAGCCGCAGGCTCCGCTCCGGCAGCAGTCCGCTCAGTGCCTTGAACACCTGGTCGAACCCGCTGAGCTTGCGCAGCGCCACCAGGGCGGACCGGTCCGCCGGGTGCTCGTACGCCCGCGAGGAGATCCCCGGAAAGCGCGTCCGCTGCCTGCTGGGCACCCGCTCGTGCCCGCCCTGCCGATCGCCGTCGTGCATGTCTTCCCCCAAGTGCGTGTGAGTGCGGTGAGCCCCCGAGGCGGGGTTCAGCCTAGGCGGAGATACCGTGGACGGGCAGACAGCCGAAGGAGTCCACGCCATGGAGCACCACCCCGCAGCCGCCCGGCTGACCGAGGCCGCAGCGAGCGCCGCCCAGCAGCAGGGGGGCGGAGGCGACATGCTCCGCATCGTGCTGATCGTGATGATCCTGGGCTGCGCGCTGACCGCCTGGTTCCTGCTGCGCGGCTACAAGCAGAAGGACGACTGAGGGGCGGTGGGAGTTCCCCGCCCCGGCCCCCGCGCTTCCCAACGGCGGAGTCGGCGTGATCGCCGAAGGACCGCCCGCATACGATGAGTCGACGTCTTTATCCCGCCCACACGCGATAGGTCCTGTCGAAGATGATGCTCACCAGCGCCGCAGCCCCGCTGATCTCCCTCGCCGCCGAAGAGGGCGGCCACCACGACAGCCTGAACCCCGCCGTCACCGGCGGCGCCGCCTTCATCATCCTGCTTCTCCTGCTGTGGATCACCACCCGCTTCAACCGCGACCGCTGAGCCGGGGGACCGGCCCCGGCCGGACGCCGAGGACCGGGCCGGTAGGGTCTGCACGCATGGGAGAGCAGGACATGCCTACCGGTCCGGCGCACGATGGCGCCGACGACGCCGACATGACCGACCAGCCGCAGTACCGCCGGCACCGGCCGGGCCACGGCCCCGCCCGCCCCGGCAAGCGGCGCCTGGGCGTCATGGGCGGCACCTTCGACCCGATCCACCACGGGCACCTCGTGGCGGCCAGCGAGGTCGCCGCGCAGTTCCAGCTGGACGAGGTGGTGTTCGTCCCCACCGGCCAGCCGTGGCAGAAGTCCCACCGCCTGGTCTCCCCGGCCGAGGACCGCTATCTGATGACGGTCATCGCCACCGCCGAGAACCCGCAGTTCTCCGTCAGCCGTATCGACATCGACCGCGGCGGCCCCACCTACACCGTGGACACCCTGCGCGACCTGCGCGCCCTCAACCCGGACACCGACCTGTTCTTCATCACCGGTGCCGACGCCCTCGCCCAGCTGCTGACCTGGCGCGACAGCGAGGAGCTGTTCTCCCTCGCGCACTTCATCGGCGTCACCCGGCCCGGCCACCACCTCAGCAACCCGGGACTGCCGGAGGGCGGCGTCTCGTTGGTCGAGGTTCCGGCGCTCGCCATTTCCTCCACAGACTGCCGTGCGAGAGTCGCCAAGGGCGACCCCATCTGGTACATGGTGCCGGACGGAGTCGTGCGCTACATCGACAAGCGCGAGCTGTACCGCGGCGAGTGAGCCGAGAGGGGCACCGGTGAACGACCGATACGACGCGGGACAGTACGAGATCGTCGGCTACGACGAGTACGGACAGCCCGTCTACCGCCAGGTTCCGGCGCAGCAGGCCCCGGGCGGCTCCGGGCCCGGGTCCGGAGCCGGAGCCTACGACCCCTATGCCCAGCAGCAGGGATACGGCTACGACCCCTACGGCACCGGCACCTCTCAGCCGGCGCGCCCGTACGGGTCGTACGGCACCGGGCAGCAGCCGCAGGTCCCGTCGTACCCCTCGGCCGACGGCTACTCCGACAACGATGGCTACCACGGCAACGAGGGCTACCACGGCAACGACGGCTACGGCGGTTACGACCCCTACGGGACCCAGGGCCAGGAGCACGGGGGGAATTCCGGGCATCCCGGGTACGACCCCTACGGGCAGGCGGCGAGCAGCGGGCAGCAGCCCCGGGTCGCCGAGCAGACCGCGCACATCCCCCAGCAGGCGCGCCCCCAGGACCCGCCCCGGCACAACCCCTACGCGGAACTCGCGAGCGACGACGACGGGGACGACGGCGACGCCGGGCACGCGGACGGCGAACCGGACTACCGCACCGAGCAGTTCGCGTTCGTGGAGGAGCCGGACGGCGACTCCGAGGACGTCATCGACTGGCTGAAGTTCACCGAGAACCGCACCGAGCGCCGCGAGGAGGCCCGCCGCCGCGCCCGCAGCCGGCTCGTCGCCCTCGGCGTCGTCCTCGCCCTGGTTGCGGCCGGCGGCGTCGGCTACCTCTGGTACGCCGGGAAGCTGCCCTTCCTGTCCTCCTCCGCCGGTGGCGGGGGCGCGGCCGTGGCGGCCGGCGCCCAGAAGCGCGATGTGATCGTCGTCCATCTGCACAACACCGGCAAACGCGGCACCTCCACCGTGCTGCTGGTCGACAACACCACCACCAAGCGGGGCAGCACCGTCCTGCTGCCCAACTCCCTGGCGCTGACCGACGACGACGGCTCCACCACGACCCTCGCCAAGTCGGTGGACGAGGACGGCTCCTCCGGCACCCGCGACCAGCTGGACACCGTCCTCGGCACCAACATCCAGGGCACCTGGCGTCTGGACACGCCCTACCTCCAGAACCTGGTCGACCTCGTCGGCAACATCGACATGGACACCAATGTCGCCGTGCCCGACCCGGACGCCAAGAAGAAGGGCGCCGAGCCGCTCGTCGCCAAGGGCGGCGATCAGACCCTCAGCGGCAAGATGGCCGTCGCCTACGCCACCTACCGGGCCCCCGGCGAGTCGGAGAACGCCCAGCTGGAGCGGTTCGGGCAGGTCATACAGGGCGTGCTGCGCAAGATCTCGACCGACGCCTCGGACGCCACGGTGACCGTGCAGAGCCTCGCGCAGATCCTCGACCCCTCGCTCACCGACAAGGACCTCGGCACCTTCCTGGCCAAGCTCGCCGACCTCGCCAAGGAGGGCGACTACAGGACGGCCCTCCTGCCGGTGCAGCCGGACGGCACGCTCACCGCCCAGACCAGCGACAGCGTGGTCAAGGACATCCTCGGCGGCACCGCCAAGAGCCCCGACGCCGGCAGCGCGGTCCGGGTCTCGGTGCAGAACGCCACCGGCGTCAAGGACGACACCGAGCAGGCCCGCGTGGTGCTCCTGAACGGCGGCTTCACCTTCCTGGAGGGCGGCAGCGGCGGCAGCAAGGCGACCTCGAAGGTCGTCTACCAGGACGCCTCGGACAAGCAGAACGCCACCGAGGTCGCCAAGACCCTCGGCCTGCCCGCGGGCTCCGTCACCAAGGGCTCGGTCTCCTCGGGCGCCGATGTCTCGGTGGTCCTGGGCCAGGACTACAAGCCGTCCGGCTCCTGAGCGCACGCCGGGGCGCCTTTCGCGAGCCGCTGCTCGCGCGGGGCGCCCTTGGCGATGCCTTTAATCACGTGGGGTGCCCCCGGCGGTCCGTGAGACCCTTGAGGTTCAGTGCCCGCCGACGGAAAGCCACGCAGTGACCGCCACCGATCGTTCCCTTGAGCTCATCCACACCGCCGCCCAGGCGGCTGCCGACAAGCTCGCCCATGACGTCATCGCCTACGACGTCAGCGACGTCCTGTCGATCACGGACGCCTTCCTGCTCGCTTCCGCGCCGAACGACCGCCAGGTCAAGGCCATCGTCGACGAGATCGAGGAGCGCCTCCAGAAGGAGCTCGGCGCCAAGCCGGTGCGCCGCGAGGGCGACCGCGACGCCCGCTGGATCCTGCTCGACTACGTCGACATCGTGGTCCACGTCCAGCACAGCGAGGAGCGTGTCTTCTACGCCCTGGAGCGGCTGTGGAAGGACTGCCCCGAGCTGGAGCTGCCGGCCGACGCCAAGGCCACCCGCGGCAAGGGCGAGGAGCACGCCAAGCTCCTGGAGTCCGAGGCCGACGGGGAGCCGGGCGGGCAGTGGTGATGAGCGCCACCGGTGAGGTGACCGACCGCCGGGACCGCGGCCGCCGCGTCATCCTGTGGCGGCACGGCCAGACCTCGTGGAACGTGGAGCGCCGCTTCCAGGGCAGCACCGACGTGCCGCTGACCGAGACCGGTGTCGGGCAGGCCCGCCGCGCCGCCCGGCTGCTGGCCTCCCTGCGCCCCGACGCGATCGTCTCCTCGGACCTGACGCGGGCCGCGGACACGGCCGCCGAGCTGGCCGCCCTCACCGGTCTCGACGTCACCCGGGAGGAGGGCCTGCGGGAGACCTACGCGGGCGTCTGGCAGGGGCTCACGCACGCGGAGATCATCGCCCGCCACGGCGACGAGTACGCCGCCTGGAAGCGCGGTGAGGCGATCCGCCGCGGCGGGGGCGAACTGGAGACCGAGGTCGCCGACCGGGCCGCGCCCGTCGTCCTGCGGCATGTGGAGAAGCTGCCGGTGGACGGCACCCTGGTGATCGTCAGCCACGGCGGCACCATCCGCACCACCATCGGCCGGCTGCTCGGCCTCCAGTCCCCGCACTGGGAGAGCCTCGGCGGCCTCTCCAACTGCTGCTGGTCCGTGCTGGGCGAGGGCGCGCGCGGCTGGCGCCTGCTGGAGCACAACGCGGGCACCCTCCCCGAGCCGGTCCTCGGCGACGACGACTGAGCCCGCGGCGGCGCCGCACACCCCGGATTTCACTTTCCGGCAGGTCACAGGCTAAAGTTCTTCTTGTTCGCCCCGCCGAGCGGGAAGAACACAGCAAGGGGCTATAGCTCAGTTGGTAGAGCGCCTGCATGGCATGCAGGAGGTCAGGAGTTCAATTCTCCTTAGCTCCACAGGAGGAAGATCCCGTCCCCGTCAGGGGGCGGGATCTTCTGTTTGTGCTACTGAAGCGTCGCTGACCGTGTCGGTCCCCTCATGGCAGAATCGGACGGCCGGAAGGGGGTGCGGTCCGACGGGAGCTGATCGATGGGTGCACACAGGCGGAAGTGCGACTGGTGCGGCAGCGGTACGCCCATCGTGCGCGACATGGAGCCGGTCAACGCCGACTACCAGTACTGGTGCGAGGAATGCGCGCGGGCGCTGATCATAAAAGGCGACCCCATCGAGACGTACCGGGAGCTGGAGGGCGAGCCGATCTACGGTCGCCTCCTGGAGGAGCACTGCACCCTCAAGCGGTTCTACTCCTTCGTCGCCGCCTGAGCCGATCATCGTAGAAACGGACATTCGCGACCAATTGGTCGCAGTGGAAACCGATTTGGCGCTCCGGCCCCGTGCCTGTAATGTTTACGACGTCGCCGGGGGAACCGGGCGGAGAAACAAAACAAGGGGCTATAGCTCAGTTGGTAGAGCGCCTGCATGGCATGCAGGAGGTCAGGAGTTCAATTCTCCTTAGCTCCACAGAAGTCGAGAGCGGATCATCCGGAAGGATGATCCGCTCTCGGCCTATTTGCACCCTGTGTCCCCGTCGGATCGACGCCTGCGGTACCCTAGGCGCCATGCGTGCCGTACGCCTTCTGCTTAGCGGGCCGCGCTGATCAGTACCGACCCCGGTGGTACCCGTGAGGTCGGCATCGGCGCGGCGTCCCCTCCTGCGTGAGGGGATTTTTCATTTCTGCTGGCAGAGACGATCGATGGAGCTTTGAGGATCATGAGCGAGACGAACCCCGCTGCCGCCGCGACCCCGGCGGAAGCCGCCCCGTACCGCTACACGGCCGCCATGGCCGCCGACATCGAGGCACGCTGGCAGGACTTCTGGGACGCCGACGGCACGTATGCCGCGGACAACCCCCAGGGCGACCTGGCGGGCGAGGACGCCGCCAAGCCCAAGAAGTTCATCATGGACATGTTCCCGTACCCCTCCGGCGCCGGCCTGCACGTCGGCCACCCGCTGGGCTACATCGCCACCGACGTCTACGCCCGGTTCCAGCGCATGACCGGCCACAACGTCCTGCACACCCTGGGCTTCGACGCCTTCGGCCTGCCCGCCGAGCAGTACGCCGTGCAGACCGGCACGCACCCGCGCGTGTCCACCGAGGCCAACATGGAGAACATGAAGGCCCAGCTGCGCCGGCTGGGCCTGGGCCACGACAAGCGCCGCTCCTTCGCCACGATCGACCCGGACTACTACAAGTGGACCCAGTGGATCTTCTTGCAGATCTTCAACTCCTGGTACGACGAGGAGGCCGGCAAGGCCCGCCCGATCGCCGAGCTGATCGCCCAGTTCGAGACCGGTGAGCGCGCGATCGAGGGCACCACGCGCGGCTGGAACGAGCTGAGCGCCACCGAGCGCGCCGACGTCCTGGGCGAGTACCGCCTGGCCTACGCCTCCGACGCGCCGGTCAACTGGTGCCCCGGTCTGGGCACCGTGCTGGCCAACGAGGAGGTCACCGCCGACGGCCGCAGCGAGCGCGGCAACTTCCCCGTCTTCAAGTCCAAGCTGCGCCAGTGGAACATGCGCATCACCGCCTACGCGGACCGCCTGCTGGCGGACCTGGAGGAGCTGGACTGGCCCGAGGCCATCAAGTTGCAGCAGCGCAACTGGATCGGCCGCAGCGAGGGCGCCCGCGTCGACTTCCCCGTCGACGGCGAGAAGATCACGGTCTTCACCACCCGCCCGGACACCCTGTTCGGCGCCACCTACATGGTGCTGGCGCCCGAACACCCCCTGGCCGACAAGTTCACCCCCGCGGCCTGGCCCGAGGGCACCCGCGAGGCGTGGACCGGCGGCCACGCCACCCCCGCCGAGGCCGTCGCCGCCTACCGCGCGCAGGCCGCCGCCAAGTCCGACGTCGAGCGCCAGGCCGAGGCCAAGGACAAGACCGGCGTCTTCACCGGTGTCTTCGCCGTCAACCCGGTCAACGGCGAGCAGGTCCCCGTCTTCATCGCCGACTACGTGCTGATGGGCTACGGCACCGGCGCGATCATGGCCGTACCCGCGCACGACACCCGTGACTTCGCCTTCGCGCGCGCCTTCGAGCTGCCCGTGCGCTGTGTGGTCGAGCCGACCGACGGCCGGGGCACCGACACCGCCGACTGGGACGACGCGTTCGCCTCGTACGACGCGAAGATCGTCAACTCGACGGGCGAGGGCATCACCCTGGACGGCCTGGGCGTCACCGAGGCCAAGGCGCGCATCACCGAGTGGCTGGAGCGCAAGGGCATCGGCCGGGGCACCGTCAACTTCCGCCTGCGCGACTGGCTGTTCAGCCGCCAGCGCTACTGGGGCGAGCCCTTCCCGATCGTCTACGACGAGGATGGCGTCGCGCACTCGCTGCCCGAGTCGATGCTGCCGCTGGAGCTGCCCGAGGTCGAGGACTACAGCCCGCGCACCTTCGACCCGGACGACGCGAACACCCAGCCCGAGACCCCCCTGTCGCGCAACGACGAGTGGGTCCACGTCACCCTGGACCTGGGCGACGGGCCGAAGAAGTACCGCCGCGAGACCAACACCATGCCCAACTGGGCCGGTTCCTGCTGGTACGAATTCCGCTACCTGGACCCGCACAACGACCAGAAGATGGTCGACCCGGAGATCGAGCGGTACTGGATGGGCCCGCGCGAGGGCCAGCCGCACGGCGGTGTCGACCTGTACGTGGGCGGCGCCGAGCACGCCGTGCTGCACCTGCTGTACGCCCGCTTCTGGTCCAAGGTGCTGTTCGACCTGGGGCACGTCTCCTCCGCGGAGCCGTTCCACAAGCTGTTCAACCAGGGCATGATCCAGGCCTACGTGTACCGCGACAGCCGCGGCATCGCCGTGCCGGCCGCCGAGGTGGAGGAGCGCGACGGCGCGTACTACCACCAGGGCGAGAAGGTCAGCCGCCTGCTGGGCAAGATGGGCAAGTCCCTGAAGAACGCGGTGACCCCGGACGAGATCGCCGCCGAGTACGGCGCCGACACCCTGCGCCTGTACGAGATGGCCATGGGCCCGCTGGACGTCTCCCGCCCCTGGGACACGCGCGCGGTCGTCGGCCAGTTCCGGCTGTTGCAGCGGCTGTGGCGCAACATCGTCGACGAGAACACCGGCGAGCCGACCGTGACCGACGCGGCGCCCGACGAGGACACGCTGCGCGCCCTGCACAAGGCGATCGACGGGGTGCGCCAGGACCTGGAGGGCCTGCGCTTCAACACCGCCATCGCCAAGGTCACCGAGCTGAACAACCACCTGACCAAGGCCAACACCGCCCTGCCGAAGTCGGTGGCCGAACCGCTGGTGCTGATGGTCGCCCCGCTGGCCCCGCACGTCGCCGAGGAGTTGTGGCGCCGCCTGGGCCACACCGACTCGGTCGTCCACCAGGACTTCCCGGTCGCCGACCCTCAGTACGTGGTCGATGACACCGTGACGTGCGTCGTCCAGATCAAGGGCAAGGTCAAGGCCCGCCTGGAGGTGCCCCCGGGCATCTCCGAGGAGGAGCTGGAGAAGGTGGCCCTGTCCGACGAGAAGGTCGTCGCGGCACTGGACGGCGCGGGCATCCGCAAGGTCATCGTGCGCGCGCCGAAGCTGGTGAACATCGTTCCGGCGTAATCACGACGCCTCTCGGGGTACTCCCCTACGGGCAGGTTCGGGGTTTTTCTGGAACCCCGGGCCTGCCCGTTGCGTTTACCGTTGAGGAGTGCCGCGACACGCGGCGCACCTGCCCGAGGAGGAGCGCCGTGGAAGCAGTGATCATCGTCATCTCCCTGTTCTTCCTGGCCTTCGTCGCCCTGGGCGCGTATGCCACGATCAAGGTGGTGAGCGCCGCCAAGCGCGGCGTGGACCGCACCATCGTCCAGGCCCGGCGCACCGTCGAGGACCACACGCTGCGCGCCAAGTCCTTTGCCCAGGTGGGCCCGGCCGCCGAGCTGGCCCAGCTGCGGCTCACCCTGCGCACCTCCATGCGCGCCACCCAGGACGCGCTGCACGCGGGCTCGGCCGAGGACGAGTCGCTGAAGGAGTCCCTGGGCCTCTTCGAGCGCCTCAGCGCTCATGGACATGAGCTGGACGCCGACCTCAAACGCCTGGAGTCCGAGCCCGACCGCGGCACGCTCGCCGCCCGGCTGCCCGGTCTGCGCGCCCGCACCGAGCGGATCACCCAGTCCGCCGACGCGCTGCGCTGGGCCGTCCGCGACCGCGCCCGCCGCTTCGCCGACGACGATCTCGGCACCCTCAGCGCCCAGATCGACATAGAGGCCGACGCCCTGCGCCACTGGACCCGGCCCGGCACCACCGACGAGCCGGCCCCGGAGCCCGCGCCGCACTCGCTGACCCCGCCGACGCCGCGCCCGTCGTACCCGTGGCAGAAGAGCCCCCGCCCGGAGAGCACCACCTGACCGTCGTCGGATCACCCGGGGGGCCGGGCTTGTCCGGGGGTTCGATCCGGGCTTGCGGGGGCCGGCCGCGGGCACACGTCAGGGGCCGGGCTGCCGTGCGTGCGCCCCGGCGGGTAACCTCCAGCTCATGTCCCGCCATGTCGCCATCGTCACCGATTCCACGGCCTACTTGCCGCACCGGACGATGGAGCGGCACGGCATCACGGCGGTCCCCCTGACCGTGGTCCTCGGCGACCAGGCGCTCGAAGAGGGCACCGAGATCTCCACCCGCGCCCTCGCCCAGGCCCTGACCAAGCGGCGCCCCGTCACCACCTCGCGCCCGAGCCCCCAGGTGTTCGCCGAGACCTACCGCCGGGTCGCCGAGTCCGGCGCGCGCGGCATCGTCTCCCTGCATCTGTCCGGCGAGTTGTCCGGCACCTACGACGCGGCCGTCCTCGCGGCCCGCGAGGCGCCGGTGCCCGTGCGGGTGGTGGACACCGGGATGGTCGCGATGGCCCTCGGCTTCTGCGCCCTCGCCGCGGCCGAGACGGCGGAGGCGGGCGGCACCGTGGACGAGGCCGTCACCGCCGCCGAGAAACGGGCCGCCGGCACCTCCGCCTACTTCTACGTCGACACCCTCGACTATCTGCGCCGCGGTGGCCGTATCGGTGCCGCCCAGGCCCTGCTCGGCTCCGCGCTCGCGGTCAAGCCCCTGCTCAGCCTCGACGGCGGCCGCATCGAGCTGCTGGAGAAGGTCCGTACGGCCTCGAAGGCGATCGCCCGCCTGGAAGAACTCGCCGCCGAGCGGGCCGGGGGCGCGGAGGTCGACATCGCCGTCCACCACCTGGCCGCCCCCGAACGCGCCGCCGCACTCGCCGACCGGCTGCGGGAACGGGTGCCGGGACTGGGGGAGTTGCACGTCAGCGAGGTGGGCGCGGTGATCGGGGCGCACACCGGGCCGGGGCTGCTGGGCGCGGTGGTCTCACCGCGGTGAGACCGGGACGAGGTGCGGCCGAGGCGGGGATGGGGGTCACTCACACGAGTGGCGAAGTTATCCACAACTCATCCGGTTTCCCCGGGAATTGACCAAGATCATCGCGAAGTGACGGGATGTCCGATCCTCGTCGCATGGCACTTCGATCACGTCCTCGCACCGTCACCCCGACCAGCGGCCCCGGCCGCGGTCCCGCCTCCGACATCCGCATGCGGCATCGCGCGTCCGAGCACCGCCGTGTCCGGCACCGCGCGCACGCACCCGCGGAGGATCTGCGGCGCCGTGCGGAACTCCTCTTCGGCGAACAGACCGTGCGACGGCGGGAGCCGGAGGGGCGGGAGCCGGATTCGCGTGAGCCGGAGCGCTGGGAGTCGGAACGCAGGGAGTCGGAACGCAGGGAGTCGGAACGTCGGGAGTCGGAACGCCGGAAGCCGGGGAAGGCGCCGCCTGCTTCGAGCACTCCCGCACCGGTGGACCGGCCGTCGGGGCACATGGGTCGCCCGTCGGAGCATATGGATCGGCCGCCGGAGTACATGGATCCGCCGCCCCCGGACTGGCGTGAGCGGGCCGGGACCGCGCTGCGGGAGCGGCTGCCGGTGTGGTTGCAGTCGCGATGCGGGGTGGAGCGGCGCGGGACCGTGGCGCTCGCCGTGCTGCTGGTGGTGGCCGCGCTCTTCGCCGTGCAGCACTTCTGGGTGGGCCGGCCGCAGTCGGTGAGCGCGCCCCAGGTGGTGCGCACACGGCCGACATACACGAAGGCACCCGGCGCGAGTGGGGACGTCGGGGGCGGCCCCGCGACTCCGGGCGGCCAGATCGTCGTGGACATCGGCGGCAAGGTCCGCGCTCCGGGGATCCGCCGCCTCCCCGCGGGTTCCCGGGTGGCCGACGCGTTGCGGGCGGCGGGCGGGGTCCGGCCCGGCGTGAACACCGACGGCCTCAACCGGGCCCGCTTCCTGGTCGACGGCGAGCAGGTGGTCGTCGGCGAGTCGGCGGCCGCCGTCGCCCCCGCCGGCACCGCGGCACCGTCCGGCCCGGCCGCGCAGGTATCTCTCAACACGGCCACCGAGGACCAGCTCGACACCCTGCCGGGAGTCGGCCCGGTGCTGGCCCGCCACATCATCGACTACCGCACCCGGCACGCCGGTTTCCGCTCGGTGGACGAACTCCGCCAGGTCAACGGCATCGGCGACCGCCGCTTCACCGACCTTCGCGACCTGGTACGACCATGAGCGCCACCCTTCCTCACCGCACCGGGCCCGACCCCGAGCCGGGCGCCGAGCCGGGCCCCCTGGATCTGCGCCTGGTACCACCCGCACTCGCCGCCTGGGCCACGGCGGCGCTCACCCTGGACGCCCCGGTGGACCGGACCGTGTGGATCGTGGCCGTCTCCCTGCTCGGCGGGATCGTCCTGCTGGGCGCGAGCCGGGCGGGTCCCGAGCCTCCGGGACCCCCGGGCCGCCGGTCCGGCTGGGCGCGAGCCTCCCTCGCCGCGGTGCTCCTCTGCGTCGCCGCGTCGGCCGCCTCCGCCGGGTTGCAGGGCGCGGACGTACGACGCGGACCTGTCCCCGAACTGGCCCGCCGCTCCGCCACCGTGACCGCCGACATCGAACTGACCGGAGACCCCTGGCTGAGCAGACCCCGGGTGCGCGGGGACCACACGGCTCCGGCGGCGGTGCTGATCCGGGCAAAGGTGCGGCGGGTCGAGGAGAGCGACGGGAGGAGCACGCGGACCCGGGCGCCGGTTCTGGTGGTGGTCGACGGAGGTGTGGCGGGGCCGGAGAGGAGTAGCGGACCGCGGTCGGAACAGGAGACTTCCGAGATCCCGGAGGTACCGGACCGGGTGCGTGGGGCGGCCGGAGACGGGTCGGCGCCGGCTGCCGGAGGTTCCAGGGCGCCATCGGACGGGGTGGCGGCGTCGGTGGAAGATTCCGGGGCGCCGTCGGAGAAGGCGGCGGCGCCGGCCGGAGGCTCCCGGGCGCGTGCCGGGCAGGCCGGCTGGCTGAGGCTGCTGCCGTCCACGCGGTTGCGGGTGGGTGGGCGGCTGGCGCCCGCTCTCGTCGGGGGTGACCGGACGGCGGCCGTGCTCAGGGTGCGGGGGCTGCCC
>NZ_MUNF01000452.1 GCF_002154555.1 Streptomyces murinus
TCGTCTTCCAGACCGACGGCGCCCCGGACGCCAAGACCCCCGCGACCCAGGCCCTGACCGCCGCCGCCGAGTCCCACCCCACGGTCTTCTTCTCCTTCGTCGCGTTCGGTGAACTCGACAACAAGGCCTTCGACTACCTCCGCAAGCTGAAGACCCCCAACACCGCCTTCTTCCACGCGGGCCCCACCCCCCGCGAACTGACGGACACCGAGCTCTACGAGGGCGTCCTCGCCACCTGGCGCCCGTAACCCGTCACGGCACCGAAGCGCCCGGGGGGTGGACGACCGCGTCCACCCCCCGAAACGCGTGTGAGGCCATCTCCCCGGGACCAGTAGGATTTCGCCTTATGGCGGCCACTGGATCCGAGAAGCAGGCGGGGAAGGCGTACTACGTCTCCACGCCCATCTACTACGTCAACGACGCTCCTCACCTGGGCCACGCCTACACGACCGTCGCAGGCGACGTGCTCACCCGCTGGCACCGCCAGCGCGGCGAGAAGGTGTGGTACCTCACCGGCACGGACGAGCACGGTCAGAAGATCATGCGCACGGCCGAGGCGAACGGGGTGACGCCCCAGCAGTGGGCGGACAAGCTCGTCACCGAGGCCTGGCAGCCGCTGTGGGAGCACCTGGAGATCGCGAACGACGACTTCATCCGCACCACGCAGCAGCGGCACACGGACCGCGTCCAGGAATTCGTGCAGGACCTGTACGACAAGGGCGAGATCTACAAGGGCGGCTACGAGGGCCCGTACTGCGTCGGCTGCGAGGAGTACAAGCTCCCCGGCGAGCTCCTCGACGGCGAGGGCGAGTACGCGGGCCAGAAGCTGTGCCCCATCCACAAGCGGCCCGTGGAGATCCTCAGCGAGGAGAACTACTTCTTCCGCCTCAGCGAGTACGGCGACAAGCTCCTCGCCCTCTACGAGGCGAACCCGGGCTTCATCCAGCCCGAGTCCGCGCGCAACGAGGTCGTGAACTTCGTCCGCCAGGGCCTCCAGGACCTCTCCATCTCCCGCTCGACGTTCGACTGGGGCATCCCGATCCCCTGGGACGACAAGCACGTGATCTACGTGTGGGTCGACGCCCTGCTGAACTACGCCACGGCGGTCGGCTACAACGAGAACCAGGAGAAGTTCGAGGAGACCTTCCCGGCCGACGTCCACCTCGTCGGCAAGGACATCCTCCGCTTCCACGCGGTGATCTGGCCGGCCATGCTGATGGCCCAGGGGCTGCCCCTGCCCAGCAAGATCGCCGCGAACGGCTGGCTGATGGTCGGCGGCGAGAAGATGTCGAAGTCCAACCTGACCGGCATCAAGCCGCAGGACCTCACCGAGCACTTCGGCGTCGACGCCTACCGCTGGTACTTCCTGCGCGCCATCGCCTTCGGCCAGGACGGCTCCTTCTCCTGGGAGGACTTCTCCGCCCGCTACACCAGTGAGCTGGCCAACGACTACGGCAACCTCGCCTCCCGCGTGGCCGCCATGGTCGGCAAGTACTTCGGCGGCGCCCTGCCCGCCGCGGCGGCCGACGGCCCGGCGGAGACGGCGGTCCACGAGGGTCTGGCCAAGGCGGTCGCCGAGGCCGACCGGAAGATCGGCGAGGAGCTGGACTTCCAGGGCGGCATCCTGGCCGTCTTCGACTTCGTCAAGCAGGTCAACGGCTACATCACGGAGCAGGAGCCGTGGAAGGTGGCCAAGGACGACTCCGAGGAGGGCCGGGCCCGCCTCGCGACCATCCTCTACACCGCCGCCGAGTCGCTGCGCGCGGTCGCCGTCCTGCTCAACCCGGTGATGCCGGAGACCTCGCAGAAGCTGTGGGACTCCCTGGGCGCCGAGGCCGGCCTGGGCGCGCTCGCCGAGCAGCGGGTCCAGGACGCGGGCGACTGGGGCAGGCTCCCGGCCGGCTCCACCGTCACCAAGGGCGCGGTGCTCTTCCCCCGCCTGGAGGAGAAGCCGACCGCCTGAGTCGCGCTCGTACGACACATCAGGGCCCGGAACGCCATCATGGCTTCCGGGCCCTGCCCGTCTCCACCACCCCGTTCCCTCCGGCAGAGTGCGGATCCCGTGAACCTTCCCGAACCCCACCGGCGGCTGATCGCGGACGCCGTCACGGCGGGTGCGCCGCACGGCCTGGTCCTCGCCGGCGGCTACGCGCTCCAGGCGCACGGACTCCTCCGGCGACCGCACACGGATGTCGACCTCGCGACCGAGAGCGCCGAGGACATGGCGCGCATCGCCGCCGCCGTCGCGGCCGCCCTGGAGGCGAGGGGTCGTACCGTCCGGGCCGAGGCCGCGACCGCGCGCACCGCACGGCTCACCGTCACCGACCCG
>NZ_MUNF01000453.1 GCF_002154555.1 Streptomyces murinus
GTCAAGATCTCGTACGACTCCTCGGCCACCGCCTCCGCACCGAACAGTTCTTCGACGGGGGCGGGCAGCCAGCCGGCCGTGCTCATCGCGCGCCCTCCTCACCGGACGGAGCGGGCGGGGCGGGCGGCCGTACCAGGCCGCTCTGGAGCGCGGCCGGAGACGGCCGGGCGCCGCCGTGGCCGTAGCGCTCCTCCAGCGACTCGGCGGCGATCTTCTCCTGGAGCTTGAGGATGCCCTGGAGCAGCGCCTCGGGGCGCGGCGGGCAGCCGGGCACGTAGACGTCCACGGGGATGATCTGGTCGACGCCCTTGGTGACGGAGTACGAGTCCCAGTAGGGGCCGCCGCAGTTGGAGCAGGCGCCGAAGGAGATGACGTACTTCGGCTCGGGCATCTGTTCGTACAGTCGCTTGACGGCGGGGGCCATCTTGTCCGTGACCGTGCCCGAGACCACCATCAGGTCGGCCTGGCGGGGGCCCGGCGCGAAGGGGATGACGCCGAGCCGGATGAAGTCGTGCCGGGCCATCGACGCGGCGATGAACTCGATCGCACAGCAGGCGAGGCCGAAGTTGAAGACCCAGAGCGAGTAGCGGCGGCCCCAGTTGAGGACCACCTTCATGGGCTCGGGCGCCAGCCTGGCCAGCGCGCCCAGCCGCTTGGGCTCGGGGAGGAGTACGGGGTCCGGGGTCACGTCCATGCCAGGACGCCCTTCTTGTATGCGTACAGCAGGCCGACGGCGAGGAAGCCGAGGAAGACGAACATCTCCACGAGGGTCGTCGCGCCGAAGCCGGGGGCGGCGAAGACCGTCGCCCAGGGGAACAGGAAGACGGAGTCGACCGCGAAGATCACGTACAGGAAGGCGTAGACGTAGTAGCGGACCTGGGTGTGGGCCCAGCCCTCGCCGACGGGGTCGACGCCGCACTCGTAGGTCAGGAGTTTTTCCGGGGTGGGCACTACGGGGCGCAGCAGCCGTCCGGCGCCGAACGCGACCGCGACGAACAGCACGCCGACGACGGCGAGCAGCCCCACGGCCGAGTAGGACCGGAAATAACCGGCCGCGGTGACGACATGGCCGGCTCCGGTGACGACGTGTGTCGCGGCGATGGTCGAGTCCCCCAGCGTCTCCCGCACCGTCCGTCCCTCACTCCCTGACCTCATGACCTGTACGCACGGGAAGTCTAGGCCCTGATAAAGAAGCGGTAAGCAGGCAGTCACGCCCCGAGACGCCCCGGAAGACCGGGGGTGGGGTTTTCCCCCGTGAGCGGAGGGCGGTGTACCGCATGGCGCGGAAGGTGCCGCATTCGGCAGGCTGTCCGGTATGACCGCTCCCAGCTCCGCCGCAGGCCGGCCCGACGGCCCCGATCGGCACGACGGCTCCGACCGGCCCGGCATATCCGGTCGGCCCGATGGCACCGACGGCACCGACGGCTTCCCGCCTCCGAGGCCGGCCTACGACATCCACACCTGGAAGGAGATCGCGCACCTCCTGCTGAACCTGCCGACCACGGTGTTCGGCTTCGTCTACGCGATCACCGTGCTGTCCGTCGGCGGCGGCCTCGCCGTCACCGTGATCGGCCTGCCGCTGCTGGCGCTGTCCCTGCTGGGCGCCCGGCAGCTGGGGAAGCTGGAGCGGGCGCGGGCCCGGGCGCTGCTGGGGGTCCGGGTGGAGGAGCCGTCGCCGCTGCCGCTCGCCCGCGGCGGGGGCCTGCTCCAGCGGGCGTGGATGGCGCTGAAGGACCCGGTGGGCTGGCGCACTCTGCTGTACGACGTGATCCGGCTGCCCTGGGGCATCCTCACCTTCTGCACGGTGCTGACCTCGCTGTTCGTGCTCTGGCCCGTGCTGCCCTACCTCGCTCGGGGACTGGCGAACGTGGACCGGGCGATGGTGCGCGCCCTGCTCTCCCCCTCCGACGAACTGGAGCGCCGGATAGCGGAGCTGGAGTCGGACCGCGGTGTCGTGGTGGACACGGCCGCCGCCGACCTGCGCCGCATCGAGCGCGATCT
Source organism: Streptomyces murinus (assembly GCF_002154555.1). GTDB lineage: Bacteria > Actinomycetota > Actinomycetes > Streptomycetales > Streptomycetaceae > Streptomyces > Streptomyces murinus. The sequence continues at coordinate 2,002 of NZ_MUNF01000453.1, forward strand.
GCACGACGGCGCGCAGGCCCGGCTGGTCAATCTGGCCATGGGGCTCGGCCTGGCCAAGGAGAAGCTGCTGGAGGACCCGGACACAGCGGCGGAGATGGTGGCGGAGGCGCACGGCGAGGTGAAGCTGGCCCTCCAGGAACTGCGCGACCTGGCCCGGGGCATCCATCCGGCGGTGCTCACGGACCGCGGCCTGGACGCCGCCCTGTCCTCGGTCGCCGCCCGCTGCACGGTTCCGGTCAAGGTGACCGTGGACCTCGCGGACCGCCCCGCCGCGGCCATCGAGGGCATCGCCTACTTCACCGTCTCCGAGCTGCTCCAGAACGTCAGCAAGCACAGCGCGGCCCGCTCCGCGTCGGTGGACGTGTGGCGGACCGCGGACCGGCTGCTGATCCAGGTCCACGACGACGGCCGGGGCGGCGCCGTCCTGGACGGCGGCACCGGGATGCGGGGTCTCGCGGACCGGCTGGGCGCGGTGGACGGCCTGTTCGTGGTCGACTCCCCGGTCGGCGGCCCGACGGAGGTCACCGCCGAACTGCCGTGGCGGGACCGGGAGAAGTAGCCGCCCGGGACGGCTCGTGACACCCGCCGGGCCGACGGGGGTGGGGAAAACCCCCGGTTCAGGACGCCGACGGACTCCATGGTCCCGAGGGCCCCGGCACACGATTCTTGAGGTACGGCTGAACCGCCGGCTGGACGAGGAGAACGGGACGACATCGATGGCCACTCAGTACGGACACGGCGGGTACGGCCAAGGCTACGACACCGGCGACGACGAGGGGCGGTACGGATACGGCCCGCGCCCCGGCCGCCGCCCCCGGCTCCCCGCCGCGCTGCGGGCGCCGTTCGAGGGCCGCACCTGGCGGGAGCTGGGGTACGTCCTGCTCAGCCTGCCGATCTCGATCGCGCTGTTCACCTGGACGGTGACGATGGTGTCGCTGGGCGCGGGCCTGCTGGTGACCTTCCTCGGTGTCCCCGTCCTCGCGGCGGCGCTGGCCGGCTCCCGGGGCCTCGGCGCGCTGGAGCGGGTGCGGGCGCGGGCGCTGCTGGGCGTGGACGTGCCAGGCCCGGAGCCGCTGCGGGTGACCAAGCCGGGCGCGCTGGCCTGGATGGGCGCGGTCCTCAAGAGCGGCGCCTCCTGGCGGAGCCTGCTGTACTCCCTGGTCCAGTTCCCCTGGGCGGTCTTCACCTTCACGGTCTCGGTGACCCTGTGGACGCTGAGCCTGACCCTGCTGACCTACCCCCTGTGGTTCTGGGTCTTCCCGGCGTACGCGGGTGCGGGCGGTCTTCAGCTGTACGGCGACGAGCACCACCGCATCTACCTGGACAACCCCTTCGAGATCACCGTGACCGCGCTGGTCGGACTGCTGTTCACACTGGCCACGCCCTGGCTGGTGCGCGCCCTGACGACGGTGGACGGGCTGCTGGTGCGCGGGCTGCTCGGCCCCTCCCTGCTGTCGGAGCGGGTCGTGGAGCTGGAGTCGGACCGGGGCGTCGTGGTGGACACGGCCGCCGCCGACCTGCGCCGCATCGAGCGCGATCTGCACGACGGCGCGCAGGCCCGGCTGGTCGGTCTGGCGATGGACCTGGGGCTGGCGAAGGAGAAGATGCGGGAGGACCCGCAGGCGGCGGCGCGCATGGTGGAGGACGCGCACGGCGAGGTGAAGACGGCGCTCCAGGAGCTGCGCGACCTGGCCCGGGGCATCCACCCGGCGGTGCTGACCGACCGGGGTCTGGACGCGGCCCTGTCCGCGGTGGCGGCCCGGTGCACGGTGCCGGTCCGGGTGGAGGTCGACCTGCCGTCCCGTCCGGCGCCTGCCATCGAGGGCATCGCCTACTTCACGGTCTGCGAGCTGCTCCAGAACGTCGCCAAGCACAGCGGGGCGCGCTCCGCCTCGGTCGATGTGTGGCACTCGGAGGACCGGCTGATGCTCCAGGTGACCGACGACGGGGTGGGCGGCGCGGACGCCTCCGCAGGCTCGGGCCTCGCGGGCCTCAGGGGCCGGCTGGACGCGGTGGACGGCATCCTGCTGGTGGACTCCCCCGCGGGCGGTCCGACCCGGGTGATAGCGGAACTCCCCTGGCGCGGCTGACCGACCGCGGCCGGGTCGGCCGGCCACCAGCAAACTAGCTTCTGACCAGCGGATATACCGGCCCTCGACCCAGTTATCCACAGGCATCAGACGCTGTGTGCCGATTCCTGGAATGCTTGGTCCTCGTACGAAGGCGCGCCTCTCATGGGCGTCGCCATGGGACCGCGCATGACGGGGGCGAAAGATCGTGGAGGACAGGGTGCGGGTGGTGATCGCCGAGGATTCGGTGCTGCTCCGGGAGGGTCTGACCCGGCTGCTGACCGACCGGGGACACGAGGTGGTGGCCGGGGTCGGTGACGCGGAGGCGCTGATGAAGACCATCGCCGATCTGGCCGGCACGGGCGCGCTGCCCGATGTGGTGGTGGCGGACGTGCGGATGCCGCCGACGCACACGGACGAGGGGGTGCGAGCGGCCGTGTCCCTGCGCAAGGCGCATCCCGGGCTCGGGGTGCTGGTGCTGTCGCAGTACGTGGAGGAGCGGTACGCGACCGAGCTGCTGGCCGGTTCCACCCGGGGCGTGGGCTATCTGCTCAAGGACCGGGTGGCGGACGTCCGGGAGTTCGTGGACGCGGTGGTGCGGGTCGCCGAGGGCGGTACGGCGCTGGACCCCGAGGTGGTCACGCAGCTGCTGGGCCGCAGCCGCAAGCAGGATGTGCTGGCCCGGCTCACCCCGCGCGAGCGCGAGGTGCTGGCACTGATGGCGGAGGGGCGGACGAACTCGGCGATCGCCCGGCAACTGGTGGTCAGCGACGGCGCGGTGGAGAAGCACGTCAGCAACATCTTCCTCAAGCTCGGGCTGTCGCCGAGCGACGGGGACCACCGGCGGGTGCTCGCGGTGCTGACCTATCTGAACTCCTGACCGGACGCCTTCGGGAGGCGGTGGGCGGGCCTCCGCGTCAGGGGTGTGTCAGAGGATGCGGCTTCCGTGGGAATGAGGGGTGCCCGGCAGGAGAGCGGAGGGGCCAACCGGGGAAGGAAGCCCTGACATGTCAGCGCTACACGCCGACTCGAAACGTCATCCGAATCTCCGGATGACCACGGGAAGGCGACCCTAACCGACGTAGGGTTGATCCTGGGATGGTCCGTGGGACGACCACGCCCCGGACAGCCGCCTCGAAGGAGGTCCAGTTCAGTGACCAGCCAGGTCAGCAGCCCAACGGAGCAGGCCGACGGATCAGTCGTCGGGGAGCAGCGCAAACCGGGCGGCACGAAGGACGTGCGCCGCCTGGACCGGGTGATCATCCGGTTCGCGGGGGACTCGGGTGACGGCATGCAGCTCACCGGGGACCGGTTCACCTCGGAGACTGCTTCCTTCGGCAACGACCTCTCCACCCTGCCGAACTTCCCCGCCGAGATCCGCGCCCCCGCAGGCACCCTGCCCGGTGTCTCCTCGTTCCAGCTGCACTTCGCCGACCACGACATCCTCACCCCGGGCGACGCGCCGAACGTCCTCGTCGCAATGAACCCGGCGGCCCTGAAGGCCAACATCGGCGATCTGCCGCGCGGCGCCGAGATCATCGTGAACACGGACGAGTTCACCAAGCGGGCCCTTCAGAAGGTGGGCTACGACGCCTCGCCGCTGGACGACGGCTCGCTCGACGCCTACGGCCTCCACCCGGTGCCACTGACCACTCTGACGGTGGAGTCCCTCAAGGAGTTCGACCTCTCCCGCAAGGAGGCCGAGCGCAGCAAGAACATGTTCGCCCTCGGGCTTTTGAGCTGGATGTACCACCGGCCCACGGAGGGCACGGAGAAGTTCCTGAGGTCGAAGTTCGCCAAGAAGCCGGAGATCATGGCGGCGAACGTGGCCGCGTTCCGGGCGGGCTGGAACTTCGGCGAGACCACCGAGGACTTCGCCGTCTCCTACGAGGTCGCCCCCGCGACCCGTGCCTTCCCCACCGGTACCTACCGCAACATCTCCGGCAACCTCGCCCTGGCCTACGGTCTGATCAGCGCCTCCCGGCAGGCGGATCTGCCGCTGTTCCTCGGCTCGTACCCCATCACGCCGGCCTCGGACATCCTGCATGAGCTGAGCAGGCACAAGAACTTCGGGGTGCGGACCTTCCAGGCGGAGGACGAGATCGCGGGCATCGGCGCGGCGCTGGGCGCGGCCTTCGGCGGTTCGCTCGCGGTGACGACCACGTCCGGGCCCGGCGTGGCGCTGAAGTCGGAGACGATCGGTCTGGCGGTCTCGCTGGAGTTGCCGTTGCTGGTGGTGGACATCCAGCGGGGCGGCCCGTCCACCGGTCTGCCGACCAAGACCGAGCAGGCGGATCTGCTTCAGGCGATGTACGGGCGCAACGGCGAGGCGCCGGTGCCGATCGTCGCGCCGAAGACCCCGGCGGACTGCTTCGATGCGGCCCTGGAGGCGGCCCGGATCGCGCTGACGTACCGCACCCCGGTGATGCTGCTGTCGGACGGCTACCTGGCGAACGGGTCGGAGCCCTGGCGGATCCCGGACCTGGAGGAACTGCCGGACCTGCGGGTCCAGTTCGCCTCCGGCCCCAACCACACCCTGGACGACGGCACCGAGGTCTTCTGGCCGTACAAACGTGACCCCCGGACCCTGGCCCGGCCGTGGGCGGTGCCGGGTACGCCTGGTCTGGAGCACCGGATCGGTGGCATCGAGAAGCAGGACGGCACGGGCAACATCTCCTACGACCCGGCCAACCACGACTTCATGGTCCGCACCCGCCAGGCCAAGATCGACGGCATCGAGGTCCCTGACCTGGAGGTCGACGACCCGCACGGCGCCGCCACTCTGGTGCTCGGCTGGGGTTCGACGTACGGCCCGATCACGGCGGCGGTACGGCGGCTGCGCGGGGCCGGCGACGTGATCGCGCAGGCGCATCTGCGCCACCTGAACCCCTTCCCCCGCAATCTCGGCGAGGTCCTCGCGCGGTACGAGAAGGTCGTGGTCCCCGAGATGAACCTCGGCCAGCTGGCCACTTTGATCCGGGCGGAGTACCTGGTCGACGCCCACTCGTACAACCAGGTCAACGGCATGCCGTTCAAGGCGGAGCAGCTCGCCACCGTGCTGAAGGAGGCCATCGATGACTGACACCGGCAACGGACTGCTCCAGCTGGTGCCCAAAGCCGAGGCCAGGCAGTCGATGAAGGACTTCAAGTCGGACCAGGAAGTGCGCTGGTGCCCGGGCTGCGGCGACTACGCGATCCTCGCCGCCGTCCAGGGCTTCATGCCGGAACTGGGGCTGGCCAGGGAGAACATCGTCTTCGTCTCCGGCATCGGCTGCTCCTCCCGCTTCCCGTACTACATGAACACCTACGGGATGCACTCCATCCACGGCCGCGCCCCGGCCATCGCCACCGGCCTCGCCACCAGCAGACGCGACCTCAGCGTGTGGGTCGTCACCGGCGACGGCGACGCGCTGTCCATCGGCGGCAACCACCTCATCCACGCCCTGCGGCGCAATGTGAACCTGAAGATCCTGCTGTTC
>NZ_MUNF01000454.1 GCF_002154555.1 Streptomyces murinus
CCCCCGTACCGGCCCCTCCCCCTCCGCCCCGGTCCGCCCCGGTCTGCCGCGGTCAGTCGAACATGCCGGGCTGGTAGTCGCCCGCGGGCTGCCGGACGATGACGTTCACGCGGTTGTACAGGTTGATCACGGCGATCAGGCCTACGAGGGCGGTGAGCTGCTCCTCGTCGTAGTGCCGGGCGGCCTCCGCCCAGGCCTCGTCGGTGACCCCGCCGGCCGCGTCCGCGATCCGGGTGCCCTGCTCGGTGAGCTCCAGCGCGGCGCGCTCGGCCTCCGTGAACACCGTGGCCTCGCGCCAGGCGGCGACCAGATGCAGCCGCTGTGTGCTCTCCCCGGCGGCCTCGGCGTCCTTGCTGTGCATGTCGGTGCAGAACCCGCAGCCGTTGATCTGGCTGGCCCGGAGCTTGACCAGCTCCTGCGTCGCGGCCGGGAGGGTGGAGTCCGACAGCACCTTCCCGGCCGAGTTGACGTACTTGAGGAACTTGCCGGCGACGGGGTTGGCCATCAGGTTCAGACGGGCGTCCATGGTGATGCGCTCCTGTGTGGGTCGTACTGCTCGTGCTGGCTACACCTCATGGACGGCGCGGACGCGAGGAATGTGACAGGGCTGAATGTGACCCCAGTCACACAGCCGGGGCGGGCTCCGGAGCGGTGTCACCGGCGGCGGCGACCACGGGGCTGCTGTCCGCGCCCCTGCTGACCCCCAGCCCGCGCATCAGCAGGGCGTAGCCGAGCCCGGCGACCATCCCCAGGACGGCGCAGCCGCCCCACAGCCACTTCGCCCCGAACCGGTCGATGACCTGCCCGGACATCAGCGGCGCGACCAGGGCGGCGACGGACCAGGACAGGCTGTACATGCCCTGGTAGCGGCCGCGGCCGTGGACGGGGGAGAGGCGGACGACGAGACCGGTCTGGGTCGGCGCGTTGACGATCTCGGCGAGGGTCCACACGCAGACGGTGGCCATGAAGACACCGACGGACCCGGCGAAGGCGGTGAGCCCGAAGCCGTACCCGGCGAGGAGCGAGGAGACGACGAGCAGGGTGCGCGGGTCGCGGTGCTCGATGAACCGGGTGACGGGGATCTGGAGGGCGACGATCAGGACGCCGTTGACGGCGATGGCGAGGCCGTAGTCGGCGGGCGTGAACCCGGCGCGGCCCATGGCCACCGGCAGGGCGACATCGCCTTGCAGGAAGATCAGGGCGACGAGGAAGGACAGACCGACGACGGCCATGTAGCGCCCGTCGCGCAGCACCGTGCCGAGGCTGACCTGGGGCTCGTCCTTGTGGACCGGGGCGGTGGGCCGCGACTCGGGCACCTTCAGGAAGACGACGAGCGCGCAGACGGCCGTCATACCGGCCTCGATCAGGAACCCGGCGAGATAGCTGAACTCGGCGATGAATCCGGCGGCCGCGGCGGAGACGGCGAACCCGAGGTTGATGGCCCAGTAGTTGAGCGAGAAGGCCCGCACCCGGTCCTCGGGCCGCACGATGTCGGCCATCATCGCCTGCACGGCCGGCCGGGAGGCGTTGGACGCCATGCCGACGAGGAAGGCGACACCGGCGATGGCGACCGGACCGGTCATGAACCCGAGCAGCGCGACGGAGGCGGCGGTGGCCGACTGGGCGACGAGCAGGGTGGGCCGCCGCCCGATGCGGTCGGCCATCACCCCGCCTAGGAGGGCGGAGACGACCCCGCCCAGCCCGAGCAGGGAGGCGACCAGCCCGGCGTACGAGGCGGAGTAGCCGCGGTCGAGGGTGAGGTAGAGGGCCATGAAGGTGGCCACGAAGGCGCCGAGCCGGTTGACGAGGGTGCTGGTCCACAGCCACCAGAACTCACGGGGGAGCCCGGACACGGCTTCCCGGGCGGCGCGTCCGAGACGGGCGGCGGGCATGAGGGGACCCCCTGGAGCGGTAAGTGGCTGATGCCGGGACCGGTAAGTGGCTGATGGCGCTCGCACAACTTACTAACGGGGTCTGACATCGACCAACGAATTAACCGGCGACTGGGTGGGCGCCCCCCTTCCCGTCCCGCCCACCGGTCGCCCGCGTCGGCGGCCGGGGGCCGTCGATTACGCTCTGAGGCATGGCCGACGCACCGTACAAGCTGATCCTCCTCCGCCACGGCGAGAGCGAGTGGAACGCGAAGAACCTGTTCACCGGCTGGGTGGACGTCAACCTGAACGAGAAGGGCGAGAAGGAGGCAGTCCGCGGTGGCGAGCTCCTGAAGGACGCCGACCTCCTGCCCGACGTGGTCCACACGTCCCTCCAGAAGCGCGCGATCCGCACCGCCCAGCTGGCCCTCGAGGCCGCGGACCGTCACTGGGTCCCGGTCCACCGCAGCTGGCGCCTGAACGAGCGCCACTACGGCGCCCTCCAGGGCAAGGACAAGGCGGCCACGCTGGCCGAGTTCGGCGAGGAGCAGTTCATGCTCTGGCGCCGCTCGTACGACACCCCGCCGCCGCCGCTGCCGGACGACTCGGAGTTCTCCCAGTTCGACGACCCGCGCTACGCGACCCTCCCGCCGGAGCTGCGCCCGAGGACCGAGTGCCTGAAGGACGTCGTCGTCCGGATGCTCCCCTACTGGTACGACGCGATCGTCCCGGACCTCCTGACCGGCCGCACGGTCCTCGTCGCCGCCCACGGCAACTCCCTGCGCGCCCTGGTCAAGCACCTGGACGGCATCTCCGACGCCGACATCGCGGGCCTGAACATCCCCACGGGCATCCCCCTCGCCTACGACCTCGACCCCGACTTCAAGCCCCTCACCCCGGGCGGCAAGTACCTCGACCCGGCCGCGGCCGCGGCGGCAATCGAGGCGGTCAAGAACCAGGGCAAGAAGAAGTAACCCCTGCCGATCAAGCCCCCTGCCTGCGGGTTCGCCGCGGGGAGGGGGCTTGTTGCTGCGCCGGGGCGTCCGGCTCTACGACGGTCATGTCGCCGGGAGTTGGTACGACAGGACGTAGGCGTCCGCCGCCATGACCGTGTCGCAGACTTCGACGGCTCGTCCCTCGGTGTCGAAGGCGGTGCGGACGAGGTGGATGACGGGGACGCCGGGTGCGAGCCGGAGCGTCTTCACCTCGGTCGGGGAGGGCATCCGGGCGCGGATCTCCTCCTCGAAGTGGTCGAGGTGGTGGCCGAGTTCTTCGAGCCGGGCGTAGATGCCACCGGGCCCGGGGTCGGGTTCGGCAATCGGTGTCCCGCGGGCGATGTCGATGGGCAGGTACGAGGTGGCGAACTCGACCGGTTTCCCGTCGAGCAGGTACCGGCGCCGGCGCACGAGAACCCGCCGCACGGACCCGAGCCGGGCGGAGACGTCCTGGTCGGCCTTCTCCTCCTTGACCTCCAGGCTGTCCACGGTGGGATGGCTGCCCGCGGCATCGGCCTCCACGATGAACGCCGCCTTCCCCTCCTCCCGGTGCCTGCGGGCGAACCGGTCCGAGGCGAGCCTGCGCACGGGCGGGCGGGGCCGTACGAAGACTCCTCTGCCGTGCTCGGCGTGCACCAGTCCTTCACCCTGAAGGATGGAGAAGGAGTTGCGGACCGTCATCCGCGAGACGCCGAAGTGCTCGACCAGTTCGGCTTCGGAGGGCAGCTTCTCGCCCTCGCGGAACCGGCCGCGGTCGATGGCTTCGCGCAGGTGGTCGGCGATCTGCCGGAAGACCGCACGATCGCTCGTGGGGTCGAGATCGCCGAGAAGTCCGGCAGCCAGGGGACTCACATGTACTCCTTTAGATATCTAGACGAGTTGGTGAGTGGCGTTGCTACGGTGGTGAGCCTAGCCAGCCGAGAGGGCCGAGGAACGTGAGCATGGAACGCCCGCACTCCGTGAGCGTCGCCGGGGTCGTCGTGGACGACCGGGGCCGCGCCCTGCTGATCCAGCGCCGTGACAACGGCAAATGGGAACCCCCGGGCGGTGTCCTCGAACGCGAGGAGACCATCCCGGAAGCCCTCCAGCGCGAAGTCCTCGAAGAGACCGGCATCAAGATCGCCCTCCCGGCGACCCTGACCGGCGTCTACAAGAACATGACGGGCCTGATCGTCTCCCTGGTCTTCCGCTGCGAAGCCGCCGACGGCACACCCACGACCGGCGAGGAGACCCGCGCCCTTCACTGGGCCACCCGCGAAGAGGTCACCGAGCTTGCCGACGAGGCCTACGCGATCCGTGTCCTGGACGCACTCGACGCGGCGTCCCCGCCGGCCGTCCGCGCCCACGACGGCGTGAAACTCGTCTAGCCCGAACCCGCTGCACATGGCGGCCTACCTGCATGAGGGAACTTGTATGCACGAGTGTATGAGTGGTGTCCGGGTCTGGGGACTGAGTTGCCCAGGTTTTCCGGAAGAGGTCGGCCGGGCCCGCCGTTGGACCCGTGACATCCTGCGCGGATCGCCCCTGGCCGATGACGCGGCCCTGATCGTGAGCGAACTGAGCACCAACGCGATCCGCCACACGGCGAGCGGCTTGGCCTCCGGCAGCTTCCACCTGGCCGTCGCCGTCTCGGCCCAGGTGGTCGCGGTCTCGATCACGGACGACGGCGGCACGGGCACGGCCCCGAAGTTCGAGCACCAGGACCACGACGCGGAGCACGGCCGGGGTCTGGGCATGGTCAGCCTCATCGCTCACCGAGTGGTCGTCCGCAGCAGCGACCAGGGCTACACGGTCACCGCGGAGTTGCTCGGACGCACGGTTGGGAGACCGGCGATGCTGATGACGTCGCCCCGGTGGGGTTTTTGGTGCGAGTGCTGGACGGAGAGCATTACTGAGCAGGGCCCGCTGGTACTGGTGGCATCGTTCGACGCCTGCTCCGCCCCGCAGGCGGACCGTTGGGTAGCAGTCGCCCTCCAGACGATCTTCCCGGCCCTGGACTCCAGCGCCTCCACCGCAGCGTGGGAGTGGATGTATGACGGCCGCATCGACACCCGACGAGCACTCCTGCGTGCCGAACCCCGCACAGTGTCACTGACCCACGCTGGCACACGCATCACCTGGACGATTGGCCCATACTCTTCCTGCCTCTCGCGCACTGCCAGGGCGCCGAACTACCGCCATGCGCGCACGGCTTCACGCCGCGCTCGGAAGAGTGAGTTACAACTTTCTCTACTGGTTCAAGGCGGCTCGCTCTGCTCCCCACGCGCGGCCTGTCTCGGGGCGGGCCTGCGCTCCTGTCTCCGCCCCGCTCCAGCCCGGCCGGCACCCGTGCCGCGCACATGGCAATCAGTTGCTTTGCGATCGAGCCCAGAGCGTGGCGCCAACCAGCAGTTAGCCGAATTTTGCTGAATGGTGCGCGCATCTCGGGTTCGCGCCATACCATCACATCATGGCTAATGAACAGGGTAAGCCCGACTATGACGTGTGCCTCTCATTCGCAGGCAAACAAAGAGAATATGTAGAACAAGTCGCCGCAAAACTGAAGAGCGCAGGAATTCGCGTCTTCTATGATGACTACGAGAAAGTTGCTTTATGGGGGAAGGATCTCTATGAACATCTCGATTATGTTTACGGCAGCAGTGCGCAATATTGCATTCTTTTCGCCTCGAAAGAATACGCCGATAAGGTATGGACGAATCACGAGCGGCGGAGTGCACAGGCTCGCGCCTTGATGGCGCATAGTGAGTATGTACTTCCAGTGCGGTTCGATGACACCGAAATTCCAGGAATTAGACATACTATAGGCTACCTGGATGCGAAAGCTCTCTCTCCAGAGAGTTTGGCACAAATGGTGACCCAAAAGCTCGGTCCAAGGGTTCGTAGAAACTTTCTACCGCCCGGTCCAGACCTTCTGTTTGAGGCCCTTGAAATCATCGATGACGGGGATCGCGAAGACGCTTTGGCGGTTGCCCGCGACTTCATGGGCGTCTTGCAAAGAATGACATCGGAAGAGCGTAAGCTAGTGGCCTACCTGTTCGGTAATTCTTGTCCAACAGATCTACCGGAAAACGTGCATCAAAACCTGGACCTGATCCGCCGGACGATAGGTTGGGCACCCCAGCAGATAATTGACACGATGCAAGGCCTCCGGTCTCTCGGCTTCTTCTCTGAGATCCGAGCCGACGAGGATCATGGCGACAACGTCCTCGTATGCCAGTGGAATGACATGACAATTGGCAGCGGTGTCACAGATTTCGCTATGGAGAATTCGACCCGGCTCGCAGCCGAAATGATCCAGCTTGCCATAGGTCATTTTTGCGAAGGCTGCGCTGATAAATTCATTGAAGCGCTCGATTTTTCGCGCCTGTCTAGCGTAACTTCGGAGAATCATGAGTAAACAAGATGGCATCGACCCTAAAGACTGCACGTTTTGCCAGATTATCGCGGGGTCACTTCATGCCGAGATAATCCACGAGACGGAATCATGCATCGCCTTTTTCCCTCTTAAGCCGGCCACCAAAGGTCACACCCTGGTTGTGCCGAAGCGGCATATACGGGACTTCTTGAGTGTAGAACCCGCTATTTTCGCTGCGCTTAGTTCGACAGCAGTGGAGCTGGGAAAGGCGTTGCGATCTGTCTATTCGCCTGACGGGATGAACATGATTACGTCATCCGGTGAGGCTGCCAGTCAATCAATCATGCATCTACACGTTCACCTCGTTCCTAGGTGGACGGGCGATTCCATGGGAGCCATCTGGCCTCCTCAGAATCACACAGACGGGAACGATCTCTCAGCCTGGGCTGAGAAGTTCCGCAGCCGCAACAGGCTAGATAAATGAAATCCCAAGGAGCAAGAATCCGAAGCCGTTTATAACTCCGTAGAAAACCCACAGAGTGTTCGCTCGCATCACGCACGTCCAAGCGCATCTTGGGTACTGCGCAGCGTTTGCGTAGCGTGCAGTGTTCATGGAGAAAACGGGAATCGAACTATCCTCTACTGAGGAATCGTTATAAAGTTCTCTAAATAGGCGTTCTTGGCGAAGGTAGAAGACGTCAAGCCAGCCAAAAGCGATAGCCGGCATGAGTCCTATCAGCGCATTCCACCAGTGGAGATGTGAGCCCGTATAAGCGTAGATGGCCGCAGAAACCGTCAACGCCCATCCCTTCACTGCGAAGGAATGGGATGCTTGACGGGTGATGGTTGCTTGAATGTAGTCCAGATGTTTTATTTGTTCGCTGGTATAGCTCACCACTGCTTCCTGATGCTAATGGCCTCTTCTACCCAGGCTTCGATATTTTCAGCAATGCTGGAATATACGGCATTGCTATTATAGCCGGCCGGATCATAGATGCGAACTACCTGATCGAAAGCGACTCTGCCATCGTTGAGCGTGAATCCTGAGAATGGATTTCTTCCCTTGATGGCCGACTGGCGGTTCTGGTCCAGAAGTCGGTGAATATGGATCCCGACGACTCCCTTACCGTCCTGCCATGCCTTCTTGAATTCGTACTCCACCCACGGCCGGCCGGCCGTCTGGCTACCGATCAGTACAACATCACAGCTCTTCCCGGCCATCTGTCCATCAATCCAACGCTGGATAGCGGCATCGCCGTTACGGGCGACATCCTCCCATTCGTTGGATGTAAGCAACGGTTGCCCCTCAACCCTGCCCATGTTTTTGACCGTTTGAACGCGCCAGCTGTCGAACTTGTATCGGAAGCTGAAGAAGACCTTGCGTGCCATTGCGTTCTTCCCTCTGGACTTAATGTCCCGTATGTCGCGAACCAGGCTTCAGGGCGCTAAGCGTAGACCGCTAGAGCCCTGGCGCTCCCCTTGGATCATTGTGCGCCAACTGGGCGACTTAGGTAGTCATGATGCGGAATTTTTGTGAAATCGCGACAGAGGTGCTGAACTTGTGGTATGGGGCTCCATTGGAGGCCCATCTCGGCCTGTCTGCTGCTTTCCTATCGACCGCGACAGGTGGCTTTACCTGCGCTGGCTGTCATTCTCCCGCGTTGCAGCTTGTTCTGTCAGGCATCGATAGAGCAGCGTGGCTGAGACCGGTGGGGGCCGCTGTACACACGCGCGCCTGATCGGCCTACGCACCCGGCGTTGTGGCTGACTGTCGTCGGCCGGGGTTCAGGCGTCGGTCCGCCGCACGCCGGTGCACGTGATCAGCCTGTTGCTGTCGTTGGTGAGGAACAGCATGAACGTCCAGGAGTCATCGGCAGTCCTGATCTGCCTCAGGCGAACCAGCTGCTGATGCCGACCGAGTAACTCCACGGCGCGTTCGAGGTTCGTGGTCTCGATGCCTCGGCGACGCGTGTGTCGCAGGCGCCGTCTATAGACAAGGGCGAGCGACCCGGCGCAGACCACGTAGGAGCCGCCGCGGCGGAGCGCAACCAGAGCGGCTATAGACGCCCTATCGCTACCTACCAGCAGTCGTTCGCGTTCCACACCCGTCACCCCCATCCGGATCCTGCTGTACAGCAGTCGGATACAGCAACCACAGCAGCTGGCCCCACCCCGTAGCGGCCCCTTGAGGCCAGAGCGCAACCTGTATGACCGTCTCTGCCCCATCTCTCTAGAGCTACGGATCAGAAGGTCTGGAGAGAGCACAGGTTCGGAGCCTCCCGGCACCCGGGATTCTTCGAGTCCTGGGCCCTCCTCCCCGAGTCACTCCTGCTTGACCGCAGTGTCAGGCGCCGAGCAGGCTTCATGCATGGACGGGGAGGCCGTAGAAACGGCGGAGGTCAGCACTCCTTTGTTCCTTCGCCGGCGGCGCATGCCTCGCATTGCCCAACTGCCGCCCGTCAAAAGCACCGTGACGACGAGCGATCCGATCGCCTCGCTCAACGCCCCCTGGCCAATTGCGTCCCAGGGCAGAGCGGATACCCACATGTCAACCGTCCTCCTCATCGACAACCCGACTCAGTTCAGGATGGATTGGCTCGAAGCAGCTGGGACACGGGCGGACAGCAAACTGTACTGTCGGACGACATCGGACAGAATCGGACAGAGGCGAAGCATGCCTAGGTTGAAGAAGCCACCACTGCCTGATGGACCTCATAGAGATCTAAACGACGCTCTGCACAGCTTGCACCTGCGAGCTGGACTGCCATCCTTGCGCGATCTTGCAGACGGAATCGGTGACGGCGTTGCCAGCAAGAGTCGGATTCACGACGCATTCGCCAGCGACCGGTTACCCCACTGGGGACTCCTCCAGTTACTGGCAGAGGTCATGGTCAAGACGATCCCTGGTTCGAACCTCGAGGCTGAGGAGAGTCTCCTTTACCAGCCTTGGCTGAAAGCATCAGGACACTCGGCAGCAAGCATCGTGGCTCGCGACGAGGCGGAGCAACCGTCGGAATCTCCGTCAGCCTCAACGCAACTTAATGCACATAAAGGGTCACGCACCAGGCTCGCCGGTGCTCCCGGGAAGGACGCTTACGGCACCCTCGCACGGCTCAAGTACGCGGCGCTCTCGTACACCGTCGACCGCATCGAGTTCGACCACTCGGGGTGCATCCGCGAACGCGGCTTCTACCTATCCACCGGGCTGGAGACGGATCCACTCGCCGTGCACCCGAAAACTTCCCTGGCATGGCCCACGGCTGAAGCAGTCACATGCCGGGTACCCGAGCCAGCCCGACGGCTGAACGCCGCACAGCATCTGGGCAACCTACGTGCCGATCTCCTAGTTCTGGGGATGGACTTCGCCGACGGTTTCAAAGACGTCGTCGACAAGGTTATGCGCGGTGAGAGTGTTCACATCGTGGATCACCGCCGGTGACCTACGTCTGGGCACCTTCACTGAGGCAGACGGGTGTGTAGCGGGTGTTCCGTGCCAGACACGTGCCAGATCCAGTGGGGAACCACGGGGAGCACCGGGAAATGGGGAGGATGCGACGTGGCATCGAGACTGCTTCACCGCAGGTTAGGACGGGACCCGCCTGAGAAGTACCCAAGCTTCCCAAGCTGAGGGCTCAGGCGCCGTCAGCACGTTCCGGCCGTCGTGGCTTGCTCTGGTTGACGATACCGGCAACGCGGTGGGGGTGCAGTGAGGTACACGCGTGCCTGGGTCGGTCGGCGTACCCGCCGTCGTGGCTGAATGTCGTCGGCGGAGGTTCAGATGGGACGCAGCATGGGTGTTCGGCGTCGCCGGGTGCGGCAAGGCTGGGCCGTCCCTGGGTCGTCCGAGGTCGCTCGGCAGCGGCCAATGACGACCAACGACGGCCACCAGGCGCATGTGCCGCCCACCGCGCCTGAGCAGTGAAAATGCAGGTCACCAAGATCCCCGGCAAGCCCCAAGGCAAGAAAAAGTAGTTACCGTGATGGCGCCCCTCACTTGTGCGTTCACGCATGTAAGGGGCGTTTTCCGTGTCTCGGCCGACTTCGCAAGGGCCCCGCTCAGGCGCCGCCTCCAGCAGCATCTACGCCCAGCTCCCCAGCCAGTCGCCGTAGCCCCCGGAGGGCGGTTGGCTCATGAGTAGCAGATCTGCCACGAGTTGCTTCACGGACGGCAGGGTGATCACCAACTGGGGTGACAAGTCCCTGGCCTTCACCAGAGCTGGTACGGCGTCGTCCACCTGTCGACGCTGGGCGTGGGCTCGGGCGACGTCGAGGTTGAATCGCGCCTGTCGCTCCTCGGACAACACCGACACATCGGCCTTCCGCGCGGCTCGAAGAGCCATTCCGGCGTCTCCGAGGCCGACCGCGACGGAGACCTCGTGCACCGACACGTTAGCCGGACCGAACTCGGTGTTGTAGTCGTTGCGTCCCTCGCCGACCTGTTCGGCCAGGTCGTGGGCGGTACGGAGGTACGCGTACGCATCCTCGGCCAGGTTCAACCTGGCGGCGGCGAGGGCCCGTTGCAGTGTCAGGGCACCGCGCAGCGCCACCGCCTCGATCTGCTCGGTTCCGCCCAGGGAAACCAGTGCCTCGGCAGCGCTTCCGGAGACCCCGGCTGCCTGCTCGAAGCGGTGCGCACCGAGGAAGACGATCGACAGGCGAAACGCACCGGCGGCCATCAGCAGGGGATCACCGGCTCGCTCGGCGGCAGCCACGGCACGGTCGATCGCGACCCAGGCGGCCTCCGGCTCCGCCATGTTCGCGAGCGCGGCACCGAACGCCTGGTAGGTGCCGGCGAGCAGCCGGAAGATGTCAGCCTGTTCCGCTCCGGTGGTGACTCGGGCGGCGGACTCCAGCCGGGGCACCAGTGTCTCCAGCAGTTCGGTCAGGTCGGCATAGGCACCTTGGTGGGCAAGCGCCCAGGCCCGCTCGACCCCCGTACGAAGCGCTGTCACATCCGCGGGCGCGCCATCCCGTTCCCGGCCGACGAGCGCCTTGAGGGCATGCGGGGCACTGAGCAGCAGGCGCAGGCGGTCCGCCCCGCTCGACGTGTCTTCGGCCGCCGTGGCCATGAGGGGCGCCCCGGCCGCCAGCTCCGCCACCGGTATGCCCAGGACGTTGGCGACCTTCCCCCAGTACGGTCATCCGGTCGATGCGCCGCACGCCGTGCTCCACCTGCGACAGCCAGGCTTCGGAACGCCCCAGCAGCGCGGCGAACTCCTTCTGCGAGAGCCCGCGCCGCGTGCGCCCGGCGGCGATCCTGCGGCCGAGAGCCTGCTCGTAGTCACTACTCAACGCGCACGCCCTTGCCGGAGACGAAGTCCAGGCGGTCGACCTTCGTGTCGGAGAGGTACTGCTCCCGCTCGGCGAGGAAGAGACGGACGTAGTCCTTCGACTCGTGCTCCTGGAAGGCGTCCTCGTCCCGGTAGAGCTCGTAGAACACGCGCTCCAAGGGGCGGCCGTCAACACGGTGCACGGCGTAGATCACCGTTCCGGGCTCGTGCGCACGAATGTGCTCACCCGTCCGCTCCACCAGGTCGTCGAACGCGGCCGCGGCCGCATTGTCCTTGCAGGTGAAGCGCACCATCAGTCCGAACATACGAGGTCCTTCCTCCGTCGGCGTCCACGCCAGCCACCAGCTTCAGGGCGACGTTATGCGTCTCAATACCCGTACGAAAAGTGCGGATTCACACTCCTTGCCACTCGTACGCGGTGAGAGGCGTTTTTCATGCGGCGTGCGCTGAACGCGTTCCGCTGCCCCGTCAGTCGGGCCATGCCTCGGCAACGGTGAAGGACACGACCGTCCCGCCGAACGGGCTCAGGCCGACGTGCCAGGAGTCCGCGATGGCGTCGACGAGAAGGAGCCCCCGCCCGTGCGTCTCCTCTGCATCCGGCCGGCGGAGTTGCACGTTCACCGGGAACCCGGGGTTGTGCACCTCGACCCGCAGCGCGGTTCCCTCGCGGAACCACTCCACGCGGACGAACCAGCTGTCGTCGGACCGGCCGTAGACGATGGCGTTGGTGACCAGTTCGGAGATCATCAGCGCGCAGTCCTCGACCGAGCAGGCCGGGTCGTACGGGGCGATGAACTTCAAGAACCAGCGCCGCGCCCGGGAGACCGACTCCGGCGTCGGGTGCAAGGTCATCGCCCCGAGCCGCGGCGACTCTGGGCTGGGGGCGCGGTCGATCGTGTAGGTCATGCGTGCTCACTCCCTGCCGGTGTCGTCGCGGACGAGACACCGTCGCTTCCAAGCGGCATGAGCACGGTCCGTTTGAGGCAGCCGACCATCGCTCCCTGCCACTATCCAGTAAGTGGCCTTAGCCACTTACTGGATAGTGGCATTGGCCAGTTACGGTGCGCAAGCGGTTCGCGGTAACTGGCACCGGGTCAGGTGAGTGGGTATCCCTGTTCGAACGCCCAGCGGTGCGGCGGGTAGGTGGCCTCGGCGAACTCCAGAGGTCGGTCCTGGAGATCGAAGACGACGTGATGGACGACCAGGACGGCTGAACCGGGTTCCAGTCGAAGGTCGGCGGCTTCCTCGTCCGTCGCGGTACGCGCGCACATGCGGTCTTCCGCGTAACTCCCTTGGCGCCCGGTCACGTTCTCGACGTACATCAGGGTCCCCTCCTGAATCCGCGCGGGATCCATGAGCTTCGGGGCCCTCTGCCCGATGTCAGGCGCGAACCACGAGGTGGACAGCGTGATGGGGCCGTCCTGGTTGTTGGTCACCCGCCGCCGGTGCACGGCCCGACGGTCCTTGACCAACCCCAGCGCCTCGGCGACGTGGTCCGGTGCATCGAGCCAGCCGGCCGACGTGATGACCGCGTACTCACCGGCCGTGTAGATCTTCCCTGTCTGGCGGGCTCGTCCGTACAACTCGCGTGCGCGCCGGTTCACTTCCAGGCTTCGGACATACGTGCCCGACCCCTGCCGCTTCTCGACCAGTCCCTGATGGCTCAGCGCCTCCAGCGAGCGGGCTGCGGTCGGCCGGGACACCTTCCAGTCCGCCGCCAGCTGTCGCTCCGAGGGAACCTCGTCGCCTGGTCGCAGGTCCCCGCGAAGGATCTGATCGCGGATGAAGTGCGCGATCTGGAGATACTTCGGCAGGGCCTCTTCAATCTGAGGCATGCCCCCTCCTCGTCCAAGTGGCTATGGCCTCTTACCACTATAGGGTGAGTGGCCAACCCTCAAACTCGTACGCTGGCTGTATGACGCGATTGATCGTCGCGGCAGGGGGAGGGGGCGACGCGGTCGCCGCCGCAATGCTCGATGCGGCCCTGTACGGCGACGATGACAGGGCGGTGATCTTCACGTACGCGTGGGACCGCCTCCTGGTCGACCCACTGCCCGGCCCCAGAGGCGCGGCCGACTTCACGGGCCTCGCTGCCCTCACCCCGGCCGTCTGGTCGGTGCCGGCCACGGCTCGTCCGCTCGCTCCAGCGGCTTCGACGCTCCCCCGGCTCGCCGCGGAACTTCCGCATACCTTCGCCCTGATCGACCCGTACCACGGCGCCGAGGGCATCACCCGCCAACTCGAAGAGCTGGTCCGCCACTTGGAGCCGGAGTCGATCGACCTCCTGGACGTGGGCGGCGACATCCTCGCCCGAGGCGATGAGCCGACACTGAAGAGCCCCCTTGCCGACGCCCTCACCTTGGCGGCGTGCTGCCAGGTGAACGCACCGGTCCGGCTGCTGGTCGCGGGCCCCGGTCTGGACGGCGAACTCCCCGCAGCCGACCTCCACGACCTGTTGGGTCCTCTCGTACACACCTTCAGGCCAGGAGACGTGGAGACGATCTCCTCCGTACTGGAGTGGCACCCCTCAGAAGCGACAGCAATGCTCGCGGCGACTGCCCGAGGAGTACGGGGCACATGCGAGGTACGCGACGCCGGTCTGGCCGTACCACTGACCGACGAGGGTCCTACGGTCCACGAAGTCGATTTGGACGAAGCGTTGGCCCGCAACGCCCTCGCCCGTTCCATCCTGACGACCGCGACCCTGGACGAAGCCGAGGCGTACAGCCGGAAGGTCACCGGCTTCTCGGAGATCGATTACGAACGCGCCAAATCCGCCCGCCTCAAGGACCAGCCGTCGGCGCCGCTGAACCCAGAGGTGATCCTGTCCTGGCTCATCCAATTCGAGGCCGAGGCCCGAAGTCGTGGAGTCACCCATACGACGTTCCGTCGTATCGCCGAGGCGCTTGGACTCGGCGGCAACCAGCGCCAGGAGCTGGGCCAGTTGCTCATCGACAACTGCCCGGAACAGTACGACGTGCCCCTGTGGCGGATTGCGACGGAGTTCGAACAGGCAAGGGCCCGCGCAGCCACGACGCAGGGCGGGCATCAGGTGGGCGGGACCGATGAATGCGGTGTTGACCTGGCGACGCCGACGGAGTAGGGACCGGATTCCTTCGACCGGGTTGAGGCGCATCGCGCTGGAGTGGGGGCTTGACCCCGAGCCGATCCGCCTCGCGGAAGCCCATGTCTGCCGCCCCGCACACCGATACCGTTGCATCAGTCCCGCGTCCGGGAAGGAGTGACGTGGAACGTCGGGAGTTCATCCTCGCCTCCAGCGGATACGCGCTGTCCGCCCTCGGCCTGCCCGACATGGACAGCATCACCCGCCGGACCAAGTCCGTCCTGCCCGGAGCCGTCCGCGTCGGTCAGGGTGAGGTGGCCGCCGTACGCCACATGGTGAAGGCACTCGGTGACTCGGCCTCCGAGCTCGGTGGTGGCCATGCCCGGCACCTGGCCGTCCGCTACCTCACCCAGGACGTCGCGCCCTGGCTGGAAGGGCGGTTCACCGAGGCCACCGGACGCGAGCTGTTCGCCGCCACCTCCCAACTCGTCCACCTCGCGGGCTGGATGGCCCAGGACGAGGGCGACACCCCCGAATTACGTGGGCTCGCCCAGCGTTACTACGCGCACTCCTTCCGCCTGGCCGCCGAGGCCGGCGATCCGGAACTCTCCGCCACGGCGCTGCGCGGTCTCGCCGTACAGTGCGTCGACCTCGGCAACCGGGCCGAGGCCGTCCAACTCGGCGAAGCCTGCGTGGAGTACGGCCGTCACCTCGACAACCCGCGTGCGGTGGCCTACTACGAAGCCACCCTCGCCAACGCCGCCGCCCAGGACGACGACCGGCGCATGGCCACCAAGCACCTGGCCCTGTCCGAGGCCGCCATCGGCAGGCCGGCTGCCGCCGACGTCGGCGACTCCTGGGCAGCTCATTACTCCCCGGGCCGCTGGGCCCATGAAGCCGGCATGGTCCTCTCCCGCCTCGGCGATCTCGACGCCGCCGAGGAACACCTGCACCTCGCCCTCGACATCCACGGCCTCGACCGCCGCCGCACTCGCGCCATCGTCCTCGCCGACCTCGGTGGCGTGCGGCTGCGCCAAGGCGATGTGGACGGTGCCATGGCCACCTGGCGGAACTTCCTCGACTGTGCTGACGGCATCCGCTCGGTGAAGGTCCAGGCGGCCCTCCAGGACATGCGGGTCCGGCTGCGGCGGTACGAGGGGGTGCCGGAGGCCCAGGAACTCCGTGAGCAGGCGACCCGTATCGCGGGGTGACCCTTTGGTAAAGAGACGGATCCCTGGTGGATCCCGTTCGGGAAAGACCCTGGATCGTTGGGTCGGGACTGACGCACAGTGACGTCATGAGTGATCAATCAGAGGTGGCTGTCGCGCCTGTCGAGGCCTTCGAACCGCCGTACTACGTTGCCGTGTTCACCGCGGTCCCGACCGACGACCGGAGCGGCTACGGCGAGACCAACTCGCGCATGGAGGACCTGGTGAAGGAGGTCCCCGGGTATCTGGGGGCGGACCACGCGCAGACCCCTGGTGGGTTGTCCATCACCGTCGGGTACTTCCGTGACGCGGACGCCCTCACCCAGTGGCGGAGCAATGCCGAGCACCGTTCGGCACAGGAGCGTGGGCGAGCCCAGTGGTATCAGAGCTACACGCTGCACGTGGCGAAGGTGGAGCGGAGTCACGGGTTCAAGCGGGCGGGCGTAGGTCCCGGAAGCGCCGTTACGACGTCTGCGTGAGCTCGGTGAGCAAGTCGCGGACCCGGCGTTCGATCTCGTCGCGGATCGGGCGCACCGCGGCGACGCCCTGGCCGGCCGGGTCCGGGAGTTGCCAGTCGAGGTAGCGCTTGCCCGGGAAGACCGGGCAGGTGTCGCCGCAGCCCATGGTGATGACGACGTCGGAGGACCGGACGGCGTCGACCGTGAGCACCTTGGGGATCTCGGCCGAGATGTCGATGCCCGACTCCGCCATCGCCGCCACGACGGCCGGGTTGACCGTGTCGGCGGGGGCGGAGCCGGCCGAGCGGACCTGGACGCGGTCGCCCGCGAGGTGGGTGAGGAAGGCGGCGGCCATCTGGGAGCGGCCGGCGTTGTGGATGCAGACGAAGAGGACGGAAGGGGTGGAGGGGGTAGAGGGCAGGTCAGGCATGGGTGGGGGCTTCCTGAGTGGTGAAGTGGCGGCGGGTGCGTAGCGCGACGTGGACGAGGGCGATCAGGGCCGGGACCTCGATCAGGGGGCCGACGACACCGGCGAGGGCCTGGCCGGAGGAGGCGCCGAAGGTGGCGATCGCGACGGCGATGGCCAGCTCGAAGTTGTTGCCCGCGGCGGTGAAGGCCAGCGTCGTGGCGCGGGGATAGTCCAGGCCGATGGCACGGGCCAAAAACATCGAGCCCGCCCACATGACGGCGAAGTAGACCAGCAGCGGCAACGCGATGCGGGCGACGTCCAGGGGGCTCGACGTGATGGCGTCGCCCTGCAAGGCGAAGAGGAGGACGATCGTGAAGAGGAGGCCGTAGAGGGCGAAGGGGCCGATGCGGGGGAGGAGCCGGGACTCGTACCAGGTACGGCCCTTGGTCCGCTCGCCGATCCGGCGGGTGAGGTAGCCGGCGGCCAGGGGGATGCCGAGGAAGATGAGGACGCTGCGCGCGATCTGCCATGTCGACACGTCGAGGTCCGTCCGGGGCAGGCCCAGCCAGCCGGGGAGCACGGACAGGTAGAACCAGCCGAGCGCCACGAACGCGATGACCTGGAAGACGGAGTTCAGGGCGACCAGGACGGCGGCGGCCTCGCGGTGGCCGCAGGCCAGGTCGTTCCAGATGATCACCATGGCGATGCAGCGTGCCAGGCCCACGATGATCAGGCCGGTGCGGTAGGCGGGCAGATCCGGCAGGAACAGCCACGCGAGCGCGAACATCAGCGCCGGGCCGACGACCCAGTTGAGCAGCAGGGACGGCACCAGCAGACGGCGGTCGCGGGTGACGGTGCCGAGGCGGTCGTAGCGGACCTTGGCCAGGACCGGATACATCATCACGAGCAGGCCCAGGGCGATCGGCAGGGACACCCCGGTCACGGTCACCTCGGCCAGCGCGCCGCCCAGGCCCGGGACCAGGCGGCCGAGGCCGAGTCCGGCGGCCATCGCGGCGAGGATCCACAGTGCCAGGTAGCGGTCGACGAAGGAGAGCCGCCCCGCCACGTTCCCCTCGGGCGCGAGAGCGGTCTCGGGGGTGGGCGCGGGGGCGGTCACGAGGCGGTGC
>NZ_MUNF01000455.1 GCF_002154555.1 Streptomyces murinus
GGTGCAGCAGTCTGCTGCGGCCCGCGTCCGTGTCCCCCCGCAGATCCAGCTCCAGCTCGCGCTCCAGCGCCTCCGGCTTGAGCCGCAGCGAACGCTGCCGCCGCACCAGGTCGCGCTGCAACGGCACCGCGGGAGCCGACTCCGGCACCTCCCCGAGGACGTCCCCGACCACCAGCCGGTCGTGCACCAGCGCGAGCGGCACGTCCGAGCCGTCGCACATCACCGCGCGCACCGCGTCGGTGGTCTCGCCCAGGCCGGGCAACGGGCGCCCGCGCATGGCCGCGAGGGTGTCGGCGAGCCGTACGGCCTCGATGACATGCGCGGAGGACACGATCCGGTCCTCCTCCCGCAGCAGCCCGGCCACCTTGGTCAGCCACCGTTCCACCGGCCGGTCGGGGGCGTGGAAGAGATGGCCGTACCAGCCGGGCGAGTCGATGCCCGCGCCGTAGCCGCTCGACCGGGCCAGCCTGCGATGCGTCCAGGGCACCCAGGTCAGCTCGGTCTTCACCTTGGGCAGCCCCTTCAGCAGCGCCCGGTCGGCGGTGACCGTCGTCCGCTCCCGCAGTGCGGGTACGTGCCAGGCCCCGCACACCACGGCCACCGCGTCCCCGAACTCCTTGCGCGCGGCGCGCAGTCGAAGCCGCATCTGCGCCTCGCGCACCAGGTCCCGGGGGCGCCCGCCCGCGCCGTACCGCTCGCGCAGCGCGCCCATGGCCTCGGCCAGCGCCTCGAACGGGGCGAAGGGGTCGCGCTCCCCCGTCCCCCGGTGCTCCACGGCGTCCTCCCACCAGCGCTCGGGATCGTCGTACCCGGCGGCCCCGGCGAGCGCGGCGAGCGGGTCGACACGGACCTGCTCGCCCTCGGCGACCTCGGACTCCCCTTCCACCGAAGGGAGTTCGGCGTCCCAGGCGAGGGTGTGGGCGGCCGGCAGGTCGATGAAGCGGGCCGGGGCGCCGTGCTCCAGCGCCCAGCGCACGGCCACCCACTCCGGGCTGAAGGCGGCGAACGGCCAGAACGCGGAGCGGCCGGGCTCGTCCACCGCATGGGCGAGCAGGGCGACCGGTGGCCGCAGCCCAGGGTCGGCGGCCAGCGGGATCAGCGCGTCGGCCTCGGGCGGCCCCTCGATCAGGACGGCGGCGGGCCGGGCGGCGTCCAGCGCGGCGCGCACCGCGCGGGCGGAGCCGGGCCCGTGGTGCCGCACCCCGAGCAGGAGCGGCCCGGCGCCGGTCATGCGCTCACCTCCCGGCACGCGCGGTAGAAGTCCGTCCAGCCCTCGCGCTCGCGCACGACCGTCTCCAGGTACTCCTGCCAGACGACCCGGTCGGCCGCCGGATCGCGGACGACGGCGCCGAGGATGCCGGCCGCGACATCGGCCGGGCGCAGCACGCCGTCGCCGAAGTGGGCGGCCAGCGCGAGGCCGCCCGTGACGACGGAGATCGCCTCGGCCGTGGACAGCGTGCCGCTGGGCGACTTCACCTTCGTACGGCCGTCGCCGGTCAGGCCGTCGCGCAGTTCGCGGAAGACGGTCACGACCCGGCGGATCTCCGCCGTCCCGTCGGGCGCGGCCGGCAGGTCGAGGGAGCGGCCGATCTGCTCGACGCGGCGGCTGACGATGTCCACCTCGGCCTCGGCGCTCTCCGGCAGCGGCAGCACGACGGTGTTGAAGCGGCGGCGCAGCGCGCTGGAGAGGTCGTTGACCCCGCGGTCGCGGTCGTTGGCGGTGGCGATCAGGTTGAAACCGCGGACCGCCTGGACCTCCTCGCCCAGCTCCGGGACGGGCAGGGTCTTCTCGGACAGGATGGTGATCAGGGTGTCCTGCACATCGGCCGGGATCCGGGTCAGCTCCTCGACCCGGGCGGTCATGCCCTCGGCCATGGCCCGCATGACCGGGCTGGGCACCAGGGCGTCCCGGCTGGGGCCGTGGGCGAGCAGCCGCGCGTAGTTCCAGCCGTAGCGGATGGCCTCCTCGGGGGTGCCGGCGGTGCCCTGGACCAGCAGGGTCGAGTCGCCGCTGACGGCAGCGGCCAGATGCTCCGACACCCAGGTCTTGGCGGTGCCGGGCACCCCGAGCAGCAGCAGGGCGCGATCGGTGGCGAGCGTGGTGACGGCGACCTCGACGATCCGGCGCGGGCCCACGTACTTCGGCGAGATCACCGTGCCATCCGGCAGGGTGCCGCCGAGCAGGTACGTGGCCACCGCCCACGGCGACAGTTTCCAGCGGGCCGGGCGCGGCCGGTCGTCCTGCGCGGCCAGCGCGGCGAGTTCGGCCGCGAACGCGTCCTCGGCGTGCGGCCGCAGCGCCGTCGTGCTCTCGCCCGGGTGCGGTGCGGCGGTCTTCGATGGCGTGGACGCAAGGTTGGCTGACATGGCTGAGGCCCCCTCCAGCTCGGCCGGTTCGGATCTGCCACCAACGATGAACCACCCCACTGACAATCGCTCTGACCAGCACAAACGCCCGCTCGGGGCCGATTGTCAGTGGGGGGATCTACCGTCGGAGACATGACTGAGCAGGGGGTGCGCTGGACCGCGGACCAGGTGCTGGCGCTGGCGCCTGACGCCGCGTCACGCAAGGCGGGTGGCAGGCTCGGCACAGCCGGTCCGTGGTCCGAGGCGGGGAGCGGGAAGGAGTCGGTGTGGGGGCTGTGCAAGGGCAGCGGCAGCAGGCCGTACCAGACGGTGGTCGACCTCATCGGGCCCGCGTACAAGTGCAGTTGTCCGAGCCGTAAGTTCCCGTGCAAGCACGCGCTCGGGCTGCTTCTGCTGTGGACGGGGGACGACGGTTCGGTGCCGGCCCGCACCGAGCCGCCGGACTGGGCCGCGCAGTGGCTCGCGGGCAGGCGTGAGCGCGCGGAGGACAAGCGGCCGGACAGCGGCGGTGGGGCCGCCGATCCGGAGGCGGCCCGGCGCCGTGCGGAGCGCCGGGCCGAGCGGGTCACCGCGGGCGCGACCGAGCTGGAGCAGCGTCTGGCCGACCTGCTGCGCGGCGGCCTGGCCGCGGCCGAACAGGCGGGGTACGGACTGTGGGAGGAGACCGCGGCCCGCATGGTCGACGCCCAGGCGCCCGGACTGGCTGCGAGGGTACGGGAGTTGGGGGCGATACCGGCGTCCGGCGCGGGCTGGCCGGCCCGGTTGCTGGAGGAGTGCGCGCTGGTGCATCTGCTCGACCAGGGCTGGCTGCGCCGCGACCGGCTGCCGGAGCCCCTCGCGGCCACGGTCCGCTCCCGGCTCGGCCTGCCCGCCCCGGCGGACGGCCCGCCCGAGCGCGACCGCTGGCTGGTCCTCGCCCAGTACGACACGGCGGACACGAAACTGACGACGCGCCGGGCATGGCTGTACGGCGCCGCGTCGCACCGCATCCGGCTGCTGCTGTCCTACGGCGCGGGCGGCCGGGCCCCGGAGCTGTCCCTGCCGGTGGGTCTCGCCCTGGACGCCGAGTTGTCCGCGTATCCGGGCGCCGGTCAGTTCCGGGCGGCGCTGGGCGAGCGGTTCGCGGCGCCCGCCCCGGCCGGTCTGCGCCCTCCGGGTGTCACCACGGGCGAGGCGGCGGCCCGGTACGGCACCGCTCTGCGCGAGGACCCCTGGCTGGAGTCGGTCCCGGCGGTCCTGGAACGGGTCGTCCCGGTCCCGGACGGCGAACAGTGGCAACTGGCCGACGCCGACGCGGACTCGGCCCTGCCCCTCACCCGCGCCGCCCGCTCCCGCCCCGGCCTGTGGCGTCTGCTCGCGCTGTCCGGCGGCGCCCCGGTCACGGTCTTCGGCGAGTGCGGCCACCGGGGCTTCACCCCGCTCACGGCGTGGCCCGAGGGCGGCGGGGAGGCGGTGCCGCTGTGCTGACCACCCCGCCCCACTCCACCCGAAGGGAAGGCAACGCTCCATCCGAAGGGAAGGCAACGCGATGAACGGCAGCGCACCGAGCCCGGACGCCGTGGGCGGCTGGGAGGACCTGGTCACCACCGCCCTCCTCGGCACCGACCGGCGCCCGCCCGGGTGGCTCGTGCCCGGCCGCCCCGCCCCCGTCGCCCTGCTGGACGCGGCCGCCGAGGCGACCGTACGACGACGGGCCGGACTGCGGCCCGCACCGGCCGGGCGGCGGCCGGAGCGGGCGCCCGAGGATCCCCGCCCGGCACTGCCCACGGCCGCGGCCGGGCGGCTCGCGGCGCTGCTGGCCGACCGTTCCGGCGGCACCGGCGGGGGGCGCCGGGGCAGTTCCCCGGACTTGATGGAGCTGCTCCCGCAGTGGCTCGCGGCGGCCAACGGACATGGGTACGCGGCCCCCGCGCAGGCGCTCCCCGCGCTGCTGGACGCGGCCCGGGGCCGTACGGACCTGCGCCCGGCGGCGCTGGCCTTCGCGGGGCCCCGGGCGCTGTGGCTGGCCCGGTTCAACCCGGACTGGCGGTTCGCCCTGCGCTCGGCCCCCGGCGGCGGCGCGGCGCTCCCGGATCCCGGGGACGCGGAGGCGATACGACGGCTGTGGGAGGAGGGCCTGTTCGCCGAGCGGGTGGCCCTGCTGGGCGCGCTGCGGGCCCGATCTCCCGCGTTCGCCCGTGAGTTGCTGGCCGGGACCTGGCCGACGGAGCGGGCGGAGGACCGGCTGATGTTCCTGGACTCGCTGCGCTCGGGCCTGTCCGCGGCGGACGAGCCATTTTTGGAGAAGGCGCTGGGCGACCGCAGCCGCAACGTCCGGGCCACGGCGGCGGAACTGCTGTCCGCGCTGCCGGGCTCGGCACTGGCCGCGCGAATGGCCGTACGGGCCACCGCGTGTGTGGCCCTGGACCGTTCGGGGGACGGTCCGGTGATCGTGGTGGAGGCGCCGCACGAGTGCGACTCCGGCATGGAGCGCGACGGCGTGGTGGCCACCCCGCCCGCAGGTCGAGGCGAACGCTCCTGGTGGCTCGGGCAGTTGGTGGAGGCCGCGCCGCTCGGCACCTGGCCGGGCCGGCTCGGCGGGCGCGACGCACGGGAGATCGTGGCACTGCCGGTGACGGACGGCTGGCAGGGCGAACTGCACGCGGCCTGGTGCCGGGCGGCGGTGCGGCAGCGGGACGCGTGCTGGTCGCGGGCGCTGCTCGGCGCGCCGTCGGCACCCGAGGCGGGCGGCCCGGGGGCGGTGTCCCTGGCGGAGCGCGCCAAGCTGCTGGCCACGCTGGATCCGGCGGAACGGGCCGAGTGGGTCGCCGGGTTCATCGCGACCCACGGCCTGTCCGAGNNGCCGCTGGGCCGGGCCGTGGTGGACGCCCTCAACATCGCGCGGGACGCGGGCAGTTACCCCTGGAGCTTCAGCGGCGTGATGGGCCTCGCGGAACGCTGCCTGGACCCGGCCGAGGCGGCCCGGCTCCAGTCCCTGCTGGCGATACCCGACGAACCCGAGGACGCCGCACCGGGCGCCGGAGGCTACTGGGCGGAGGCCTTCCAACGACTCGTCACCACGCTGCGACTACGGGCGGCAATGGCGGAGGAACTGAGCCCGGCGGGGGCTTCAGGCGGGGGGTGACAGCGG
>NZ_MUNF01000456.1 GCF_002154555.1 Streptomyces murinus
GGAGGGTGGGGTGAAAGTGGGGGGAACATGGCAGTCACCTCGGAAGAGGTGCACTGTCGTGGGCATGTCATTCAATGCCTGACGAAAAAGCTACGCACGTAGATAGCGGCGTGGGAAGGGGGTCCGGCCGCCGCCGTTGGTCTACGCCTGCGAAATACTTACGGAGCTGCGGCTATGACGGCGTTTGGCAGAAACTTTCAGGACCGCGAAACCGATCAGGGGTGTGACGTGCACGAGGACGGAAACGGCGCAGAAGCACGCGTCGCCGAGCAGGTGACGCCCAGTGGTGCAGACCAGGAATTCCTGGCACTCGAACGCGAGTTGACCGTACTGCTGCGACGCGCCCGCGCCAACCAGGGCGAGATGGCCCGGGAGGTCCACCCCGATCTGGAGTCCTCCGCGTACGGACTGCTGATCCGGCTGAACGAGCACGGCGGCCGGCGGGCCACCGAACTCGCCGGCTACTTCGGCGTCGGCAAGGCCACCATGTCCCGCCAGCTGCGCGCCCTGGAGGAGCTGGGCCTGATCACCCGCGAGCCCGACCCCGCGGACGGCCGCGCCTGGCTCGTCACCCTCACCGAGGAGGGCCACCGCCGGGTCGGCACGGTCCGCGAGGCCCGCCGCGCCCGGTACGTCAGCCAGCTCGCCCACTGGGACCGCCGCGAGGTGGCCGAGCTGGCCCGGCTGCTGCACCAGTTGAACGGCGTCATGGAGAAATGACCCGCGGCCGAGCGGGGGTCACAGCTCGACGTACACCACCGTCGCGTCGTCGTGCGTCTTGCTCCGCCCCAGGAACGCCCGCTCCCGCTCGTCCGCCGACTCCAGCTGCCGTACCCGGTCGACGAGCGAGCGGGCGCCGTCCTTGGCGAGGACGTCGAACAGGCCGGTCCAGTCGCCCTGGTGGAACGTCTCCGTCCAGCGGGTCGCGCCGTCCGTCAGGGCGGCCAGCTCGGCGACCTCGCCGCGGGGCACGGTGCCGGTCACCGCGCGGGCGGCGACGGACGGGTCCGCGGCGGCCGTGAAGAAGCCGCCCTCCTTGTTGCGCAGGTTCGCGTCCACCAGGGCGTCGGTGGCCAGCGCCGAGCGGGGCAGCCGGGCGAGCCGGTCGTCCAGGACCGCGGTGACCTCCCCGGCGGGCGAGCGCAGCAGCAGCGCCGAGTCGGAGAGCACCAGGTACTCGACCGTCTCGACGGACCACCGCACGATGACCACGGTTGCCTGAGGCGTGCGCGGGTGAGAAAGGTCACAGGTGTCCGCATGTGTCTGCGCGGTGCGCTCGATCGCCGAAGAAAGGATGTCGGCCGGCGTCAGATCTCGGCCAGAAACGGTCAGTTCGGTCAGTGCCCCGCCGAGCCGGGCGGTGAACCAGGGGACGGAATGCAGACAGCCCGTCTCCCCGGCGGGCGGTGTCACCCCGTCCAGCAAGATCACACAACCGCCCTGTCCGGAGGCGGGTAGTCCGACATCGGCGAAGTCCTCGTTGGGTCGCGTCGCGTCGCCGGGTTCCGAAACGAGATCAGTTCGCATTCGGCCAGTCTGCACGAGCCCTTCACGGCCTTCCCCAAAGACCGGCAATCGCCCGTGGATTGTCATGCTCGCGCAGGTCAGGCGCCTGGTTTGGGGGGTAATGGGCCACTCCGAAAAAGCGCGGTGGCGAATACTGCCAAACCCTTTCGCGCGCGTCCAACCGGCCCGCCGGGGAACGGCCCCGCACACGCCAGAGGAACTTGCCCGCCAACTCCCCTCCGATGTTCACTCCTTCGGGTGGCGGGTCAGGTGATGCGCGACCACTGCCCACCGGCGCTGGGAGGGTCGGGGACCGTACGAACCGGGTGCACGCACCACTTGGCACCGAGCTGACGGGGCGCCACCCGGGCCCTTGGGTAGACGAGTTCAGGAATGCGAGCACCGGTGCAGATGAAGCGGCCTCGGCGCACAGGCAGGCAGACGGCCCCCGAGAAGGCCGCCCCCGAGACTCCCGTGGGCACCGGGCGGCCCACGCATGTGCGCACCCGGCTGATCGTCGCCGTCGCGGTCGTGGCCGCCGCGGTCGCCGGAGCCGGAGCCCCCTCCCTGCTCACCGCGTCCTCGGACGTGAGCGACTCCCAGGACCTGGTGACGCTGGCCTCCCGCACCCAGGACGCCCTCGCCCTCGCGGGCTCCCTGGCCGACGAGCGCGACGAGGTCACCTCCTACATCGCGGCCGGCCGCCCCGAGTCCAAGGCGCCCGCCGAGGACCGCAGCACCCGCGTCGACCGCCAGGTGGCGGATCTGCGCGCCGACAGCGGCACCCCGGCGGACCTGCGCGGCGACCTCGACCGCATCGCGACCGTCCGGCGCGCCGCCCTCACCGGCAAGAGCAGCGCGCTCGAAGCCCACCAGGCGTACTCGGCCACGATCACCGAACTGCACGGGCTCGCCGAGCAGCTGGCCGAGCGGATGCCCCCGCGGGCCGGCTCCGGCGGCTACGCGCTCGCCGAACTGGACACCGCCGTCCAGCAGTCCGCCGCCGCCCGCGGCCTGCTGCTCGCCGCGCTCAACGTCCCGGCGACCACGCAGACGGTGTTCAACCCCGTCACCGGACTGCCCACCACCACCTCCGTGCCCACCGAGGCCGGCCGCAAGCAGCGCGACGCGCTCACCGCCGCCGCCCAGCGGGCCCGGCTGCGCTCCGACGCGGCCCTCGCCGACTTCCGCGAGAACGCGCCCAAGTCGGCCGTCGACGCGTACGACTCCACGGTCACCGGCGCCGACGTCAACTCGGCCGAGAAGTACCTGGACACCTTCACCGCCCAGCCGACCTTCCCCGACAGCGCCTCGGGCACCAGCGCCACCAAGCTGGACGCGGCCCTGTCCGGGCGGCTCGACCTGATGCGCGGAGCGGAGTCCGCCCTCTACGAGCACCGCACCCAGGACCTGGAGAAGCTGCGGGACGACGACGTCACCGCGCTGGAGATCCGGGTCGCCGTCCTCGGCGTGCTGCTGCTGGTCGCGGTCGGCATCGCCACCGCCATGGCCCGCACCCTCACCCGGCCCCTGTCGGTGCTGCGCCGCGGCACCGCCCGGCTCGCCGAGCCCGGCGACCCGGCCGGCCGCGAACCCATCGCCTTCACCGGCCGCAACGACGAGTTCGCGCAGGTCGTCCGCTCCGTCAACGCCCTGCACGCGCACGCCGCCGCCCTGCACGAGCGGGTCACTACCCTGGAGACCGACCGCAAGCACCTGGTCGGGCAGCGGCAGAAGATGGCCGACGCCCGCGAGGAGCTGCGCGCCGAACTCGCCGAGGCGGCGGCCCAACTGGGCCGGGTGCGCGCCAGCATCGGCGGCACCTTCGTCAACCTGGCGCTGCGCACCCTCGGTCTGGTCGAGCGCCAGCTCGCCGTCATCGAGGGTCTGGAGGACCGGGAGCAGGACCCCGAGCGTCTCGCCACCCTCTTCAAGCTGGACCACTTCGCCACCGTGATGCGCCGGCACAGCGAGAACCTGCTGGTCCTCGCCGGTACCGAGCATGTCCAGCAGCACCACGGACCGGTGCCGCTGGTGGACGTGGTGCGCGCCGCGGTCAGTGAGATCGAGCGGTACGAGCGGGTGCGCATCGCCGCGCTGCCGCCGCACGCGCACATCGCGGGCTTCGCCGCGGACGACCTCTCGCACCTGCTGGCCGAACTGATGGAGAACGCCACCACGTTCTCCCCGCCGGACGTGCCGGTCGAGGTCTCCGGCTGGCTGCTGGAGTCCGGCGAGGTCATGCTCTCCGTGCACGACGAGGGCATCGGCATGGCGGAGGACCGCCTCACCCGGCTCAACGCGCGCCTCGCCGACTTCGACCCCGAGGCCGGGTACGACCAGGAGGGTGACGACGGCCTCGGGCTCGGCCTGTACGTCGTGGCCCGCCTCGCCCACCGGCACGGTGTACGGGTGCAGCTGCGCGAGCAGAAGCAGGGCGGGGTCGCCGCGGTCGTGGTGCTGCCGGCCACCCTGCTGTCCGAGGCCCCCGCGACGGCCGTACCCCCGCAGGTCGCCACCTCCACCACCGGCACCTTCACCCTGCCGGGCGCCGCCGCCGAGGCCAACTCCAATGTCCTGCCCACCCGTCCCAAGGACGGCGCCGAGCAGCAGGACCCGCTGGTGGCGCTGGCCGAGAAGGCGGTCAGGGAGGCCGGTGCGGAGCCGGAGCGGGCGGACGAGCGGGAGACTGCCCCGGACCCGGCCGAGGAGACGGCGCCGGAAGCCGCCGAGGAGACGACGCACGAGCAGGCGGGGCCCGGCGCGGAGGAGGCCGGGGCCCGGCCCAAGGCCCCGGTGGAGACCTTCGCCGAGACCACGATGGAGCTGCTGCTCCCGCTCACGGACGAGGCACCGCGGAAGGCACCGGACAGGACACCGGAGAACGCACCGGAGAAGACGCCGGGGAGCACACCGGACAAGACGTCGGGGAACGCACCGGAGAAGGCACCGGACGGGGAACCCGACGACCGGCCGGACGACCGGCCGGCTGCTCCCGTCGATGCCGACGGGGACGCCGAACACATCAGCCACGCGCGGCCCATGACCGGGGCCGCCGACGACGGCGAGGCCGAGGAACGGGTCACCAGCAAGGGGCTGCCCAAGCGCACGCCCAGGGTCACCGCACCCGCCCCCCCGCCCCGCCAGCGCAGCACCAGCGTCGACGCCGAGGCCCTGCGCCGCAGGCTCGGTGGCTTCCGCCGAGGAGCACAGGCCGGCTACCGCGACGTCGAGGCAGAGATCGAAGACCATTCCGAAGACACCACGGGGGGCCCTGTCGAGGAGGCAAGCAGTTGACCGCTCCCAGTACCTTCGGGCTGAGCACTGAGGCCCGCAATCTGCACTGGCTGCTGACCAACCTGGTCGAGGAGGTCCCCGGCATCCAGTCCGTCGCCGTGGTCTCCTCGGACGGTCTGCTGCTGCTGTCGTCCGACCCGGGCCACACAGCGCAGTCCCGCCAGGCCCGTCCCGGCAAGGGACCCCGCGGCTCCTCCGCGGACCTCGCCACCATCGTCTCCGGCATCGGCAGCCTCACCGTCGGCGCCGCCAAGCTGATGACGTTCGGCGGGGTCAAGCACACCATGGTCGCCATGGAGGAGGGCAGCCTGTTCGTGATGTCCATCAGCGACGGCTCACTGCTCGGCGTGCACGGCTCCGCCGAGTGCGACATGAGCGTGGTGGCCTACCACATGGCGCTGTTCGTCGGCCGCGCCGGACACGTCCTCACCCCGGAACTCCGCAGCGAGCTGCGCAAGTCCCTGGAGTCGGCCGGGAGCGCCCGATGAGCGGCACACCGAAGCTCCCGGTGCGCGGCGGCGAGCGCAAACCCGCCCGCGTGCGCCCCTACTCGCTCACCGGCGGTCGCACCCGCTTCGGACACGTCCTCCTCGTGGAGACCTTCGTGGCCAGCACCGCGGCCATCGAGGCGCCCGAGGAGCGTAGAGAACTGACGAAGGGATCGCTCGCCGGTGTCATGCCGGAGATGCGGGCCATCGTCGAACTGTGCCGCCGTATGCGCACGGTGGCCGAGATCGCCGCGCTGCTGAAGATGCCGCTCGGCGTGGTCCGCGTGCTCCTCAGCGACCTCGCGGACCAGGGAAAGATCCGTGTGTACGGCACCGGAACCGGTCACGGCACCGGCCGTCCGGACCGCGCTCTGCTGGAAAGGGTGCTGAGTGGACTTCGCCGTCTCTGACGCCACCGCCTCCCTCGGAGGCGCCGCCCCCCTCGTCGCCGGCTTCGCCGAACCCGACGAGGACCTGAAGGCCTGGCAGACGGACCGGACGCGAGCCCCCATCGCGACGAAGATCGTGGTGGCGGGCGGCTTCGGCGTCGGCAAGACCACCCTGGTCACGGCCGTCTCGGAGATCACGCCCTTGCAGACCGAGGCGCTGATGACCCAGGCGAGCGAGGGCACCGACGACCTGTCCGACACCCCGGACAAGGTCACCACCACCGTGGCCATGGACTTCGGCCGCATCACGCTCGACGACGACCTGGTGCTCTATCTGTTCGGCACGCCGGGTCAGCAGCGGTTCTGGTTCATGTGGGACGACCTGGTGCGCGGCGCGATCGGCGCCGTCGTGCTGGCCGACACCCGCCGCCTCAAGGACTGCTTCCCCGCCCTGGACTACTTCGAGAGCTGCGGACTGCCGTACGTCGTCGCGGTCAACCACTTCGACGGCAGCGAGCGGTTCGACATCGAGGACGTACGGGAGGCGCTGACGATACCCCCGCACATCCCTGTCATGATCATGGATGCGCGCCGGCGGATTTCGGCCATCGAGACCCTACTGGCCCTGGTCGGCCACGCGCTGGACGAAACCCCCGAGTAGTCCTGTAAGGAGCCACCACCCGCATGCGGAAGATACTCGTCGTCGGAGCCGGCCAGTCCGGCCTCCAGATCGCCCTCGGCCTTCAGTCGCACGGCTACGAGGTCACCCTGATGTCGAACCGGACCGCGGACGAGATCCGGTCCGGCCGCGTGATGTCGACGCAGTGCATGTTCCACACCGCGTTGCAGCACGAGCGCGACCTCCAGCTGAACTTCTGGGAGTCCCAGGCCCCGAAGATCCAGGGACTGGGCGTCTCGGTCGCGGCCCCCGGCTCGCACGACCCCGGCCCCACCCAGCGCGCCATCGACTGGGTCGGCAAGCTGGACGGCCACGCCCAGTCCGTCGACCAGCGGGTGAAGATGGCCGGCTGGATGGAGACCTTCGCCCAGCGCGGCGGCCAACTGGTCATCCACGGCGCGGCGGTGGGCGACCTCGACTACTTCTCGCGCACCTACGACCTGGTGCTGGTCGCCGCGGGCAAGGGCGAGCTGGTGTCCATGTTCGGCCGCGACGCCGCGCGCTCCCCGTACAGCGAGCCGCAGCGCGCGCTCGCGGTGGCGTATGTGCACGGGCTCGGACCGCGCCCCGAGCACCCCGAGTTCGACGCGGTGCGCTGCAACCTGGTGCCGGGCGTCGGCGAGCTGTTCGTCATGCCGACGTACACCGTCTCCGGGCGCGCCGACATCCTGTTCTGGGAGGGCATACCGGGCGGCCCGCTCGATGTCTTCAACGGTGTCAAGGACCCGGCCGAACACCTCTCCCTGACCCTGGAACTCATGGAGAGGTTCACGCCCTGGGAGTACGCGCGGGCGACGAAGGTCGAACTCACGGACGCCGGTGGCACGTTGGCCGGGCGGTACGCGCCGACCGTGCGCAACCCGATCGGCCGGCTGCCCTCGGGCGGCCTGGTGCTCGGCGTCGCCGACGTGGTCGTCGCCAACGACCCGATCACCGGACAGGGCTCCAACTCCGCGTCCAAGTGCGCGGCTTCCTACCTCGCGTCGATCCTGGAGCGCGGGGAGCAGCCGTTCGACGAGGAGTGGATGCGCGGCACGTTCGAGCGGTACTGGCAGACGGCGCAGCATGTCACCAAGTGGACGAACGCGATGCTGGCGCCGCCGCCGGAGCACGTCCTGAACCTCATCGGCGCGGCCGGGCAGTTGCAGCCGGTGGCGGATCGGTTCGCCAACGGGTTCGACAACCCGGCCGACTTCGAGAACTTCTTCTTCGAGCCGGAGAAGGCGGGGGCGTACCTCTCGGCGGTGGCGGGGGCGTAGTCGCCGCGGGGGCGCGGGTGCGTGCGCGGCCGCGGGTTCGTTGCGGCCGGTCGCACGGTGCCCCGCGCCCCTGAAGGGGCGCTAACCCGGTCGTACGGCGCCCAGTACGGGATTCGACGCCACCGGAGAGATCTTGATCCGGGTGCCGGGTCTCGGGGCCTGGACGACCTTGCCGTCGCCCGCGTAGATCGCCACGTGGGTCGCCTCGGGGAAGTAGATCACCAGGTCGCCGGGGCGCAGTTGGTGCAGGGGGATGTGGCGCAGGTGCCGCCACTGCTCCTGGCTGGTGCGGGGGATCGGGGTGCCCGCGTGCTGCCAGGCGCTGGAGGTCAGGCCGGAGCAGTCGTAGGAGGAGGGGCCCTGTGCGCCCCAGACGTAGGGCTTGCCGACCTGTTTCAGGGCGAAGCGGAGGGCGCGTTCGCCCTGGCGGGAGGCCGGGTGGTCGTCGGAGAGCGAGCCCGCGAGGGCCCGCTGGGCCGCGCTGACGCCCTGCTGTTCGAGGCGGTCGACGGCGCTCAGCTGGTCCGGGTCCAGGGTGGCCAGCAGGCGTTCCACGTCGGCGAGTTTCGCCTGGACGGCATCGCGCTGCTTCTTCTGCTGCCCGGCGAGGGCCCGTTGGGTGTCGAGGGCCTTGCGGGCGGTGCGGGCGACGGTGTCCGAGTGCCGTTCGGCGCCGGTCAACCGGTCGACCGTACGGGCGCGTTGGCGGGCCAGTTCGCCGAGCACATGGCCCTCGTCCAGCGCGCGCTGCGGATCCGGGGCGAGCAGCAGGCTGACATAGGGGCCGAGGCCGCCGGAGGCGCCCTGGTACTGCTGGCGGGCCAGCCGGCCGGCGTCGGCGCGGCTTGCCTCCAGGGCGCGCCGGGCGCGGCTCAGCTCCTTGTCGAGGCGGGCCACCTCCGACTTCTGCCGCCCCAGCCGGTCGGCGGTGGCGTCATAGGTCTCGGTGGCCTGCTCGGTCTGCCGGTACAGCTTCTGGAGGTCCGTCAGCAGCTGGGAGACGGAGCGCTGCGGCTCGGGCGCGGCGGTGGCGGGCACGGGCGCGAGGACGGCCTGGGCCGCCACCGTGGCCGTACAGGCCAGGCGCACAAGCTTTCCTGACACGTCATCACCTCGGGTGCGGAAGGGGTGGGCGCATTGCCGTTCCCTATCCGACCGCGATAATCAGACGTATTCCTGTGGGGCGCGCGCCGCGTGTGCGCGGTTCGGCGCAACCCTGTCACCCCTGCGTGTCACCCGGCTTGCCGGACGGCTTGGACCAGGGCCAGCGCAGCCGCCCGCCGGAGGTGTCGTCGGGGTCGTACGTGTACTTCCAGCCCTGGATGAGGCCCAGCCTCTTGCTGTGGCCGCGCGGCACGCGCCGGTAGACGTACACCGTGGGCGGGCCGTCGTCCGGGTCGGGGACGGGGATGCGGTACGTCTTCGGGGGATGTCCGGTCGGCCCGAGCAGGACGGGCAGCACGCGTCCGTCCATGGGGCCGCCCTCGAAGGGGATGTCCTGGCTCTTCACGGTCTCAGTCTCGGCCATCGCGGGTGAGGGTGCCCACGAGGGCCGCCGTCTGCTCGTCGCGGGCCGCGGTGACCGAGAGGGTGGCGACGAACTGGTCCACCAGCCAGTCCCGCAGTTCGCCGGCGGGCGGCTGCTTGTCCTCGTCCAGCCAGATCAGGGAGGTCGCCTCGACGGCCGTGATCCACATCCGGATGGTCATGCGCAGCCGGGGCCCGGGTTCTGTGGCGCCGAGATGGCTGAGAATGTGCTCGGCGGCGGCCCGCCGTACCCCGTCCACGATGGCCGTGGTGCGCGAGGTCTCCACCACGCTGCCGCCCCGCAGCAGCGCCGCGAAGCCGGTGTCGTGCTCGTCCACGAAGGTCAGATAGCGGGTGAGGGCGCGGGTCAGCCGGGCCAGCGGGGAGCCGGTGCGGGGCTCGTCGAAGCACTGCCGCAGCTCGTCCGCGGCCGACCCCAGCGCGGCCTCGTACAGCTGCTGCTTGCCGCCGGGGAAGTACCGGTACACCAACGGCCGCGACACCCCGGCCGCCTCCGCCACGTCGTCCAGCGACACGTCCTCGGGGGCCCGGTGCGCGAACAGCGTCAGCGCCGCGTCGAGCAGCTGGCGCCGCCGCTCCTCGACACTGAGCCGGCGATACGCGGGGGTGGCGGTCTGGGGGGTCATGCCAGGCAGCGTAACTTGCGGGTCCGGGCGGGCGCCGCGTGCCGGTCGGCCTACCGCGCTCGACAGCGGGGGCGGTCCGCGGATACACACGGGGGACAGCGGACGAGAGGTAGTGCGGGATGACGGTGCGGGTGCTGAGGGCCGAGGGACGTGCGGCGATGCCGTGGAAGAACGGGGGCGGGCTGACCCGGGAGATCGCCGCGGCCCCCGAGGGCGCGGACATGGCGGACTTCGCGTGGCGCGTCAGCCTCGCCGATGTGGCCCGGGGCGGCCCGTTCTCCCGCTTCGAGGGGGTCGACCGGGTCATCACCCTGGTCGAGGGACCCGGCATGGTGCTCACCGTCGACGGGACCCCGCACCCGGTGGCCGAACCGTATGTCCCCTTCGCCTTCCCGGGGGACGCCGACACCGACTGCCGGCTGCTCGGCGGCCCGCTCGTCGACTTCAACGTGATGACCCGGCGCGGCCGGGCCACCGCGCGGGTGGAGATCGTACGAGGGCGGGTGGCGCTGCCCGCTCCGCCCGCCGCGCCCGTGCTGCTCGTCGTCGTACTGGAGGGTCCCGCCGTCCTCGAAGGGGCGGGCACGCGCCTCGGCCGCCTGGACGCGGCCCTGTGCACCGGCGCCCGTGACGAGGTCCTGGAGGTCGAGGGGGTCGCCGCGCTCGTCGCCTTCAGCGGTACGGCCGCGGAGGTCTAGGGACCTTCGCGTTGTTACCAAGTGCGGACGGAACCGGGTGAACTGCGTTGGGACAGAGGTCATCTGACGGAGCGTAGGGAATGACCACCCGATGCCCGAGGGGGATTTCGATCATGATCGCTCGCACGGTGCGCCGCACCGGCCGTACCGCTCGCACCGTTCGTACCGGTGGCCTGGTGGCCGTCGCGGCGGCCGTCGCGCTCTCCTTGGCCGCCGTCTCCGCCCACGCGGCCACGTCCACCGGCGGCGCGCACCACGCCGCCGTGTCCGCGGCCGCGGCGAAGAAGTCGGCCCCGGAGCGCACCCAGAAGCTGCCGGACGGCAGCACGGCCGAGATCTACCGGCTCGGTGAGCAGAGCTACCGCGCCAAGATCGTCAACCGCGGCTCGGTCCTGGCCACCCTGGACACGAACGGGCAGGACGCCGGGCTCGACGACAACGACATGTTCATCGTGCTCACGCTGGACGGCGAGGTGCACGCCTGGATGGGCGGCGGCCACCAGGGTCCGGGCACCTTCAAGGTCGCGGGCGGCTGGACCGTCAAGGTGACGAAGTTCGGCGAGCTGCGCTACCGCGCGCAGATCATCGGCCATGACGGGGTGGCCGCCACCATCGAGACGAAGGACCGGCACGACGTCGGTCTCGACGCCAACGGCGTGTACATCGTGCTCAGCAACGGCGGTGTGCTCAGCGCCCACGAGTAGGAGAGCGGTCGGCCGTCATACCGAAGTCCCCGCCAGCCACCGCCAGTCCCCGCCGGGGGAAAGGGGTTCCTTCGGCGGGGACTTCGCGCGTTCCGCTACGCCAGCAGTCCCGACGACCGCCACAGCCGCCGTCCGGCCCCGCGCAGCACACCGATGTCGTCCAGGAAGTCGGTCAGCCGCTTGGCGCCGGTCTGCATGATCTCGCGGCGGTGGCCGCTGGCCTTGACCTGGGCCATGGCCTCGCGCCTGTCGAGCCCGACATTGGTGTACACCTCCGGGTTGACGAAGGCGACGGAGAAGACGCGCGCGAACTCGCCGGAGGTCACCCGGGTGAACTCCTGGGACCAGCGCGGGGCGGTCACCATCTGGCGGCGCAACTCCTCACGGGCGTACCGCACATGGCGCGCCTCCTCGACCACATGGATCCGCGTCACGCCCCGGACCAGCGGCTGCACCCGCTCGTCCGGGAAGGTCAGGCGCTGCATCCAGTCCAGGACCTCCTCGCCCAGCAGGGTCGCCGTGAAGGAGCCCGGGGTGGTGGAGATGGTCTTGAACAGGCGGCCCAGATTCAGGTGCGCCTTGCTGACCGGGTACCAGGGGGTGTCGCCGCGCTCGATCAGGCGCGCGAACATCTTCGAGTGGCGGCACTCGTCCTCGATCTCGGTGAGGGCGTAGCGCACATGCGCGCTGGTGGCCGACTTGTCGTAGATGTGCCGCACCAGCAGCTGCATCAGGATGAGTTCGAACCAGATGCCGAGCGAGGCCAGCGCGGCCGCCTCGTGCTGGGAAAGCAGGATGCGCTGCTCCTCGCTCATCCGCTGCCACATCGGCGTGCCGTACAGCGAGACCAGCTCCGGCGGCCAGAACCACTTGCCCTCCTCGAAGGGCGCGTCCCAGTCCAGCTCCTTGTCGGGGTCGAAGGAGTGCTTGGCGGAGGAGACCAGCAGCCGTTCGGCCACCTGCTCCCGGTCCTTGAGCAGGCCGAGCGCGTCGCGCAGGCCGTCCAGCGCGTCCGCTTCCGTCAGGGTCGTCATGGCTCCCTCACCTCGTTACCCGGGGGTATGTCGTCCAGTAACTTATGAGACTGCCTGTCAGCAAGGGCGTCAATCCCCTGCGCAGGACTTGTTGACCGCGCGTCTACGTGTGAGCCTGCGAGATATGTCCACCCATGACCTGTACGCCGACGAACCCGGAGAGCCCACCTGGCAGGTGCCCGCGTCCGGCGCGGCCCGGTTCAGCTGGGAGTACGACGACGGCCGCGAGCGGCTGCTGGCCCTGTACCAGAAGGGCAAGGACAAGCAGTGGGACGCCACCCGGCGTATCGACTGGGATCTGGAGGTCGATCCCCATGACGTGCTCGGCACCCCCGACGAGGCGACGGCCCTGTACGGGACGCCGTACTGGGACCGGATGAGCGAGCGCGAGCGGGGCGAGCTGCGCCGGCACTTCGCCTCCTGGCAGTTCAGCCAGTTCCTGCACGGCGAGCAGGGCGCGATGATCTGCGCCGCCCGGATCGTGGAGTCGGTGCCCGACCTGGACGCCAAGTTCTACTCCGCGACCCAGACCATGGACGAGGCCCGGCACGCCGAGATCTACAGCCGGTTCCTGAAGGAGAAGATCGGGCTCGTCTACCCGATCAACGACAACCTCCAGGCACTGCTGGGCGACACCCTGCGCGACAGCCGCTGGGACATGCCCTACCTCGGCATGCAGGTGCTCATCGAGGGGCTGGCGCTCGCCGCCTTCGGACTGATCCGGGACACCACCGACAAGCCGCTGCCCCGGCAGATCCTCACCTACGTCATGCAGGACGAGGCCCGGCACGTGGCCTTCGGCCGGATGGCGCTGCGCGACTACTACCGGCAGCTCACCGACGCCGAACTGCGCGAGCGCGAGGAGTTCGTCGTCGAGGGCTGCTATCTGATGCGCGACCGGCTGCGCGGCGTGGAGGTGCTGGAGAACTTCGGCATCCCCCGCGCCGAGGCCGAGGAACTGACCGAGCGCACCGAGTTCCTCCGGCTCTTCCGCAAGCTGCTGTTCAGCCGCATCGTGCCCTGCGTCAAGGACATCGGCCTGTGGGGCGAGCGGCTCCGGCGGGCGTATGTCGACCTCGGCGTGCTGGAGCTGGGCGACTGTGACCTGGAGCAACTGATGGCCCAGGACGAGGAGTTGGCCGACCAGCTGGACGCCCGGCGCTTCGCGGCGGAGGAGCGGGCGCGGGTCGCGGAGGTGGAGGAGGCGATCGGGACGGGGGCGGAGGAGGCGATCGAGGCGGGGG
>NZ_MUNF01000457.1 GCF_002154555.1 Streptomyces murinus
GGCACCGCGGTGCCCGAAGCCGCGTTCGGCCTGGGCGTCCAGAGTCAGCCGGGCCAGATCCCGGCCGGCCTGGGTCTGCCCGCCGGCGGCCAGCAGGATGTGGTAGTTCCAGCGGTGCCGTACGTCCTCGACATCGGTCAGCCAGTCCGGCGAGACACCCATCAGCCGGCCGACGTACCGCCACAGATGCATGAGGTCGTCGCGCTGCGCTCGGGTCAGCCGTACCCCGAGGCCGAGGCAGCCGATGATCACGGTGCTGTCGAAGAGCCCGAGGGTGGCCGCCTGGTCGGCCTGGTTGATCGGACGGCCCCAGCGCTCGGTGTCCCAGCGGGGTTCGAACCGGTCGTTGATCAGGGCGTGCATGGCGCGCACATGGACCGTGAGGCGCCAGCCCTCCGCACCGGGGCGCAGGCCCCCGGCCCGGGTGACGGCATGGGACCACTTGGTCGTCTCGCCCAGGCGCCGCAGAGTCGTCCCGTCCGACAACCCGCCGGTCAGTACGAGCAGGTCGGCCGGGCCGCCGAAGCGGTAGCCGCCGATGAGGGAGAGCAGGGTGAGCACGTCGCCGCTGTTGCGGCCCAGGAAACGGTACGCCGCGGCTCCGCGCTCGACCCGGTCCCAGTCCACCCACTCGGGAACGGTCCTCGCCTGTTCGAGGAACTCCCGCAACGCGGGCGGCAGCTCGCGGGACACGTCCGCGGCGCGCAGGGCCTGGTCGAGCTGCGCGTGTGTGACCCGGCCCGGATCTCCGGCCGGCAACCGCATCGCCGTGGCGAGGGCGGCGCCCAGCTCGTCCCGCTGGAGGAGAGCGTCGCCCACCCGTTCCATAAGGGCCTCGTCGACCTCTTTGCCGATGTCGGTGAAGAGGAAGAGCGCGCGGGCGATCTTGCGGCCGCGTGCCTCGGCCTCCCGGAAGCGGCGGGGAAAGCGGGCGCCGTCACGGACCTCGCTGCTCTGCGTCATACATCCGTTGTAACGCGAATATTCGTTCGCATACAATGCGCGTTTTCCGGAAGGAACCGCGCCAGGAGCGGTCAAAGGCCGGGGGCGCCATGCAGGAATCGACCGGGTCCATGTCCCATGCCGCGGGACAGGTCCGGTTCACGCCGGTCCACGCGGCGCACTGCGCATACTCACGCGCGCCCCGCAGGAACCCCGCACGCTCTACCGGCGCCCACGGGCGGCGGAAATGATGAGCGCACCGCACATGAACCAGGTGATCCGCACCCCCTGACCCTCGGTCGGGCGGCCCTGCGGCGGAAGGAGCTCATGGTGTTGCTTCTCATCTCCCCGGACGGCGTCGAGGAAGCCCTCGACTGTGCGAAGGCGGCGGAACACCTCGACATCGTCGACGTCAAGAAGCCCGACGAGGGCTCGCTCGGCGCCAACTTCCCCTGGGTCATCAGGGAGATCCGCGACGCCGTACCGGCCGACAAACCGGTGTCCGCCACCGTGGGCGACGTACCGTACAAGCCCGGCACAGTGGCCCAGGCGGCACTCGGCGCGGTCGTCTCCGGAGCCACGTACATCAAGGTCGGCCTCTACGGATGCACGACGCCCGAGCAGGGCATCGAGGTCATGCGCGCGGTCGTACGGGCGGTGAAGGACCACCGCCCCGACGCGCTCGTCGTCGCCTCCGGCTACGCGGACGCGCACCGCATCGGCTGCGTCAACCCGCTCGCCGTACCTGACATCGCCGCCCGCTCCGGCGCCGACGCGGCCATGCTCGACACCGCCATCAAGGACGGGACACGGCTGTTCGACCATGTTCCGCCGGACGTCTGCGCCGAGTTCGTCCGGCTGGCCCATGCATCCGGTCGGCTCGCCGCCCTCGCGGGCAGCGTCAAACAGGCCGACCTCGGCCCGCTGACCCGTATCGGCACGGACATCGTGGGCGTGCGCGGAGCGGTCTGCGAGGGCGGCGACCGCAATGCCGGAAGGATTCAGCCGCATCTGGTGGCCGCCTTCCGGGCCGAGAT
The DNA here is from genome assembly GCF_002154555.1 of Streptomyces murinus. Classification (GTDB taxonomy): domain Bacteria; phylum Actinomycetota; class Actinomycetes; order Streptomycetales; family Streptomycetaceae; genus Streptomyces; species Streptomyces murinus. The sequence goes on from NZ_MUNF01000457.1 coordinate 1,980, forward strand.
GGACCGGCAGGCCCAGGAGCACGCGGTCGGCGTCCCCGCCGTGAACTGACCGCCGGTATGCCGACAACCGAGCCCGACCGCGTCCCCGGCCGCCGGGGCGCGCGCTTCGCCGTCGTGGATCCGGCGACCGGGGAGACCTTCGCCAAAGCCCCCGACCAGCAGCCGGACGAGTTGGACGCCGTGGTCGACCGGTCCCACCGGGCCTGGCACGACTGGCGTGCCGACCGCGCCGCCCGCACCACCGCCCTGCGCGGGGCGGCCGACGCCGTGGAGACCGCCGGCGACGAACTCGCCCGGCTGCTCACCCGGGAACAGGGCAAACCCCTGACCGAGTCGTACGCCGAGATCGCCCGCACGGCGGCCCGCCTGCGCTACTTCGCCGACCTGGCCCCCAGAACCCGACGCATCACCGACGGCCGACCCGTGCACAGCGAGGTCCGCTGGCGGCCCCTCGGACCCGTCGCCGCGATCGTGCCGTGGAACTTCCCGCTCCAGCTCGCCGCGGCGAAGTTCGCGCCCGCGCTCGCGGCGGGCAACACCGTGGTCCTCAAACCCTCACCGTTCACACCCCTCGCCACCCGACTGCTCGGCTCCGTCCTCGCCACCGCACTGCCCGAGGACGTCCTGACCGTCGTCACCGGCCGAGAACCCCTCGGCGCCCGCCTCGCCTCCCACCCGCGCATCCGCCATGTCACCTTCACCGGCTCGGTGCCCACCGGGCGGGCCGTCGCCCGGGCGGCCGGGGCCTCGCTCGCCCGGGTCACCCTGGAACTGGGTGGCAACGACGCCGCGGTGCTGCTGGACGATGTCGACGTGGACCGGATCGCGGACCGGCTGTTCTGGGCCGCGTTCCGCAACTGCGGTCAGGTCTGCATGGCGGTCAAACGCGTCTACGCCCCGGCCCGGCTGCACGCCGAGGTCGTCGAAGCCCTCGCCCAGCGCGCGAAATCCGTCGCCGTCGGGCCCGGTCTCGACCCGGCCACCCGGCTGGGCCCGGTCAACAACGCCCCCCAGCTGGCCCGGGTCGAACAGGTCACCGAACAGGCCCTGGCGGACGGCGCCCGGGCCGCGGCCGGCGGCCAACGGCTCGACGGGCCTGGCTACTTCTTCGCCCCCACGATCCTCACCGATGTCCCGCCCGACAGCCCGGTGGTGACCGAGGAACAGTTCGGACCGGTCCTGCCGGTCCTTCCGTACCGGAGCCTCGACGAAGCCATCGACGCGGCCAACGGCACCGGCTTCGGACTGGGCGGCTCCGTATGGGGCACCGATCTCGACCGCGCCGAGGCGGTCGCCGACCGGCTCGAATGCGGCACCGCCTGGATCAACCACCATGCCGAACTGTCCCTCGCCCAGCCCTTCGCGGGCATCAAGAACAGCGGCGTCGGCGTGGCGGGCGGACCGTGGGGGCTCTACGGCAACCTCCGCCCGTTCGTCGTCCACCGCCCGCGGGAGGAATGACGATGAGGTTCCAGGCGGCCGTACTGCGCTCGTACGAGAACCCGTTCACGATCGAGGAGGTGACCCTGCGCACGGAGCCCGCCGACGGCGAGATCCTGGTCGAGATCGCGGGCTGCGGGATGTGCCGTACCGATCTCGCGGTACGGCGATCGGCCGGCCGCAGCCCGCTGCCCGCGGTGCTCGGCCACGAAGGGGCCGGGGTCGTGGTGCGGACGGGCGGCGGCCCGGACACCGCGATCGACGTCGGTGATCACGTCGTACTGAGCTTCGACTCCTGCGGGCACTGCCGCAACTGCCGTGCCGCGGCCCCCGCCTACTGCGATTCCTTCGCCTCCCTCAACCTCTTCGGCGGACGCAAGGAGGACATGCCGCGGCTCACCGACGCGGCCGGGGCAGCGCTGGCCCCCCGCTGGTTCGGCCAGTCCTCGTTCGCCCGGTACGCGCTCGTCCCCGCCCGCAATGCCGTACGAGTGGACCCCGCACTGCCCCTCGAAATGCTCGGGCCGCTCGGCTGCGGCTTCCTCACCGGTGCCGGAGCCGTGCTGAACACCTTCGGCGCAGGACCCGGCGACACCCTCGCGGTCTTCGGCGCCGGAGCGGTGGGACTGGCCGCGGTGATGGCGGCCACCGCCGCCGGCACGCTGACCGTGGCCGTCGACCGGCACCCCCGACGGCTGGCCCTTGCCGAACGGTTCGGCGCGATCCCGCTGCCCGCCGAAGCGGCCGGACTGCCCGAGCGGATCCGGCGGCTGACCGACGGCGGCGCGCAGTACGCGCTCGACACCACGGCCTCGCCCCCGCTCATCAACGACGAACTCCGCGCACTGCGCCCCACCGGCACCCTCGGCCTGGTGGCACGCCTCCCCACCACGCTGCCCCTCGAACCCGGCACGCTGGACCGAGGCCGCGCCGTCCGCCACATCTGCGAAGGGGACGCCGTACCGGGACTGCTGATACCCCGGCTGACCGGGCTGTGGCAGGCCGGACGCTTCCCCTTCGACCAACTGATCCGCACCTACCCCCTGTCCGACATCAACAGGGCCGAACGCGATTGCGAGGAGGGCCGCGTGGTCAAACCCGTCCTGCTCCCGGAGGGAAGAAGCCGATGAGTGAGGCGTACGGCAGCGCGGCACCACCGCATCATCCGACAGGCAGGCCCCTCGCAGTTCCCACTTCCGCCAACGGAGGAAACATGGTCGGTACGGCGCCGCAGCACACGGACGGGGAAGGCGTGGACGGGGGAGTTGGCCTGACCGCCCTCCTGGTCGCCGCGGCACGGGCGATCGAGACCCACCGCCACGACAGCCTGGCCCAGGACATCTACGCGGAACCCTTCGTGCGCGCCGCCCCGGCGTGCGCGGACTGGCCGGTGCGCATCCAGCAAGTCCCGGACGGGGACGGTGATCCGCTGTGGGGTCGGTTCGCCCGCTACTTCGGACTGCGCACCAGGGTCCTCGACGACTTCCTCCTCCGGTCGGTCCGTACCAGCGCCCGCCAAGTGGTGCTGCTGGGCGCGGGGTTGGACACGCGGGCCTTCCGGCTGGACTGGCCGTCCGACTGCGTGGTCTTCGAGATCGACCGGGCGGGCGTGCTGGAGTTCAAGCACCAGGTGCTGACGGATCTGTCGGCCACGCCGAGGGTGAAGCGCGTCCCCGTGCCGGTCGATCTGCGCGACGACTGGGTCACCGCGCTGTCCACCGCCGGCTTCGACCCGACCGTACCGAGCGTCTGGCTGGCCGAGGGGCTGCTCTTCTATCTGCCGAGCCCCGCCGAGACCTCCCTCATCGACATGGTGGACCGGCTGAGCGTTGAGGGCAGCGCCCTGGCCTACGAGGCCAAGCTGGAGAAGGACCTGCTCCAGTACCGCGACAGCGCGATCTACACGGCGACGCGCGAACAGATCGGCATCGACCTGCTCCACCTCTTCGACAAGGGGCCCCGCCCCGACTCGGTGGGCCATCTGTCGGCCAAGGGCTGGTCCACCTCGGTCCACACCCCCTTCGAATTCACCCACCGACACGGCCGCGGCCCGCTCCCCGAACCGAACGACGCGCTGGAGGGAAACAGGTGGGTGTTCGCGGACAAGGCCCGGCCCTGACCCCGGTCGGCCGGGCGTGGGCGGCGACGGCGACCTGACCGGGACCGACCGCGCCGCCCCGCCGGGATGCACGAGGAGGCCGGGCCCCTCAGGACGACCTCGATCACCAGGGCGTCGACCTGGGCCCGCGGTCCTCGCGCATCGCCACGGCGCTCCGATCACTCCGCCGGGCCCCAGTCCCAGGTGTCGAAGTAGGCGGCCCGGCCGGTTCGCCGCGCCTCGGCCACGGCACCGAGGCGGGCGAAGTCGCGGGGCGGCATCAGCGCCCGCCACCGGGGCAGGGGCAGGACGCGCAACTCGTCGTGCTCGTACGGGTCCAGGACGATGGAGCTGATCTGCTCGGCCGAGAGCCGGCCGCCGTCGAAGACATTGCCGACAGTGCTGTACGGCCACTCGGCGCCGGGCAGTCCGTACACCGTCGCCAGCAGCCGCGGCGGCCCGGACACCGTCAGACCGGTCTCCTCCATGCACTCCCGCACGGCCGTCTCCCACGGGCGCTCACCCGCGTCCATCGTGCCGCCCACCAACTGCCATGGATGCGCGGGCGAGTAGACGGAGTGCAGTTGCAGGGGTCTGTCGTCCTCGTCGGTGAAGTACAGGCAGGCGAAGCAGGTGGCTTTCGGGACCGTCTCCGCGTACTGCTCGGGTGGCATCCAGCCCTGTCGGCTTTCCAGCAGCACGTCCGGGTCCCGCGCCATGTCCGTGCCGGTCGTCGGCTCCGGACATCGCGTCATCCGCATCAGCGCGGGACTGGCCTCGAACCCCAGCCCACGGTAGAGCGGAGCCGCCTCCTCACTGGCGTGCAGTTCGAACAAGGTGACGTGTTCGTCCCGGAGTCGGTCGAGCAGGGCGCCGACGACGGCCCGGGCACAGCCACGCCGGCGGAGATCCGGGCGAGTGGCGACCATATGCACACGGGCGGCCAGACCCCGGGGATACGTCGGCGCCGGGAGCACGGGATGGATCAGTCCCAGGGCGCAGGAGACCGGCGAGCCGTCGGCGTCGTCGATGACGAAGGCCCGGGCGTCTCCGCCCGGTGCCAGCCGGTGGGCCAGCTGGACGGCGCACCGCCGGATCCACTCCTCGCTCAAGGGCGTGGACAGGACGTATGCGGAGCGCATCCGGATGACACCCTCGGCATCGGCGGGCGTCGCCGCACGGACCACCGCCCGCCCCAGCGCATCCGGCGGACGGGCCTCGGCGGCGGACTCCAGATCGTGGTTCATCATGAGCCTCCTGTCGCGGAGCCGGACTTCGCGGTCACGACCAGCCCAGTTCGGAGTAGGCGTGACCCGCGAGGATGCCCTCGATGGCGGTGCGGGTGTAGGGGACCAGCTTGTGCGGGAGGGCCTCGGGCGGCCACCACCGCCACTCCGCGCACCGGTCGGGCTCCAGGACCTCGGGGCTGCCGGACCAGGTTCGGGCGCGGAAGACGAGCTGGATCCGAGGGCGGGCCTGGGGCGGGTCGAGGAGGTGGACCACATGCACGAGTTCGACGCCGGAAGGGTCGATGAGGAGCCCGGCCTCCTCCTTGGCCTCCCGTACCAGGCAGCTGACCGCGGCCTCGCGTTCGCAGTGCCCGGCCAGGAAGTGCCAGGTGTCGGCCGCGAAGGCCGCATCGGGGTGACGCAGCCCGAGGAGGAGCCGGCCGTGCTCATCCTGGATATAGAGGTGGACGCCGACGATGTGGAGCTCGGTCCCGGCCGGTGCGTCACCACGGGGGCGAGGTCCGCCGCCCTGCGGGCGGTCGGGCGCGGGGTGCTCGGCGGCATGGCGGCGGATCATGTCGTCCAGGCCGGGGCTCAGCCGCAGCCGGTCGAGCGTGTCGACGGTGAACCACTGGAGGAGGACGCCTTCCCGTAGGTCCACGGAGTCGGGGTGGCCGCTCCAGCGGCCTGCGAAGATCTGGGTCGGCACGGCGAGACCGTCGACACTGATCGACGGCTCCACCGCGTACGGCGTCAGGCCGGTGAGTTCCAACCCCGGTGTCTCCTCGGCGAGTTCGCGGCGCAGGGTCGCTTCCAGGCCGGTGTCGTCCGGCTCGCGTTTGCCGCCCAGCAGGGCGAGGGTCCACGGCTCCCAGATGCCGTCCCGTCGGTCCCGCAGATGGAGCAGATAGCGACCGCGGCCGTCGTGGATCAAAGCGGAGGCGCTGACCGGCTCGGGCTGTCCGTCGAGGCCCCGCGCTTCGGCGTCCAGGAGTTTGGCGCGCAGCGTCGGTGAACCGACCTCGGCGAGGGGCAGCCACTTCGCGCCGGTGACTTCCTCCTCCTGCAAGGCGAGCGGCGGTGCCGTGTCGGCCGTGAGGTAGAAGGCGAAGCGGAAGTCGAAGTGCCGGTGCGCGGGTTCGCCCTTGGCCGGGGCGGCGTCGACGCGATGGACGTCGATGTCGACCGGTGCGCCGAGGAACTGCGGGGTCAGACACAGATCCCCGGGTCGCAGCCCGGTCTCCTCGCACACTTCGCGCAGCGCGGCGGCGAGCAAGGTGCCGTCGTCCTCGACATGACCACCCGGTAGGAGGAGCTTCTTCGACGCCTTGTGGCCGATGTGCAGCACGCGTCGATCACGGTCGATGACGGCCGCGCCGCAGGTGATGTGGCCGGGCAGCGTCGCGCGGTTCGTCGGCTCGTCGGGGCCGTCGAGGAGGGCCGACAGCCCGGCCAGGGCGTCCCGTTCCTGCGGATGCCGGGCCAGGTATGCCTCCGTGGTCGTACGGATGTGGGAGCGGGTGGGCGGCATGTCATCACCTCGGGAGAGCGCGGAGCGGGGCGTGGGCAAGCCGGGCGGGGCCGCGGGCGCGGCCACGGCGGCGGTACGGCCTGGGGCGGTGTCGGTGTGGCTCATGTGCGGGTCCCGGTCTGTTCGCCGGCCGCGTCCGCGGTGACCTGGTAGGACAGCAACTGCTGGAACATACCGGCCTGTTGGGACAGCTCCTGGTAGGTGCCCTGCTGGGCGATCCTGCCCTCGTCGAGGACGACGATCCGATCGGCCACGGCCACATTGGTGATCCGGTGCGTGACCAGCAGCACCACGCGGTCCTGGGCCAGATCGCGCAGACGCTGGAAGATGCGGTACTCGGCGCGGGGATCGAGGTTCGCGGTCGGTTCATCGAGGACCAGCAGCCCGGCCTCGCGGAAGAAGGCCCTGGCCAACGCGATGCGCTGCCACTGGCCGCCGCTGAGTTCCTCGCCGTTGAGCCATTCGCGCGCCAGCAGGGTGTCCAGACCGAAGGCGAGTTGGCCGACCACCTCGTCCGCGCCGGCGGCCTCGCACGCCTCCCGTACCGCGGCGTCACCGCGTGCCGTGGGCTGCCCCAGGTTCACGTTCTCGCGCACGGTCAGCGGCCAGTGCGCGTAGTCCTGCGGCACCAGGGCCACCTGCCGCCACAGATCTTGCGGATCGGCCTCGCCGACGGGCTTCCCGTCCCACAACACCGCCCCGGCCGTGGGCAGGTTCAGACCGCTGATCAGCTTGGACAGCGTCGACTTCCCCGAGCCGTTGAAGCCGACCAGGGCGGTGACCTCTCCGCGGCGCAGGGTCAGTGAGACATCGGAGAGGGCATCGCGGTCCTTGCCCGCGTAGCGGTGGGTGACCGCCTTGACCTCGATGGTCCTCGGCGGCTCGGGCCGGTGCGAGCCCCGGCGCGTTCGGAAGCCGCCCGCCCGCTCCAGGAAGTCGCTCCAGTCGTCCATGTACAGCCCCGTCCGCACGGCTCGCGCGCCGATCGCCACCAGGCCGCGCACCGACTGGCCGACCATCTGGAGGGCGAAGACGGCCGTCCCCGCGTGACCGACGCTGATCCGCCCGTCGGCCAGCAGCAGCACGACCGCCGCCCACACGACGGCGGACCCCAGCCCGCCGCACAACGCGCCGACGAGGGACATACGGGCGCCCTTGTCGGCCGCGGTCCGGTCCTCCCGGTTGATCCGGGCGACGGTCTCCCGGTACCGGCCGGACAGGAACGGGGCCATGGTGCCGGCGCGGATCTGGTCGGCGGCGTCCCTGTTGTAGATGTGCCAGCGCAGCACCGACAGCATGCGCAGGTCGCCGTTGCTGCGCAGATTCGCCAGGTATCGCACCCGCGCGGCACTGATCTGGGCCAGGGCCTGGGGCAGGCTCGCCGCGATCAGGAGCGGCAGGAGCAGCCAGTTCACCCCGGCCAGCACGAGCGCTCCGGCGACGAAGGAGGCGGCCGAGGCGATCAGGTCCTGCCCCTCGTCGATCAGGTCGCCGGTGACCTGCGCTCCACGGTCGGCCGCCTCACGGGCGCGGTTGAACTCGGGGTCGTCGTAGGCGCACAACTCCACCGCCGCACAGCCGAGGAGCAGCTGCTGCTCGGCCTCGCGCGACATCAGCGGGCCCAGCCGGGAGGACAGCCAGCTGACGGTGATGCCGAGCAGCGCGCGGGCACCGGCGGCACCGGCGAGCAGGGCGACGGACGGCCATGCCTGAAGCAGCCGGTCGTAGACGTCATCGCTGGTGAGCAGCGCGGTGAGGGTGCCGCTGATGGCGACCAGGCCAAGGGCCTGCATGACGCCGGCGGTGGCCTGGCACAGCAGGAGGCCGATGGTCGCCGGTCGGTCGACCTGCCAGGCCAGAGCCAATGAGCGGCGCACCAACTGCGGCAGCCGCCGGGCCATGTCACGCAGCCGGATCGACCGGCCGGCCGCTTCACGGCTGCCGGTCAGGTCGACGTACCGCATCTGCGGCTCGCCGCCGGACTCCGACGGGGGCGGGGCCTCCTGCTCCCCTGGGCCGACGGACTCCGCCGTCGGGGCGGTGCGCGGCTCGGGCACGCGGTCGGCTGAGTCATCGGTGGCCCTGCTCATGCCGCCCACCTCGTATCCGGACATGCCGCACGGACGGACTCGACGGCGCGCCGGGCCCGCGTCGACGTGAGGGCGAGCGGGCCGGGCGTGACAGGAGCGGGCGGAAGGACGGTCTGAGGATTGGGCAAGCGGTCCACGGTGGCCTCCGGAAACGGGAACGGGTCACCGGGATCAACGACAAGGGCCCCTGTCTCGAACACACGTTTTTCGGACGTGGTGGAAATCCCGGCGCCAGGCGAATACGCGTTCGTGCCGGATACATCGACCCTTGCCGGGGCGGGCCGGTCGGCGAACTCCGGGGTGGCCGAAACGCCGATGGCGGTCACACGGGCCGTCGTACGAACCCCTCGGTCCCGTCAGCACGCGCGGAAGGCGGCTGCCGCGGACCGTGACTCGGGGCATAAGTGCGGCGTGAGGTCGATCACGACCTGGTGGAGGGTGAGATCCACGGCCTTCGGAATACCGGCTGGCAGACGGGGATTCGCGCAGCCCAGCAACGCGTCCACGGCGCCGCGTACGACGGGAATCTCAGCGGTGCCCGAGCGGACGGCGCCCCATTTCCGTGACGTACCGCGGCGTCATCTCGTCCCCATCCCGTGTCGGCGACGGGCTTGGGCCCGACCTCCCGGAGGGGTGCGCGGGCCACGGTTCCGGACTCGACGTAATCGGTCACCGTTCCGCCGTCGGGCACGGCCGACCGCGGACAGCCCTTAGACTCGGCGCCCGTACCAGTCATGATCACTACGGGAAGGGACCCCATGTTTCAGGACGCTCCGATCTACCACCAACTTGTCGCGGAGCGTGGCGATGTACCTGCGCGCGTACGGGACGCGGCGACGAGCATATTGCGTGAACTCGAACACGTGATGGGCGGAATGGCGTTGCCCGCCCTCTCGACAAGCCCGCTGCCGATGCGACAGCCTGACGCCTCTGCGCGAGCCGCGCTCCAGCTGCCCAGGTCGTAGACCGCTGCCGGGACGGGGGTGTTACCGGGCGGATTCCTGTGCGCCGCACACAGGAACCGTGATCACGGGACCGATCGCAGCGTCTGCCCGTGGGGCCGAAGTGCCGTGGGAACGCCCCCTCCCCGACCTGCCGACCCTTCATCAGGCCGATCGCGGTCCTGGTGGTTCCACAGGACTGTCCGCCGCCCAGGTCTCGAAAGAAGAGGCCAGCGCGCCCCGCCCCGTGGGGAGCGGGAAGCCGAGCGCGGTCAGTACGTTCAGCAGCATGCCGTGAGCGAAGAAGTCCAGGACCTCCGCCGCCGGCGCCTGGGTGAGCTCGGCCACCGTGCGCCAGAGCCGGACGAAGCCCCGCCGCGCGATCTCCTGGCACTCGGCGTCTTCCAACGCCCCCGAATAGACGTGCAGTTGCAGACGGAGCAGATCCCCGCTCGACACCAATTCCTCGTAGCGCCGCCGCAGTTCGGGGAATGCGGGGGAGTCGTCGGCGGAACTGCGCAGAGCGGCCTCGGTCTCCTGGAAAGCGCGCTCGACGGCCGCCAGGAACAGGGCCCGCTTGCTGGGGAACAGACGGAACAGATAGCCCTGCGAGATTCCGGCGCCCTGTGCGATCGCCGTCGTCGACGCGCCGTCCTGTCCAAAGCGCCCGAACTCCGTCACGGCGGCCCGTAGTACCGCTTCTCGCCGCTGATCCGCGTTCTGCCTCGCCATGGTCACCATTCTCATTCATCCCGGAGGTGCCCCCGCCCGGCTCGGGCGGGGGCACCGTGTCAGTGCCACGGGCGGGCATGGGGGAACCGCCCGGAGCGGGTGGTCGCCGCTGTCACTCGGCCGGGCCGGACTCCCGTACCTCCTCTTCGAGGGTGTCCAGCAAGGAGCGCTCGGCCTCGCCGGGAGTCCAGTCACGGCCCAGCGAGCCGCGCAGTACCCCGTCGATGTTCCGCTTCTTGTAGATGTCGTCGCCCGCGTGGTAGCTGAACTCGATCGTCAGCGAGACCGGGTCGAGGCCCAGGGCCTCGGTCACGGTGGTGTGCAGGGCCTCGGCGAGACGCTCGCGCTGCTCCGCCGAGCGGCCGCGGCGTATCGCCAGGGTGAGCACGGCCGCGGGCACCGGAGCACCGTCGCCGGTGTTCCACACGCCTCCCTCGCCCAGCTCGCGGAAGGCGACGTTCACCAGGTCCGGGGTCGTCTGCATGAGCGCGGCGAACTGCGCGCCCATGCGCTGGGCCAGATCCTGCTTGAGGTCGGCCGGGTAGTGGTTCGGTACGTCCAGCTGAAGGTAGGGCATGGCGTCGCTTCTCCTGTTTCTCGCTCCGGGGGGCGGGGCCGCAGGCGAAGCGAGTTAGTGAGCTATAACTTTCTATTGCAAGTTATAGCTCACTAACTCGCATGTCAATCGCCGTCCGCGCGACCGTGCCGGGCGGTCGCGTCCGGTGCGT
>NZ_MUNF01000458.1 GCF_002154555.1 Streptomyces murinus
GTCGGGGACGGCGACGGTGACCGTGTCGGGGTGGGCGAGAGGCTCGGCGGGGGCGCGGGTACCGAGCGTGCCGTCGAGCGGGACGGCGCGGAGGTGTCGTGTGCCGAGGGGGTCGCGGTGGCCGGCGGTGGCACGTCCGGGACGCTCTCCCTGACCTCCGGGGCCGCGTCGTCGCGGGACGGCGTGTGGTACGAGANNGCCCGCGCCCGCCGCGGCGAGCAGCGCGGTACGGCGGAACCGCCGGCGCCGGACCGGTTCCCCGGCTGTCCCGGCGGACGCGGACGGCGGGCCGGGCTCGCCAGGGGCCTGCTCGAAGAGCCGTACGTCGGCGGGCTCGGCCACCGGGCGCAGCGGCATCGTGGCCTCGACGGGCGAGGGAGCGGGCGAGGCGGCGGGCGGGAGATCCGCGTCGTCCCCGGGCCCCACGTCCACGTAGGGGCGTATCCGCAGCGGGTCGAAGTCCTCCGCCGCTGCCGCCTGTGCGGTACGGGTGCGGCGCAGTGCCTCGGCCGTGCGCTCGGCGCAGTCGCAGGACGGGGCGCCCCCCGCGTCCCTCGGTATGCCGCACTCCGGGCAGGCCGTGCCCTTCTCCCCGGTCACGTTCGTCCCCTCCCCTGGAACCCCCGAAGCCACACAGGGTATGCCCATTCCCTCCACAACCGCAGGACTCGACAGGCCATAAACCGTGACACCGCCCAGGATGGAAGGGGCGCATCCCAGCCCCCAGCCCCGGGAGGTCCCCATGGCCCTGGACACGCACGGTGCGGCGAAGGACGTGAGCGGGGAGGAACCCGTGGCGCGCGGCGTGTTCGTCTCGATCGGGGCACTGCTCCTCGGGCTGCTGCTCGCCGCGCTCGACCAGACCATCGTGTCGACCGCGCTGCCCACCATCGTCAGCGACCTCGGTGGCCTCGAACACCTGTCCTGGGTGGTCACCGCCTATCTGCTGGCCTCGACCGCCGCGACTCCGCTGTGGGGCAAGCTCGGCGACCAGTACGGGCGCAAGAAGCTGTTCCAGACCGCCATCGTGATCTTCCTGATCGGCTCGGCGCTGTGCGGCATGGCACGGAACATGCCCGAGCTGATCGGCTTCCGGGCGCTCCAGGGCCTGGGCGGCGGCGGGCTGATGGTGCTGTCGATGGCGATCGTCGGCGACATCGTGCCGCCCCGCGACCGGGGCCGCTACCAGGGCCTGTTCGGCGCCGTGTTCGGCGCGACCAGCGTGCTCGGACCGCTGCTGGGCGGGCTGTTCACCGAGCATCTGAGCTGGCGCTGGGTGTTCTACATCAACCTGCCCATCGGCATCGTGGCGCTCGCCGTGATCGCCGCCGCCCTGCACATACCGGTGCGCAGCGCCCGCCACGTCATCGACTACCTCGGCACCTTCCTGATCGCCTGCGTCGCCACCTGCCTGGTCCTGGTGGCCTCCCTCGGCGGCACCACCTGGGCCTGGGGCTCGCCGCAGATCATCGCGCTCGCGGTGGTCGGCGTGCTGCTCGCGGTCGCGTTCGTGGCCGTGGAGCGCCGGGCCGCCGAACCGGTGCTCCCGCTGGGGCTGTTCCGCATCCGCACCTTCACCCTCGCCGCCGTCATCAGCTTCATCGTCGGCTTCGCCATGTTCGGCGCGATGACCTATCTGCCGACCTTCCTCCAGGTCGTGCACGGCGTCTCCCCGACCATGTCCGGGGTGTACATGCTGCCGATGGTCTTCGGGCTGCTGCTGTCCTCCACCGTCTCCGGGCAGATCGTCAGCCGCACCGGCCGCTGGAAGGTCTTCCCGGTCACCGGCACCGCCGTCACCGCCATCGGACTGCTCCTGCTGCACCGCCTGGACGAGACCAGCTCCACCGCCGAGATGAGCACCTACTTCTTCGTCTTCGGCCTCGGACTCGGCCTGGTCATGCAGGTGCTGGTGCTGATCGTGCAGAACGCCGTCTCGTACGAGGATCTGGGCGTCGCCACCTCCGGTGCCACCTTCTTCCGCTCCATCGGGGCGTCCTTCGGCGTCGCCATCTTCGGCACCGTCTTCGCGAGCCGCCTCGCCGACAAGCTCACCGCCGCCTTCGCGGGCGTCCACCTGCCGCCCGGCGTGAACCCGGACACCCTCAAGGCCGACCCGCGCGGCATCGGGGCCCTGCCGCCCGCCCTGCGCCCCGCCGCCCTGCACGCCTACGCGTCGTCCATCACCGACGTCTTCCTCTACGCCGCCCCCGTCGCCCTCCTCGGCTTCCTGCTGGCCTGGCTGCTCAAGGAGGACCCGCTGCGCGGCTCGGTCACCGCGCCGGACGTCTCCGAGACCATCGCGCCCAACCCGGTCGAGCGCTCCTCCTACGACGAGGTGTGCCGCGCCCTGTCGGTGCTCGGCACCCGCGAGGGGCGCCGCGAGATCTACCGGGACATCACCGAGCGGGCCGGGTACGACCTGCTGCCCGCGGCCAGTTGGCTGCTGCTGCGGATCCGCCGCAACGGCTCCGTGGAACCCGGGGTGCTCGCCGAGCGCAGCCCCGTCCCGCTGGAGGCCGTCATGGCCGCCGCCCGCCAGGTCGAGGAGCGGCGGCTGGCCGAACGCCGGGGCCTGGAGCTGTACTTGACCGCGACCGGGCGGGAGGCCGCCGAACGGCTCGCCGTGGCCCGCGAGGAGTCGCTGGCCGAACTGCTCGGCGACTGGTGGCAGCCCGGCCGCTCCACCGACCTGGTGAAGCTGGTCAGGGAACTGTCCACGGAACTGTGCGGCGCCGAACGGGAACGCCCGCACACCGTGCCCGAACATCCGCACAACACGCCTGAGACCAGGTTCAGTTGACCGGCGCCAGCTCCTTGCGGAACCAGTGCTCGGCGTACCGGTCGGCATTGTGGGGTCCGGTCTCGGTGTAGCCGAGGCGGGCGTACAGGGCGCGGGCCTCGACCAGGTCGCCGCGGGTGTCGAGGACGAGCCGGCGGGCGCCGAGCGCGCGGGCGGCGTCCTCGGCGGCGGCCACCAGCAGCGCCGCACCGCCCCTGCCGCGCATGTCCTTCGCCACGAACACCCGGGACAGCTCGGCGATCTGGGCATCGAGCAGCCGTACGCCCGCACTGCCGGCCGGTGTCCCGTCGTACCGCCCCACCAGCAACCGCCCGTGCGGCGGGGCGAGTTCGGCGCCGGTGGAGGCCGCGATCTCGCGCTCCAGCTCCGCCGGATCGGTGCGGTGGCCTTCGTGCAGCAGGTACCAGCGGTCGCTGACCTCGGTGTAGTACGCCCGCCACAGCGCGGCGGCGACCGGGGAGCCGGGCGCCTCCGGGGTGATCGTCCACATCGTCATGCGGGCCATTGTGGGGCGCGGGCCCGGAGGGGTCCGAGCGGTTTTCCGGGCCCGGCCGCCCCGGTGTGTGCCCGTGCGCCGTTTGTGGGCGGGCTTCCGGGTGACCCGCAAGGAGGGACCGGTCCGCCGGACCGGTCCGCGATCCGAGCGGAAGGCAGCCATGTCCACAGGCTTGATCATCTTGTTGGTCGTGATCGTGGCGCTCGTGGTCGTCGCCGCGCTGGTGACGGTGCTGATCGGCCACCGCAGCGGCGCCGGACCCGGTCTCAAGCGGCGGTTCGGTCCCGAGTACGAGCGGACCCTGGCCGCGCACGACGGGGACACCCGGGCCACCGAACGCGAGCTGAACGAGCGCGTCGAACGCCACGGCGATCTGCGCGAACGGCCCCTCGCGCGCGAGGAGCGGGACCGGTACGCGGCCCGCTGGACGAGCGTCCAGGAACATTTCGTGGAGTCCCCGCGGCAGGCGGTGGCCGAGGCCGACCAGCTGCTCGGGGAGGTCGCCGCGGTGCGCGGCTACCCCGACGGCGGACGGTACGACGAGCAGCTGGCCGCGCTGTCCGTGCACCACGCCGACCACGTCGACGGCTACCGCCGGGTCCACCGGATGGCCCGGGCCGCCGGGACGAGTGCCGCGCCGGGCGCCGGGACCGAGGAGATGCGGTCGGCCCTGGTCGGGGCGCACGAGCTGTTCGACGACCTGACCGGCGCAGGCGGCACTGCGTCGGCGACCGGCCGGCATCGCGCGGCCTGACCGGAGCCGCCCCGGCGAAGCATCTCTCGGCGAAACCTCAGCGAAGCATCTGCGGAGAAGGGACGAACACCATGCCGGACAGGAGAAACGGCCCCGGTGACGAGCGGTACCCCACCAGTCGCTACGCCCGCCCGCCGGACGAGGAGTGGGCACCGGAGACCGAGCAGCGGGAAGAACACGGTACGGAGGGGCCCCGGCCCGGTACCGAGGGAATGGGCGCGCCGGGACGCGATCCGGGCGCGATCGGGCGGGAGCCGGGTACGGCGGGCCGGGACCCGGGAGCGGCCAGGCGTGATCCGGGGACGGCCCGACGTGATCCGGAGATGGCCCGACGCGATCGGGACATGGCTGGGCGTGAGCCGGGTATGGCCGGGCGTGATGAGGGTGTCGCAGGACGTGACCCGGATGTGGCCGGGCGGGATCGGTCCATGACCGCGCGGAGTGAGTCCGACCTCGGGACGTCCGCGCCCGCCCCGGACATGGCGCGGATGCCGGACGACGGGCTCGGCGCGCCCGCGCCCGGGGACCTCAGCGGACGCGAGGCGCGCACCACGGAGGGCACCGCGCCGGACGCCTGGCCGGCGACGGCGGGCGACGGGGCCGCGGGCGCGTCCTCGGCGGCCGTCGCCCCGCTGCTGCCGCACGAGGAGACCGAGCGGTGGGAGGAGCGGATGCGGCAGGTGGCGGCCGGGTTCGTGGACCGGCCCAGGTCGGCCGTGGAGGAGGCCGACCGGGCGCTGGAGGAGATCGCCGCGCGGTTCGGCGAGGCCGTGACCCGGCGCCGCCGCAGCCTGCGGATGTCCTGGGAGGACGGCGAGGAGCGCGGCCCGGCGAACGAGACCGACACCGAGCAGCTGCGGCTGGCGATGCGGGACTACCGCGACCTGGCGGAACGGCTGCTGCACAGCTAGGGGCGCGCCGGTGACACGGCCCCGCGCCGCCCGTACGTACGGCGGGCGGCGCGGGGCATCGCGTCGAAGCAGGCGTCCGCCAGCAGGGGGCCGTCAGAAGGGGGCCGTCAGAAGGCGATGCGGACCTTCAGCGCCGACCGGTCGTCCATGGCGCGGTAGCCGTCCGGTACACCGTCGAGGCCGACGGTCCGGTCGAAGACCGGGGCGGGGTCGATGACGCCCGCCAGTACGTCGGTGAGCAGTTCGGGTATGTAGGCGCGGGCCGGGGCGACGCCGCCCGCCAGCGTGATGTTGCGGTTGAACATCTGGCTGATGTCCACGCCCGCGCTGCCGCCGTGGGGCACGCCGACGTAGCCCACGGCGCCGCCGTCGCGGGCGATGGACAGGGCGGTGCGCATCGACTCCTCGGTGCCGACGGCTTCCAGTACGGCGTGGGCGCCCTGGCCGCCGGTCAGTTCCCGGATCGCCTCGATCGCCGCCTCGCCCCGTTCCGCGACGACGTCGGTGGCGCCGAAGGAGCGGGCGATGTCCGTGCGGGCGCGGTGGCGGCCGAGCGTGATGATCCGCTCGGCGCCGAGGCGGCGGGCGGCGAGCACCCCGCACAGGCCGACGGCGCCGTCACCGACGACCGCGACGGTGGCGCCGGGCCGGACCCGCGCAGAGACGGCGGCATGGTGGCCGGTGCTCAGCACGTCGGACAGGGCCAGCAGGGCGGGGACGAGCGCGTCGTCGCCGGCGGCGTCCCGGGGCAGCCGCACCAGGGTCCCGTCGGCGTAGGGCACCCGGACGGCCTCGCCCTGGCCGCCGTCGGAGCCGACCTCGCCCCAGAACCCGCCGTGCGGGCAGGAGGTCTGCAGACCCTCCCGGCAGTGGTCGCAGGTGCCGTCGGACCAGACGAAGGGCGCGACCACGAAATCGCCGGGCGCGAAGCCGGTGACCGCGGAGCCGGTCTCCTCGACGACACCGAGGAACTCGTGCCCGATGCGCTGCCCCGGCACCCGCGCGGCCACTCCCCGGTAGGCCCAGAGGTCGCTGCCGCAGATGCAGGCGCTCACCACCCGCACCACCGCGTCGGAGGGCTGCTGGATCCGGGCATCCGGTACCTCTTCGATCCGGATGTCGTTCGGGCCGTGGATCACGGTGGCGCGCATTGCGGGAACTCCTGATGCTGCGGGACATGCCGCGGAACGGGACTGGGGGTGGACCCTCAGCGTCGCCGCCCGGCACTCCTTCTGTCCAGCTACATCATCTACAGCATTCACTTAAGCTCATCTGATGCTCGATGTCCGACGGCTCGTCCTCCTGCGTGATCTGGCCGCCCACGGCACCGTGACCGCCGTGGCCGAACTGCACCGTGTCACCCCGTCCGCCGTCTCCCAGCAGCTGCGGCTCCTGGAAGAGGAGACCCGGACCCGTCTGCTGGAACGCACGGGGCGCTCCATCCACCTCACCGCGGCCGGGCGCCGGCTGGCGGAGGACACCGAGCGCGTGCTCGACGCCCTGGACCAGGCGCGGAGCCACCTCCACAGCGAGCCCGCGGAACCGGCCGGGCCGCTCCACCTCGCCTGCTTCCCCAGCGCCCTCGTCCCGCTGGCCGCCCCGCTCGGCCGGGCGCTCCAGGACACTCATCCGGGCCTGCGCCTGCACATCACCGAGGCCGAGCCCGAGCCGGCGGCGCGGCTGCTGCTCCAGCGGCGCGTCGACCTCGCGCTGACCTACCGCTACACCAACCTGGCCGACCCCACGCCCTCCGGTGTCGAGTCCCTCGTCCTGGGCGTCGACCCGCTGGTCGCCGTACTGCGGGACGATCACCCGGCGGCCCGGGCGGGGGACTCTCCCGTCGAGCTGCGGGAGCTGGCGGACAGCGAATGGATCACCGCCCCCGCGCACACCGCATGCGGCACGGCTGTCCTGCACGCCTGCCGGTCCGCGGGATTCACCCCGCGGGTACGGCACACCTGCACCGACTTCACCGCCATGATCGCCCTGACCGCGAGCTGCGGCCTCCCCGTCGTGCTTCCCCGGATGGCGGCGGACCGGCTGCCGCCCGGGCTCGTCGTACGGCCGGTCGCCGACCCCGCGCTCGCCCGCACCATCGAGGTCGCCGTACGGCGCGGAGCGACCCATGAGCCCTCGGTCGCGGCCTGCCTGGAGGCCCTACGAGCCCTCGTCCCGGGCGGCGCGGCCGAAGGCGGCCGATGAACACCACGGTCCGGTGAGCCGGCGGCGACGGCGGCGCACCGCACGCCTGATCACGCGTCAGACGCCCTCGCGCGGGCTGAACTCACCAGTGACGGGACTTGATCAGGTCCGCGTCTCCCGCAGCCGCCGCCACTCCCGTACGACGTCCTCCACGTCGTACGGCTTCTTGCCCAGCGGGGGGCCCGGCGGCGGCTTGAACATCATGTCGCGGATCTTGACGTTGACGTCCTCGATGATCTTCCGGGCCATCCGCTCCGAGGGCGCCGCGTACGCCGCCGTCAGCGCGTCCTCGGCCTCCTTGCGCAGGGCCAGGGCGGGCGGCAGCACCGCGAGTCCCTCGCGCGCCATCTTCCGCTTGACCCACCACAGCTCGTCGTAGGTGGAGTCGACCTCGGCGGGCAGCGGCTCGCCCACCCCGGGCAGCCGCTCGAACTCGCCGCGTGCCTGCGCGTCCTGGATCTGCTTGTCGACCCAGCTCTCGAACGGCACGCCAGGTGGTTTTCGCTCGGTCATGACCCCATTGTGCCGGACGGAGCCCGGTCGCGCGTTCTATCATGCGGCGGCGGCGCGCGGGGCAACGGCCCGTCGCGCAAGGACGTTTCAGGGGGAACGCAGGTGCTCGAACTCACCATGGCCACCGTCTCCGCGGCCGACGCGGGGGCCACGGCCGGTATGACGATGGCCCAGGCGCCGAGCGAGCCGGGCGCGGTGCTGCGGATCGGCCGGGACGCCGCCGGATGCCGGCTGGTCACCCCCGAGGACTGGCTGTTCGTCTCCCGCGTCCATCTGGAGTTCCGCTGCGGACCCGACGGCGTCTGGCGGCTGACCTGGCTGCGCGGCTCCCAGCCCGACCCGGCGTCCGAGGTGCGGCTGACCGCCGGGGGGAGCGTCCAGCTGCTGGTCTACGGCGCGACCGTGCCGCTGCCGCGCGGGGGCTCCGGCGAGATAGTCGTCCAGGACCGCAGCGGGCCGTGCAGCGTCAACGTCGGCTTCTACCAAGAGGTTTGAGAGCCGGCGTCAGCCCAGCACCCGGATGAGCGCGAAGCCGTCGTAGCCCTTGGTGCCGACCGTCTGGATGGCCGTACCGCTGAGCCTCGGATGGGAGGCGATCAGTTCGATCGCGGTACGGGTGCCGACCACGTCCGGGTCGGTGGTGCCCGGGTCGGCGACCCGGCCGCCGCGCACCACGTTGTCCAGCACGATCAGGCTGCCCGCGCGGGTCAGGCGCAGCGCCCACTCCACGTAGTGGGCGTTGTTGGCCTTGTCCGCGTCGATGAAGACCAGGTCGAAGGGGGCCGGGTTCTCGTCGGCCAGCTTGGGCAGCGACTCCAGGGCCGGGCCCACCCGCACCTGGGCGACCCGGTCCAGGCCCGCGCGCGCGATGTTGCGGGTGGCCACCTCGGCGTGCCGGGCGCTGTACTCCAGGGTGACCAGCCTGCCGTCCTCGGGCAGGGCGCGGGCCAGCCAGATGGTGCTGTAGCCGCCGAGCGTGCCGATCTCCAGGATGGTCCGCGCGCCCTGCACCTGGGCGAGCAGCTGGAGCAGTTTGCCCTGGGCCGCGGTGACCCCGATGGGCGGCAGCCCGGCGGCGTCGTTCTCCCGCAGTGCCGCCCGCAGCGCCTCGTCGTCGGGCGAGAGCGTGTTGATGAAGTAGTCGTCGACGTCGTCCCAGAGCTGCTGCCCGCTCATGCGCCTGCTGCCTTTCCCGAGTGCCTGCCGAGGCCGCCTTGCCGCCCTCTTTCGATCATCTCAGTTGGGCGGTGGCGAGGGGCCGAGAATCGGCCGGGCGCGCGATCGCCGGATTCAGGCCAGTGGCGGGGGCGGGGCGACGGGCGGCGGGGGCGCCACG
>NZ_MUNF01000459.1 GCF_002154555.1 Streptomyces murinus
AGATGTGTCTCAGAGACAGGACCAGCACCCGCCCCGGCCCCCTGAGCCAGGGGACGCCCACCGCGGTCCCGACGGACAGGGTCGCCGCGGCCGTCATGCCCAGCGGGAAGATCGTCGCCCATCGGCGCTGGTCGTAGCGGAGCCGGGGGCGGACCGCCTCGGCGACCAGCAGCACGACACAGGCCGCCAGGCACAGGGCGAGCAGCAGGACCGTCGTGGTGCGCAGGGCGTCGCGGTCGTCGTCGTTCCACAGATACAGCCCGCCCGTGTCCCCGGCGGCGAGCAGACCCGCCCCGGCCAGCGCCGAGATCGCGAGCGCCCCGCCCGCGATCCAGTGGTCCCCGGGCCCCTCCAGCACCTGCCGGGCATCGAAGCGGGGCAGGGCGAAGGCGTAGAGCGCCAGGCCGAGCCAGAACAGCACCAGCGCGGTGTGCGCGAGCCACGCCCTGCGCTCGGCCGCCGCCAGCGCCGCCGCGGACACCACCAGCCCCTGGGTGGCCACACAGCACAGGAACACCGCGCCGGGCATACGCGACCGCCAGTGCCGTACGACGATCGGCAGCAGCACCGCCCAGAGCACCGCCGCGAGGGCCAGCAGCGCCTCGGCCAGGGTAGGCCGGCCCAGTGTGGCGAGCCGGGAGGCCAGTACGGCGGTCGCGGCGGCGGCCGTCAGCGCCGCGGGGCTCCGTGCCTCGGCCGCCCAGCGTCCCCGGTCCAGGACCAGCCGCCGTACGAAACCGATGCCCAGCAGCGCCCAGGCGGCGCCCGCCAGTGCCAGCGCCGCCAGGGAGAGCGCCTCGGCGCCGATCAGATGCAGCCCTGTGGACACGATGCCGGTCGCCATCACGGCGGCCCCGGCGGCCGGTGACCGGCCCGCCCACCACGTACGCAGACCGGACATGCGCCCGATGCTAGGCAGCGTCCCGAACCGAGCGCCACGGGCACGCGCGCGGGGCCGCGAAAACACCCCGACGGGAAGGGAGGGGCGCCGACAGGGCGGGCAGGATGGTGACCCCTTGCGAGCCGTTCGGCCGGCCACTCACCGCGTCCCCTGCTCCCCTTCCGGCCGCCGGCCGGTCTCTCGTCCGTCCCCTGACCCCCGCCGATTCCCCGGGATTCCCAAGGGGTCCCCATGGGCTCCCCCTCCGTGATTCCCCCGGCTTTACCCTTGGGTTTCCGGGAGCGGGGCCGGTTGTCGGTGGGGCGCCCTAGACTCGGAAGGCGATGAGCAGCCTCTTTGACGACAGCTTCCTGGCGGATCTCCAGGCCCCACGTGGGCACGAGGAGGAACATGCGCCGCCCCCCGAGGACGATCATGCTCCGGAGCCGATCCCGGAGGATCTGTTCGGCGGGAAGTTCGACGTGCCGCCGGACCGGGACACCCACTACCGCGACGGCGCCCCGCGCCCCCCGCTCGACGCGGCGGCTCTGCTGGAGGGGCTGAACGAGAACCAGCGCGCCGCGGTCGCGCACGCCGGCTCCCCGCTGCTCATCGTGGCCGGCGCCGGCTCCGGCAAGACCCGGGTGCTCACCCACCGGATCGCCCACCTGCTCGCCGAGCGCCATGTGCACCCGGGGCAGATCCTCGCGATCACCTTCACCAACAAGGCCGCGGGCGAGATGAAGGAGCGCGTCGAGCAGCTCGTCGGCCCGCGCGCGGCGGCGATGTGGGTGATGACCTTCCACAGCGCGTGCGTGCGCATCCTGCGCCGGGAGAGCAAGAAGCTCGGCTTCACCTCGTCGTTCTCGATCTACGACGCCGCCGACAGCAAGCGCCTGATGGCCCTGGTCTGCCGTGACCTGGACCTCGACCCCAAGCGCTTCCCGCCCAAGTCCTTCAGCGCCAAGATCAGCAATCTGAAGAACGAGCTGATCGACGAGGAGGACTTCGCGGCCCAGGCGGCCGACGGGTTCGAGAAGACCCTCGCCCAGGCGTACGCGCTCTACCAGTCGCGGCTGCGCGAGGCCAACGCGCTCGACTTCGACGACCTGATCATGACCACGGTCAACCTGCTGCGCGCCTTCCCGGACGTCGCCGAGCACTACCGCCGCCGCTTCCGGCACGTCCTGGTGGACGAGTACCAGGACACCAACCACGCCCAGTACGCGCTGGTCCGTGAGCTGGTCGGCACCGGCGCGCACGCCGCGGACGACGCGGACGTACCGCCGGGCGAGTACGACCTCCCGCCCGCCGAGCTGTGCGTCGTGGGTGACGCGGACCAGTCGATCTATGCCTTCCGCGGCGCGACCATCCGCAACATCCTCCAGTTCGAGGAGGACTACCCGAACGCGACGACGATCCTGCTGGAGCAGAACTACCGCTCCACGCAGACCATCCTGTCCGCCGCCAACGCGGTCATCGAGCGCAATGAGTCCCGCCGCCCGAAGAACCTGTGGACCAACGCCGGGCAGGGCGCGCGGATCACCGGCTATGTCGCCGACACCGAGCACGACGAGGCCCAGTTCGTCGCCGAGGAGATAGACCGCCTCACGGACGCGGGCGAGGCACGCGCCGGTGACGTCGCCGTCTTCTACCGGACCAACGCCCAGTCCCGTGTCTTCGAAGAGATCTTCATCCGCGTCGGCCTGCCCTACAAGGTCGTCGGCGGGGTCCGCTTCTACGAGCGCAAAGAGGTCCGGGACGTCCTCGCCTACCTGCGCGTTCTCGCCAACCCCGAGGACTCGGTGCCGCTGCGCCGCATCCTCAACGTGCCCAAGCGGGGCATCGGCGAGCGCGCCGAGGCGATGATCGACGCCCTCGCCCAGCGCGAGAAGATCAGCTTCCCGCAGGCGCTCAAGCGGGTGGACGAGGCGTACGGCATGGCCGCGCGCTCCACCAACGCGGTCAAGCGCTTCAACACGCTGATGGAGGACCTGCGCACCATCGTGGAGTCCGGCGCCGGACCGGCCACGGTCCTGGAAGCCATACTCGAACGCACCGGCTATCTCGCCGAGTTGCAGAACTCCACCGACCCGCAGGACGAGACCCGTATCGAGAACCTCCAGGAACTCGCCGCCGTCGCCCTGGAGTTCGAACAGGAGCGCGGCGAGGGCGAGGCAGCACCCGATGCCCCCGCGGCGGGCGGCACGCTGGCCGACTTCCTGGAGCAGGTCGCCCTGGTCGCCGACTCCGACCAGATCCCCGACGAGGAGGACGGCGACGGCGTCATCACCCTGATGACCCTGCACACCGCCAAGGGCCTGGAGTTCCCGGTCGTCTTCCTGACCGGCATGGAGGACGGCGTCTTCCCGCACATGCGCGCCCTCGGGCAGGTCAAGGAGCTGGAGGAGGAGCGGCGCCTGGCGTACGTGGGCATCACCCGCGCGCGGGAGCGGCTGTACCTCACGCGGGCCGCGATGCGCAGCGCCTGGGGGCAGCCGTCGTACAACCCGCCCTCCCGCTTCCTGGAGGAGATCCCGGCCACGCATGTGGACTGGAAGCGCACCGGCGCGACGGCGCCGCTGTCCTCCGGGCCCGCGTCCGGGGTGGCGGCCTCGCTGTCCTCGTCGCGTTCGCGTTCCTCGGCCTCGGGCGCGTCCGGCTTCGCCACGCGGCGCACCGCGGAGAAGCCGGTGGTCGGGCTGTCCGTCGGGGACCGGGTCACCCATGACCAGTTCGGGCTCGGCACGGTCGTCGGGGTCAAGGGCACGGGTGCGAACGCGGAGGCGACGATCGACTTCGGCGACACCAAGCCGAAGCGGCTGCTGCTGCGGTACGCGCCGGTGGAGAAGCTCTAGGCAGACACGAAAAGGGGCCCCCGCCGGTCGGCGAGGGCCCCTTTTCGTTCAAGGCTTCACTACGTGGGGTCGAGACCGTGGCTGCGCAGCCAGGGCAACGGATCGACCGCCGCCCCGCCGCCGGGCCGCACCTCGAAGTGCAGATGCGGGCCGGTGGAGTTGCCGGAGCTGCCCGAGTCGGCGATCGGCTGGCCGGCCTTGACGGTCGTACCGGGCGCGACGACATAGTGGGAGAGGTGGCAGTACCAGGTCTCCGTGCCGTCCTTCGCGGTCAGGATCAGCATGTTGCCGTAGGCGCTGTTCCACTTGGTGGCGACGGTGCCGTCGGTCGCGGCCATCACCGTGGTGCCGTAGGCGACGGGGAAGTCGATGCCGGTGTGCACGGACATCCAGTTGACGCCGGCCTGGCCGAAGTAGGCGCTGAGGCCCTTCTGGAGGACCGGCAGCACGAACTTGGGCCGCAGCCGCTCCTTCAGCGCGGCCTCCGCGGCCGCCTTCTTCTTCTCCTGGTCCTGCTGCTGCTTGAGGTCGATCCGCTCCTGGGTGCGGCTCGCCCGGTCGGCGAAGTCGTCGGCGCCGGCCGACAGCCCCCTGAGCTGGGTGTCCAGCTTGCTGTTGGCGGCCGACGGCTGGACCGCGTGCGCGTCCGAGGCGGAGGCGGTTGTCTCGGTGGAACCGTCGTCGTGCAGGGCGCCGATGGAGGCCGCGGCGATCCCGGCGACCCCCACCACACAGGCCGAGGGAACGGCGACGGTCAGCAGTGCGGAGCGCTTCGCGGGCGTACGGCGCCGGGAACGCGCCCCGGCCCGCGCACCGGCGCGCCCACCCGAAGGGGCCGGAGCCGGCGCGGGCTCCTGCTGCTCCTCCAACAGATGTGGTACGGCGGCGAGTTCGCCGGTGCCGTCCAGCTCGGCGAACCCCTCGAAGGTCGCGGTCTCCTGCTGGTCGAACGGCACGGCGTCCGGCTGGTACGACGCGCTCTCCTGCTCGTACGACACATTGTCCCGCTGGTACGGCATGCCGTCCTGCTCGTACGGCGCCGCCTCCTGCTCGTACGGCACGGACTCCTGCTCGGCGCCCGCCGGCACGGCCGTCCCGCCGGAGTTCCACTGCGTGGCGTCGTACGCGCCCGTGTCGAAGGCATGGGTGCCCCACTCCCACTGCTGGGTGGCGTCGGGCGTGCCGGACCGGTCGGGGTGCAGCCAGGCACCGGTGTCCCACTGGCCGCTCACCTCGTTGCCGGTGGCCTGCGCGGGGACGGTCCAGGCGGTGCTGTCGTAGGCACCCGTGTCGTAACCGGCCTGGTGCTGGGGCGCGTAGGCGCCGTAGGCCGGGGTCTGGACGGTGTCGGAATGCCATGGGCCGGTGGCATATTCACCCGTGGCATGGGTATCGCTGGGGATGTGCCCGAAGAGCGGGTCCGGGTCGAAGCCCGGGGTGGAACCACTGGTGAAACCGGTGGCGTCGTAGCTGCCGTACGTGGTGAAGTCGTCGTAGGGGACTTCCGGAGTGCCGTACGACGCCGGGGGCGCCGCGGAGGCGTCGGAAGCCGGGGCCGGGGTGGTCAGGGTCCCCGACGGGTGACGGTCGTTCACCAACTTCTCTTTCGCCTCGACAACAGGGGCTGCCAGAGCAGTGCGGCGACTGTACCCGGCGGTATGCGGGCGCGACAATCTTCGGCCGGTTTCGCTGAGCCGGAAAAGGGCATTCGGCGCCGTTTCGGGGGGCGCTCGACCCGAGTTTGGCTTTCTGTTCGATGTGTGTTCGATGTCAGACGGCTGTGCGGCGGCGTCGTACGGCCCGGACGGCGCGCTCGGACGGCCTCACGCCACCGTCAGACCGTTCGCGGGCCCCTCCTTGGCGTCGGCGAAGTCCAGCGCCTCGCGTATCCCGGCCGCCACGGCGGGGTGCACCGGCAGGGCGAGATGGCCGATGCCGGTCACCCGGATGTTGTGCGCGTCCAGGTCGGGGTGCTCGAGACAGGCCGTCTCCAGCGGGTCCATCAACGGGTCCAGGTCGCTCCAGAAGCTGACGAACCGGGTGCGGCAGCCGGGCGCGGGGCGGCCCAGCTCCTCGATGACCTGCGAACCGGGCCGCATCTGGCGCACGATGGGATGAGCGTCGGCCAGCGGCGCGACCCGGGTGCCGGAGTGCGGGGTGCCGAGGGTGATCAGTGTGCGTACGCGCAGGTCACCGCCCATGCATTGCACGTAGTACCGGGCGATCAGGCCGCCCAGGCTGTGCCCCACGATGTCCACCCGGTCGCTGCCGGTGCGCTCGCAGATCTCCTCCACATGCCGGCCGAACAACTCGGCGGCGGTGCGGATGTCGCAGGTCAGCGGGGAGTAGTTGAGCGATTCCACGCGCTGCCCGCCGTGCTGGGCCAGGCTGCGGCGCAGCAGCACGAACACCGAGCGGTTGTCGATGAAGCCGTGCAGCAGCACGACCGGGGGGCCGGGGCGGACGGGCAGCCGGGCGGTGCCGTCGGGCACGGCCGCGGCGGGGGCGAGCCGCTCCTGGAAGAGGCCGGTCGGATACAGCAGGACGTGTCCGGCCAGGATCGCGGCGTCCAGGGCGGTCGCCTTCAGCAGCGTCACCGACAGCCCGGCCAGTTTGCCGGGC
>NZ_MUNF01000046.1 GCF_002154555.1 Streptomyces murinus
CCGGCGGCACCACGCCCCCGGCCACCGACACCACCCGCACCCCCGCCGCGCCCGGCTACACGGTGAATCTCACCAGCGACACCAGCGGCACCGCCTGGACCGGGCACGAGAGCGTGACCTTCACCAACGCCTCCGCCACCGCGCTGAACGAGGTCTACCTGCGGCTGTGGGACAACTATCACGGCACCTGCTCCGCGATGCCCATCAAGGTCACCAACGTCACCGGCGGCACCGCGGGCGACCTCTCCGTGGCCTGCACCGCGCTGAAGATCACGCTGCCCGCGCCGCTCACCCAGGGACAGAGCGCCACCATCGGCTTCGACCTCGGCATCACCGTGCCCAGCGGCGCCGACCGCTTCGGGCACGACGGCGCGTACAGCAACATCGGCAACGCCCTGCCCGTCCTCGCGATCCGGGACGGCGCGGGCTGGCACCTCGACCCGTACACGAACAACGGCGAGGCCTTCTACTCCCTGGCCGCCGACTTCAAGGTCACCCTCGACCACCCGACGAGCCTGCTGGTCCCGGCCACCGGCACCTCCACCGACACCCCTGGCACGAGCGGCCGTACGATCACCACGGCCACCGCCTCCCAGGTCCGTGACTTCGCCTGGGCCGCCGGGCCCTTCACCAAGATCTCCGGCACCTCGCCGGCCGGCGTCGCCGTGAACGTCTACTCGGTGTCCGGCATCAGCTCCTCCAGCGCCCAGTCGATGCTCAGCACCGCCAAGTCAGCCGTCGACACCCACGCGGGCCGCTTCGGCGCCTACCCGTACGGCGAGCTGGACGCGGTGCTCGACAACAACTACTGGTTCGGCGGAATGGAGTACCCCGGCTTCGTCCTCGACCTGGTCAGCAGCACCGCGCTCACCCATGAGATCGCCCACCAGTGGTGGTACGGCATCGTCGGCGACGACGAGTACAACAGCCCCTGGCTGGACGAGTCGTTCGCCGACTACTCGACCGACCTCGCCCAGGGCATCACCGGCGCCAACTGCTGGAACAGCGTCTCCTGGGCCTCCAGCGCGGAGAAGATCACCAACTCGATGGCGTACTGGGACGCGCACTCCTCCCGCTACTCCACCGTGGTCTACGGCTACGGCAAGTGCGCCCTGCACGACCTCCGCCGCCTCATCGGCGACACCGCGATGACCAAGCTGCTGAAGGACTACGCGACCGCGCACTGGTACGGCGTCTCCACCACGGCCGAGTTCAAGGCCGCGGCCCAGGCCGCCACCAGCACGGACCTGACCTCCTTCTGGACCCAGCACCGCATCGACGGCTGACGGACTCCCGGCCGGTCGTGGGAACTCCGCACGGGGCGCCCACGACCGGCCTTTGGGCCACCCGGATGGCCCAAACCGGCCAGTAGCCGCCTTCGTTGGGCGGAACCCGGAGTGCGGTGCGGCCCGATGCCGGGTCAGATGGAAGCCGTGCGAAGCTCGATAGTCCTCTCCCGCGGCCGCTCACGCCTGACCGTCACCGGCGTGCTGACCGGCCTCCTCCTGACCCTGTCCGTCCCGGCCGCCGTCCCCGAGAGCGGCGCCGTGACCCCCGAGCGGGGCAGCGCCTACATGGGCATGGGCGTCCTCGCCCACGACGGCATCGCCCGCGGCGCCACCGCCGACTCGCTCCCCGACTCCCGCACCGGCCAGACCGAAGGCGTGGACGTCTCCAGCTACCAGCGCGACGTCGCCTGGTCGACCCTGTACGGCAGCGGGGTGCGCTGGGCGTACACGAAGGCGACGGAGGGCACGTACTACACGAACCCCTCCTTCACCCAGCAGTACAACGGCTCGTACAACGTGGGCATGATCCGCGGCTCGTACCACTTCGCCACCCCGGACACCACCAGCGGCGCCACCCAGGCGAGCTACTTCGTCGCGCACGGCGGCGGCTGGTCCAAGGACGGCAAGACCCTGCCGGGCGTGCTCGACATCGAGTGGAACCCGTACGGCGCCGACTGCTACGGCAAGACGGCGAGCCAGATGGTCAGCTGGATCGCGGACTTCCTGAACACGTACAAGTCCCGCACCGGCCGGGACGCCGTGATCTACACCGCCACCAACTGGTGGACCAAGTGCACCGGGAACTACAGCGGTTTCAGCGCGACCAACCCGCTGTGGATCGCCCGCTACGCCTCGACGGCGGGCACACTGCCGGCCGGCTGGGCGTACTACACGATGTGGCAGTACACCTCCACCGGCAAGACGGTCGGCGACCACGACCGCTTCAACGGCAGCACGACACAACTGAAGACCTTCGCCTCCGGCTGACCCGCGGGAACGATGGCACTCGGCGCGCCCGACACCATGCCGCGCCCGGCGTCACGACGCCCGATCCACCACTGGAATCACCGGCGGTGTCCAGTCGGCGTGGCGCAGGATCGTGCGCGTGGCGGCCCTGGCCGGTACGAGTCGCAGCGCGGTGTTGCGCAGGCCGACGGCCAGCGGGCCGGACAGTTGCCGGCCCAGTCGGCCTGCCCGGCGGGCGGCGCGGGCCACCGCCTGGGCGCGGGGCCGGCGTTCGGCGTCGTACCGGGCCAGTGCCTGGGCGAGGGACGGTGCCTCGGCGAGTGCGGCGGCCAGTGACGCGGCGTCCTCCAGTGCCTGGCAGGCGCCCTGGCCGAGGTTCGGGGTCATCGCGTGGGCCGCGTCGCCGAGCAGCACGACCCGGCCGGAGACGAACGAGGGCAGGGGAGTGGCGAGTTCGTGGACGTCGTGGTGCAGGACGTCCTCGGGCCGGGTGGCCGCCAGCAGGGTGCGGACCGGCTCGTGCCAGCCGTCGAAGCGGCGGCGCAGCATGCCGAGCGGATCGGAATGCCGTACGCCGGGCGGTGAGTTGAGCACCGCGTGCCACTCGGCGTGGCCGTCCGCCAGGCCGATGTGCCCGAACTCCGCGCCCGCGCCCCAGGTCAGCTCGAAGTCGGTGGACAGGTCCAACGGGCTTCGTGTGATGGCCCGCAGCACGGTGGAGCCGCTGTAGGAGGGGCCGGGATGGTCCGGGAACAGCTGGGCGCGCAACCGGCTGTGCACCCCGTCCGCCGCGACCACGAGGTCCGCCGCCATGACGCCGTCCGGGAGCGGCACGCCCACCTCGGCGGGGTCGGAGCGGTACAGCGAGGGCACGGTCGCGGCTATGTACGGGCAGTCGTCCGGGAGTCGCTCGCGCAGCAGCCGGTGCAGGACCGAGCGCCGGATGCCGACGATCGGCGTGCCCAGCGCCCGCTCCAGCGCTCTGCCGTCCATGTGCGCCAGCCGGCGGCCCGAGGGGGTGCGGGTGCCCCCGGTGTACTGCGGGTGCGCCGCCGCCCGTACCGCCGCCCCCGCGCCGAGCGCGTCCAGCGCCCGCAGCCCGTTGGCGTGCAGCGAGATGCCCGCGCCCGCGTCCGCCGGCACCGCCGTCCGCTCCACGACCCGTACCCGCCAGCCGATCCGGCGCAGCCCGATGGCCGCCGCCAGCCCGCCGACGCCACCCCCGACCACCACCGCCGTGCCGCCCATGCCGGGCCCCCTTCGCCTTGGCGTTTCTACAGCTGTAGAAGACCGTACAGTGAGGTTCTACAGCTGTAGAAGGCGGGGTGTAGAAAGAGGGGGTGTCCACTGATCGACGTACTCTCCTCGCCGACACGGCCATCACCGTGCTCGCCGACGCCGGCATCCGGGGGCTGACGCATCGCGCCGTCGACCGCGCGGCGGATCTGCCCGCCGGTACCACCTCCGCCTACTACCGCACCCGCCAGGCGCTGCTGACCGCGCTGGTGCGCCGTCTGGTGGCCCTCGACCAGGCGGAACTGGAGCGGCTGGGAGAGCTGCTGCCGGTGCCCCGGTCTCCCGCCGAACTGGCCGCCGGAATCGGCGAGTTGATCCGGGCTCGGCTCACCGGGGAGGGCCGTCGCCGTACGCTCGCGCGCTACGCCTGCGCCGTGGAGAGCGTCCATGACCCCGCGCTGCGCGAGATCCTCGTGCCGCGCGAGAACCGGGCGCGGCGCTCGGTGTGCGACTTCCTCGCGGCTCAGGGCGTGGCGGACGCGGAGGAGCGGACGGTCTGGCTGCTGCTCTGTGTCGACGGGCTCGTCTTCGACCGGCTGGTGAACGGTGGCGGCGTCCGGGAGGCGGAGATCGCCGGGCTGGTGGCCGCGGCGCTGCGGTGAATGTCTCGCCCGGCCGCTCCGGGCGACACGACGGCGGCGCCGCCTCCTTGGGACGAGGAGGCGGCGCCGCTCTGCTTCACCCGCCCTGCGGCGTCAGACCAGCCACCCGACGAGGTGGACGAGGCCGGCGAGGACGTTCGTGAGGATGTTCATGGTCGTGCTGCTCCTTGCGGTGTATCTCTGATGGGACCTGTGCTCGAACACGGTCTGCAGCCCGTCACTCGCACAACGTAAGTATCACCCGGTCGGAGTAGCCGGAGCGGGCTGATGAGCGACGTCCACCTGTTCGAGGGAACAGGTGAT
The DNA here is from genome assembly GCF_002154555.1 of Streptomyces murinus. GTDB lineage: Bacteria > Actinomycetota > Actinomycetes > Streptomycetales > Streptomycetaceae > Streptomyces > Streptomyces murinus. The sequence goes on from NZ_MUNF01000046.1 coordinate 4,457, forward strand.
CCCCTGTTCGGGTCCCGCAGCGGCCGCTCAGGGCGGTACGGCCCGCAGCGCCTTCAGCACCGCCCACACCACCGAGATCAGCGGCACCGCGACGATCGCGCCGATCACCCCGGCCACGATGCTGCCCGCGATCACCGACACGGCGACGACCAGCGGATGCAGCTGGACCGCCCAGCTCATCACCACGGGATGCAGCACATGCCCCTCCAGTTGGCCGATCACCACGATCAGCGCCAGCACGGCCAGGGCGGTGAGCGGCCCCCGCCCGGCCAGCGCGACTACCGTGGCGACCGCGAGCGCCACCGGCGAGCCCACCAGCGGCACGAACGCGGCGAAGAACTCCAGCAGGGTCAGCGGCAGCGCCAGCGGCACCCGCAGCAACAGCAGTGCCACGCCCACCAGGACGGCGTTGGTGGCGGCCACGATGATGATGCCGCGGGTGTACCCGGCGAAGGTCCGCCAGGCGGCCCGCCCCGCCCGGTCCCAGGCCGTACGCGCCCCGGCCGGCAGCAGTTCCGCGCGCGCCCAGGCCCACAGCCGCTCCCCGGAGTGGATGAAGAAGACCGAGGCGAACAGCGCCAGCGCCCCGCCGGTCACCAGTTCAACCACCCGGCCGAGGCCGCTGACGGCGCTGCTGAGCAGGTTGGAGCGGTGTGCGGTGAGGTAGTTGGTGAATTGGCGTTCCAGCGCGGAGAGCCGGCCGGGGCTGAGCCGGAACGGCGGCCGCTGGAGCCACTCCTCGATCCGGTGCACACCGCCGCGGAACTCGCCCGCGAGCCGGGGCGACTCGCCCGCCACCGCGTTGCCGACCAGCGCGAGCAGCGTGAGGAGCACCAGCAGGCTGCCGACCAGCGCGACGGCGACGGCCAGCGGCCTGGGCAGGAACCGGTTCAGCAGGTCGGCGAGGGGGCGCAGCACCGAGGTGATGACCAGTGCCAGGAACAGGGCGACGGCGATCAGCTGGAAGCTGCCGAGGACGACGAACACGCCGTAGACGACGATGCCGACGAGGATGAGCCGCCAGGCGTAGGCCGCGGCGACCCGCAGCCAGGGCACGGTGCGTTCGGTCACCGGCTCCGACGGCTCGGGACGCGGGGAGGCCGCGAGCCGCACGGAGTACGCGGGCCGCACCGAGTACGCGGGCCGGCTGCCGAGCCCGGCCCGCGTACTCGGTGCG
>NZ_MUNF01000460.1 GCF_002154555.1 Streptomyces murinus
CGCCGGTCCCGCCCCGAGGACTCTCATGACGCAAGACTCGATCGTGCGCCGGATGACCGACTTCGCCAGCCGTGCCGACCCGTACCCGGTGTACCGGGAGCTGCGCGGGACGCCGGTGCTGCACGAGGAGGAGGGCGGCCCCTACGTCATCAGCTCCTACTGGGACATCGAGGCGCTGCTGCACGATCCGCGGATCAGCTCCGACGCGGCCAATCTGGCGGCCGCCGGGGACGACGCACTGCTCCAGTCGGAGGAGACGGGCGGGCTGCCGCCGTCGTTCCTGCGCCTGGACCCGCCCGAGCACGACCGGCTGCGGCGCATCGCCAACAGCGCCTTCGGGCCGCCGCACCGGCCGCGCCGGATCGACGGTATGCGGGGCGAGCTGCGGGAGATCGTCACCGGTCTGATCGACGGCTTCGGGGACGCCCGCGGGATCGATCTGGTCGACCAGTTCGCCTACCCGTTCCCGGTGACCGTGATCTGCCGGCTGCTCGGGGTGCCGCGGGAGGACGAGCCGCGCTTTCGCGCCTGGGTCGATCCGCTGGTGGCGAGCCTGGACCCGGGGACGCGGCAGGGGGCGGACGAGGAGTTCGCCAGGACCGCGCGCGAGGCCCGGATGCAGCTCGGCATGTACCTGGCGGGGCTGGCCGAGGAGCGCGCCAAGGAGCCGCGTGACGATCTGCTGTCCGACCTGGTGAACAGCCATGGCCCGGACGGCGCGATGACGATGATGGAGGTGCTCAGCACGTCTGTCCTGCTGCTGATCGCGGGCCACGAGACGACCGTCAACCTGATCACCAACGGCATGCTGACGCTGCTGCGCCACCCGGACGTGCTGGAGCGGCTGCGCCATGAGCCGGAGCTCGCGCCCCGGCTCGTGGAGGAGTTGCTGCGCTACGAGCCGCCGGTGCAGCTGGTGCCGCAGCGCACCTGCATCACCGACATCGAGGTGCGCGGAGTGACCATCCCGAAGGGCTCGCGGATCTGGCTGGTGCTGGCCGCGGGCAACCGGGACCCGGAGCGCTTCAAGGACCCCGAGCGGTTCGATCCGGACCGCGAGGACATCCAGCACCTCGGCTTCGGCAGCGGCATCCACATCTGCTTCGGGGCACCGCTGGCCCGCCTGGAGACACAGATCGCGCTGACCGAGCTGGCCCGCCGCCTGGAGAACCCGCGCCTGGTGCAGGACCCGCCGCCGTACCGGGAGAACGCGGTGCTGCGCGGCCCCCGGCACCTGGAGATCACCTTCGACGGCATCCGGCCCTGAAACCCGGCGGGCCAGGGCCGGTCCGGCAGTCCCTAGGCGAGTCTGCTGAGCTGGACCAGCCCCACCCAAGTCTCGGCGCCCGGCTGCGCGTAGGCGGCGCGTACGGCGTACGACCCGGCGGTGAGCGGGACCCGCAGATGCTCCTGCCGGTCCGCCTCGCCGCCCGGCCAGGCGGAGTCGAACAGCACCACGGGCCCCGGCACCTGCCAGCGCAGCTCCTGCTCCCACACCGCCGTCTCCAGCGCGGCGGGCACCCCGGCCAGCAGGTCGCGCTCGGAGTCCGCGGCGGACCAGCGGACGAAGGCGGTGTGCTCGGGCAGATAGGAGGTGGCGGCCGGTTCGTCGCCGAGGACGAGGGCCGCGCTGTCGCCGACCGGGAGCAGCCCGGCGTACCCGGAGACCTCACAGGCCCGGTCGTAGTCCGTGTCCAGCTCCTCGCTGTCGGCTCCCGCCCAGAACGGCAGAACCACCTCCGGAACGGCGATCAGGGGACCACCGCCCGACTCCACCCACTCCAGCACTCCACGATCATCAAACCGAGCCATGGGCGAAGAACCTACACGCCTGCGGGACGGCGGCCGAACTCACCCTCGCGGGCGCCAATTCCCCTCAGTCGGTGCCTCGTTGGCGCAAGGTAGAGCCCGATCTGCCCTTGAGGACCTCCAGTTGGGCGTGGACGCGGCGGCGCAGGTCGGCGACATGGCTGACGATGCCGACGCTGCGGTCGCGGTCGCGCAGCCCGTCGAGGACGTCGAGGACCTCGTCCAGGGTCTGGTCGTCCAGGCTGCCGAAGCCCTCGTCGATGAAGAGGGTGTCCAGGCGGACCCCGCCGGCCTCGTCGGTGACGACGTCGGCGAGGCCGAGGGCGAGGGCGAGGGAGGCGAAGAAGGTCTCGCCGCCGGACAGGGTCGCGGTGTCCCGCTCGCGGCCGGTCCAGGCGTCCACGACATGCAGCCCGAGCCCGCTGCGGCCGCGTCCGCTGCGGCCGTCGGAGTGCACAAGGGTGTAGCGGCCGGAGGACATCCGCTGGAGGCGGGCGGTCGCGGCGGCGGCGACCTGCTCCAGGCGGGCCGCGAGCACATACGACTCCAGGCGCATCTTGCGCTCGTTGTCGGCGGCGGTGCCCGCGGTGAGGGCGGCGAGCCGGGCGACGCGGTCGTACTCCTCGCGCAGCGGGGCCAGTCGGCGCACCGCCTCGGTCGCGCGGGTGGAGAGCCGGTCCAGCTCGGCGCAGCAGCGGGCGGCGGCGTCGCGGGCGGAGACGGCCGTCCGCAGCCGGTGCTCGGCCGCGGCCGCGGCCCGCTCGGCGTCGGCCGGGTCGGCGGGCGGGAGCTGGGCGGCGGCCGCGGTGTCGGGCTCCGCCAGTACGGCCCGTACGGCGGCCTCCTCCGACTGCCGGGCGTCCAGCCGGTGCTGGAGCTCGCGGTGGGCCGCGTCGGTGAGCAGTGCGTCGGCCGCCTCCTGGGGCGTGGCGAAACCGGCACGGTAGGCGGCGTCGGCGAGCCGGGCGTCGGCGGCCTTGAGGCGCCCCGCGGTCTCCTCGGCGGCGCGCACCGCGTCGGCGGCCTCGGTGAGCAGGGCGGCCCGGCGCTCCAGCTGGGCGGCGCGCGCGGCCACGCTCTCCGCGGTGCCGCGCGCCTGTGTCAACTCGCCTTCCAGCTGGGCCTGTTCACGCTCCAGGGCCTCACGCCGGGTGAGCCGGGAGGCGGCCCGTACGGCGGCCTCCTGGCGGTCGGCGAGGCGCTGTTCGCGCTCCTGCTCGGCGCGCCGCAGCTCCTCGCGGGCGGCGTGCAGTGCGGAGGCGGCGCGGTGGGCGCGGGCGTATTCCTGCTCCAACTCGGCCGCTTCGGCTTCGAGTTGCGCGGTGGATGCCTCGCCGGCCTCGGCGGAGGCGACGGCCAGGGCCTTGCCGATGTCGGCGGCCCGCCGCTCCGCTTCGGTGTGCCGCCGGTCGGCCTCCTGGGCGGCGGTGTGGGCGCGCTCCTCGGTGGCACGGTCCACATGTCCGGCGACCTTGCGGGCGGGCGCGGGGTGTTCGGTGGCGCCGCAGACCGCGCAGGGCGCGCCGTCGGTGAGGTGGGCGGCGAGTTCGGCGGCGATGCCCTCAAGGCGCTGTTCCTTGAGTTCGAGCCAGTGGGCGCGGGCGTCCAGGGCCTGCCGCCCGGCTTCCTGGGCGCGCCGCTGGGCCGTCTCCAGGTCGGCGGCGCGGGCGTCCCGGGTGCGGGCGGCGGCCAGGCGGCGCTGCGCGGGCTCGCGCCGGACGGCGAGTTGCTCGGCGCGGGTGGCGGCCTCCTGCGCGGTGTCGATGCGTGCCTGGAGCGTCGTACGCGCGCCCTCCCAGCCGTCCAGCCAGGCGTCGGCCTCGCGCAGCACGTCCTCGTCGGCGCGCTCCTGGCGGTCCAACCCGGCGCGTTCGGTGACCAGTTCGGCAAGGCGTCGCTCGGCCCGGCGGGCGGCGTCGAGGCCGCCCAGTTCCTCGGCGGCGCGGCGCGCGGCGGCGGCAAGCCCGCTCGCGTCGGCATCGGCGAGGGACGCGGGCAGCGGGCCACGGGCGCGGGCCTCGGCGGCGTCGGCCCCGCGGTGCTCCCGCTCGGCCTCCTCGCGCAGCTCAAGCGCGGGTGCGACCGCCTCCGCCTTGCGGGAGCGCGCCATGCGCTCCTGGTCGGCGTGGTGCTCGGCGGCCCGCTCCTGGAGGCGTTCGGCCTGGCGTCGCGCCTGTGCGAACCGGCCCTGGAGACGGGCGAGTTCACGGATGCCGTCGAGGGTGCGGCGGGCGCCGGTGTGGGCGGCCTCGGCCGCGGTGAGACGGCTGTGGGCGACGGCGAGACGCTCTCGGGCGGTGCTGCGGGCGACGGCGGCGGCGCCGAGCACGGCCTCGGCCAGGCCGGGGTCGCCCGGGGCCAGCTCGGGCAGCTCCATGGCGTCGCCGGCCTCCTGCTGCATGCGGTGGGCGTCGGCGAGCAGGGCCGCGTCGCCCTCGCGCACCCGGGCCTCGGCGGCGCGGCGGCGTTCGGCGAGCCGCTTCTCCACATCGGCGAAGCGCTGGGTGTCGAAGAGCCGACCGAGGAGCCGGCCCCGGGCCTCGGCGTCGGCGCGCAGGAAGCGGGCGAAGTCGCCCTGGGGCAGCAGCACCACCTGGCAGAACTGCTCGCGGCTCATGCCGAGCAGCTGCTCGAACTCGGCGCCGATCTCCTGGTGCGAGCGGCTGAGGTCCTTCCAGGCGGCCGCCCGGGTGTCGTACTCGCGCAGCCAGGTCTGGGCCTTGTCGACGGTGGTGCCCTTGCCGCGCAGCTTGGGCCGCTCCCAGGGCGGCTGCCGGGTGACCTCCAACCGGCGTCCGGCGACGGTGAGTTCGAGGCGGATCTCGGTACGGGTGCGGGGCTCGGCGTGGTCGCTGCGCAGATTCATGCCCTGGCCCGCGCCGCTCTGGCGGGCGCCGGGGACGGAGCCGTAGAGCGCGTAGCAGACGGCGTCCAGGACGGAGGTCTTGCCGGCGCCGGTGGGGCCGTGCAGCAGGAAGAGTCCGGCGGTGGACAGGGCGTCGAAGTCGACGCTCTGGGCGCCGCCGAAGGGCCCGAAGGCGGTGATGTCGAGCCGGTGCAGCCTCACTTGGCCACCTCCCGCACGACGGCGTCGGCGCGGACGGCGTCGAACGCCTCGCGCAGCACGGCCGACTCGCGCTCGTCGGGTCCGGCGCCCCGGACATGGGCGACGAAGTCCTGGGCGATCTGCTGGTCGCTGCGGCCCGCGAGGCGCCGGGCGTAGGAGACCCCGGGGTCGTCCGGGGCGCGTTCGGGGGCGAAGACCAGGCTCAGGGTGTGCGGGAAGCGCTCGGTGAGCCTGGCCATCGGCTCGGGCGGCCGGACGGCATCGGTGAGGGTGGCCTCGATCCAGGCGTCCGTGTGGCGGTCGAGGTCCGGGTCGGCGAGCAGTTCCTCCAGGGTGCCGCGGATGCGGGCCAGCGGGCGGGGCACCGGGCAGTCGAGGCGCTCGGCGGTCACGGCGCCGTCGGCGGCGAGGTCGATCAGCCACATGCTCTTGCGGTGGTCGGCCTCGGAGAAGGAGTAGGCGAGCGGGGAGCCGGAGTAGCGCACCCGCTCGGTGAGGGTCTGGCAGCCGTGCAGATGGCCGAGGGCCGTGTAGTCGGCGCCGTCGAAGATCCCGGCCGGTACGGCGGCGACTCCGCCGACGGTGATGTCCCGCTCGCTGTCGCTCGCCCGGCCGCCGGTGACGAAGGCATGGGCGAGGACGACGCAGCGGGTGCCCGCCGGGCGGGTCGCGAGGTCGGCGCGGACCCGGTCCATGGCGGCCCCGAGCACGGCCTCGTGGCCGGCCTTCTCGACCCCGAACTCGTCCTTCACCAGGGCGGGTTCGAGGTACGGCAGCCCGTAGAAGGCGACGTCTCCATGGGCGTCGGCGAGCACCACCGGGGTGGCCACGGCGGACGGCTCGGTGCGCAGATGGATGCCGGCGCGGTCAATGAGTCCGGCGCCGACGCCGAGGCGGCGGGCCGAGTCGTGGTTGCCCGAGATCATCACCGTGGGCACGCCGAGGCCGGCGAGGCGGTGCAGGGCGTCGTCGAACAGCTCGACGGCGGCCAGCGGGGGCACCGCGCGGTCGTACACGTCTCCCGACACGACCACCGCGTCCACCGCGCGCTCGCGCACGGTGGCGACCAGGTGTCCGATGAACTCGGCCTGGGCCCCGAGCATGCTCACCCGGTGGAAGGCCCGGCCGAGATGCCAGTCGGACGTGTGCAGGAGTCTCATGACCCCCGAGACTAACGGCCGGGTCCGACAACACGTCCGGTCCCGCCCGTATCACCCGTCATATCCGGCACCCCACAAGGGTGTTATATCCGTTTTGTCGCCAATGCTTCAGGCATCCCCGTACGCCTCGCCGCCCAGCTCGAATCCGGCCGCGCCCGCCGTCGCGTCGGCGAGCCAGCCTCGGAAGGCGGCCACATCGGCGTCCGGCAGACCGATCTCGATGGTGACGGCCTCGCCGTAGCGGACGTCGCGGACCTCGCGGCCGGTGGCGCGCAGCTCGTTCTGGAGTTTGCCCGCGCGCTGGTGGTCGACGGTGACCGTGGCCAGCCGGAAGCGGCGCCGGGTGCGGGTGCCGAGGGTGTCCAGGGCCTCGCCGACGGCACCTCCGTAGGCGCGGATGAGCCCGCCGGCGCCGAGCTTGACGCCGCCGTAGTAGCGGGTGACGACGGCGACGACGTACCGCATGTCGCGGCGCAGCAGCATCTGGAGCATGGGGACGCCCGCCGTGCCGCCCGGCTCGCCGTCGTCGCTGGCCTTCTGCACGGAGGCGTCGGCGCCGATGACGTACGCCCAGCAGTTGTGGGTGGCGTCGGCGTGCTCCTTGCGGACGGCCGCGACGAAGTCCTGCGCCTCCTGCTCGGTGGCGGCCGGGGCGAGGGCGCACAGGAAGCGGGAACGGTTGATCTCGGTCTCGTGCACGCCCGCGTGGGCCACTGTGCGGTACTCGTCCTGCATCCCGCCAGCCTATGCGGAAGGACCGGTCACCTCAGGTGTGGGTCTTGCCCCGGGGCACGGTGAACCAGGTCAGCAGGGCGACGCCCGGGGCGAGGGCGGCCCAGCCGGTGCCGCGCCAGGCGAGGACCGCGACGGCGGAGGTGGGGAACTTGGCGCGCAGCCGCTCCAGGCTGTCGTCCAGACCGTCCCCGGCCAGCGTCAGGACCAGGTCCTCCAGGCCCGGGTTGTGCCCGACGAGGAGCAGCGTCTCCACCTCGGGCGGGGCCTCGCGCACGACGTCCAGCAGGGCCGGCACATCGGCCTCGTACAGCCGGGGTTCGTAGCGCACCCGGGGCGGGGTGCCCCATTCGTCGGAGGCGAGCTGCCAGGTCCGGCGGGCGCGTACGGCGGTGGAGCACAGGGCGAGGTCGGGCAGCAGGTCCGCCTCGGCGAGGGCGCGGCCCGCGGCGGGGGCGTCCCGCAGTCCGCGCGGCGCGAGCGGTCTGCGGTGGTCGGGCACGCCCTCGGGCCAGGCCGACTTGGCGTGTCTGAGCACGACGAGGCGGCGCAGCGGGCCGGTGCCCGCGCGGTCGCTCATCCGACCGTGCCGAGGTCGCGGGCGAGTTCGAGGGCGAGCAGCCGGTCGGCGTAGGCGAACGTCTCGAACCGGGCGCCGTCGGCGAGCGCGGGATCGGCCGCGGCCGCGGCCAGTGCCGCCAGCACGTCCGGCATGCCCAGATCGTTCTCCCAGGCCTCGGTGAGCCGGGCGCGCACCGCCTCCGGCACCGGCCGCGAGGGCCCCCGCGCCCAGCCGGCCACGTCCCGCCGCCACCCGGCCAGCCGTTCGGCGGCACGCTTCAGGACCGCCTCGTCCAGCGTGACGGTCTGCCCGTGCGGGACGGCGAGGAGGGCGAGGCGCAGGGCGGTGGGGTCGGCGCGCAGCACGGGGTCCGACAGCGGGGGCTCCGCGTCACCCGTCCACACCACGGGCGCCACGGCCATCACCGGCCCCTCGCCCTCGGCGGCCGACTCCGCCTCCCCCGCCGTCACCCGTACCACTCCCGTCTCCGCGAATCCCGGCCCGTGCGCCTCCTCGAAGGGGCGGACGGCGAGGGCGTCGGCTGCGGCGCGCAGGTCCGGGGCCTGGCCGGGGGCGGTCGGCCAGGCCTGGAGGCCGTTCAGTTCGAGGGCGCGGGCGAGCAGGTCGGCGGTCAGCAGCACCCGCAGGGACGTCAGGTCGGGCCCGGGGGCACGGGCCTCGATACGGGTCAGACCGCGGCGGGCGGGCGTGGCGGGGACGGGCTCACCGGTTAGGGCGTCGAGGATGCGCAGCACGGGCCGAGCGTAGGCGCGCGCGGGCCTTCCCGCTGGCACCGCGCGCCGATTCCGGACACCGTGGCGGGGTAGGGGAACGGGAATCGGTGCCTCCGGGGGCCGGGAATCGGTGCCTCCGGGCGCCGGGAATCGGTGCCTCCGGGCGCCGGTTGACGGCAGCGGAAAGCGGCACACACCACACAGGAGGCGGACGTGTACGACGAAGAGGCGGCGATACGCAGGATTCTGACCGAACGGGGCGACACCTGGGCGGTGGTCGGCCTGTCCGGCAATGCCGCCCGGCCCGCGTACCGGGTGGCGCAGGTGCTCCAGCGGTACGGCAAGCGGATCGTGCCGGTGCACCCGAAGGCGGAGACGGTGCACGGCGAGCAGGGCTACGCCTCGCTCGCGGACATCCCCTTCGACGTCGACGTGGTGGACGTCTTCGTCAACAGCTCACTGGCGGGCGCGGTGGCCGACGAGGCGGTGGCGAAGGGCGCGAAGGCGGTCTGGTTCCAGCTCGGCGTCGTCGACGAAGACGCTTGCGATCGCACTCGCGCGGCCGGTCTGGACATGGTCATGGATCGCTGCCCCGCGATCGAAATTCCACGCTTGACCTAGTGTCAGAACTTCTTCATCACAATTCGCTGATGAATATTGACATTCGCACACGGTGACTGAGCTGTGGAAACCCTGTCCCCAAGATGGGCAAGATCCTGGGTCAAGATTTGGTAAGCAGCCTTTTGCCGACGTGGAAACCGTTCCTAGCCTGTGGCCTCCCTCCCCGTTAAAACTGCGTTTACGATCTGAGAGGCCACTTGCATGACGAAAGTCGACCAGGCTGCACCGGTAGCCACGAGTGAGACCGGGGGCCTGCGCCGCGACGTGGGGCTCATCGGCCTGATGTGGGCCTCGGTGGGGTCCATCATCGGCTCCGGCTGGCTCTACGGCGCCGAGAAGGCCGTCGTCGTGGCCGGCCCCGCGGCGATCATCTCGTGGGTGATCGGCACGGTGGCCATCGTCCTGCTGGCGCTCGTGCACGCCGAGCTCGGCGGCATGTTCCCGGTGGCGGGCGGTACGGCGCGCTACCCGCACTACGCCTTCGGCGGCCTGGCCGGTATGTCCTTCGGCTGGTTCTCCTGGCTCCAGGCGGCCACCGTGGCCCCCATCGAGGTCGAGGCGATGATCGGCTACGCCGGTCACTGGAAGTTCGCCCAGGGCCTCCAGGGCGCGGATGGCACGCTGACCACCAGCGGAATCGTTACTGCAATCGTGCTCATGGCGATCTTCGTCGGCGTCAACTTCTTCGGCGTCCGGGCCCTGGCGCACACCAACAGCGCGGCCACCTGGTGGAAGATCGCGATCCCGCTCGCCGCGATCTTCATCATCGCCGCCGGCAACTTCCACGGCTCCAACTTCACCTCGGAGGGCTTCGCCCCGTTCGGCGCCAAGGGTGTGCTGGGCGCGATCAGCTCCAGCGGCATCATCTTCGCGCTGCTCGGCTTCGAGCAGGCGATCCAGCTGGCCGGTGAGAGCCGCAACCCGCAGCGCGACCTGCCCCGCGCGACGCTCGGCTCGGTGGCCATCGGCGCCGGTATCTACATCCTGCTCCAGATCGTGTTCATCGCCGCGCTGCCGCACGCCTCCTTCATGCACGGCTGGGGGAAGCTGGCCTACGCCGGCATCAGCGGCCCCTGGGCGGGCCTGGCGACCGTGGTCGGCCTCGGCTGGCTGGGCTGGGTGCTCTACGTCGACGCGATCATCTCCCCCGGTGGCACCGGCCTGATCTACACCACCGCCACCTCCCGCGTCTCCTACGGCCTGGCCAAGAACGGCTACGCCCCGAAGGCGCTCACCAAGACCGACAAGCGCGGCGTGCCGTGGATCGGCCTGATCGTCACCTTCGTCACCGGCATCCTCTGCTTCCTGCCGTTCCCGAGCTGGCAGGAGCTGGTCGGCTTCATCACCTCGGCGAGCGTGCTGATGTACGCGGGCGCGCCGCTGGCCTACGGCGTCTTCAGCGACCGGCTGCCGCACTTCGAGCGCCCCTACCGGCTGCCCTTCGGCAAGTTCATCTCGCCCGCGTCCTTCGTGGTCGCCAACCTGATCATCTACTGGAGCGGCTGGAACACCCTGTGGCGGCTGGCCTTCGCCATCCTCCTCGGCTACGTCCTGATGGGCTCCTACGCCCTGTGGGCCAACCTCAAGGGCAAGCCGGACGCGCCCCGGATGGACTTCAAGGCCGCGCAGTGGCTGCCGGCCTATCTGCTGGGCATCGGCCTGATCTCCTGGCAGGGCAGCTTCGGCGAGGGCAGCCAGGGCAACATCAAGCTGTACTGGGACATCCTGGTCATCGCCGCCTTCTCCCTCGGCATCTACTACTGGGCCAAGGCGACCGCCTCCAAGACGGAGGCGATCGAGCGCAGCATCGACGAGGTCGTCGTGACGGACGCGCCCGCGCACTGATCACCACCTCCCCTCAGGTGCCCCGCCGGCCACTCCCCAGCCGGCGGGGCACCTGAGGGG
>NZ_MUNF01000461.1 GCF_002154555.1 Streptomyces murinus
TTGTCAGACAGGCCCTAGCCCACCTCCTCCGGCGTGATCTCCCTCAGCTCGCCGTCGGCCATCAGCAGCCAGCGGGTGATGCCGATGGACTCCAGGAACGGCAGATCGTGGCTGGCCACCAGCAGTGCCCCCTCGTACGAGTCCAGGGCCGAGGTGAGCTGCCGGACGCTCGCCAGGTCGAGGTTGTTGGTCGGCTCGTCGAGCAGGAGCAGCTGAGGTGCCGGTTCGGCCAGCATGAGCGCGGCCAGCGCGGCCCGGAAGCGCTCGCCGCCGGACAGGGTGGCCGCCCGCTGGTCGGCGCGGGCGCCCCGGAACAGGAAGCGGGCCAGGCGCGCCCGGACCCGGTTGTTGGTGGCGCCCGGCGCGAACCGGGCCACGTTCTGGGCGACCGTCAGCTCGTCGTCCAGCACGTCCAGGCGCTGGGGCAGGAACCGCAGCGGGACATGCGCGGTGGCGCTGCCCTCCACCGGCGCCAGCTCCCCGGCGACCGTGCGCAGCAGCGTCGTCTTGCCCGCGCCGTTGCGCCCGACCAGCGCGATCCGCTCCGGGCCGCGCAGATCGAGGATGCCCTCGATACGCGCCCCGTAGGCCATCGCCAGGTTCTCCAGGGTGAGCACCTGCCGGCCCGGCGGTACGGCGGTGTACGGCAGGTCGACGCGGATCTCGTCCTCGTCGCGCACCGCGTCCACCGCGTCGTCCAGGCGCTCCTTGGCCTCGGCGAGGCGCTCCTCGTGCATGATGCGGTGCTTGCCCGCCGACTCCTGGGCGGCGCGTTTACGGGCGCCCATCACGATCTTCGGCTCCCGCTTGGAGTCGTACATCTTCTGCCCGTACCGTTTGCGGCGGGCCAACTTCATATGGGCGTCGGACAGTTCGCGCTTCTGTCTGCGCACATCGGCCTCGGCGGCCCGGACCATCCGCTCGGCCGCCTCCTGCTCGACGGACAGCGCCTCCTCGTAGGCCGAGAAGTTGCCGCCGTACCAGGCGACCTCACCGGCGCGCAGTTCCGCGATCTGGTCGACCAGGTCGAGGAGTTCACGGTCGTGGCTGACGACGACGAGGACCCCGGGCCAGGCGGCGACGGCCTGGTGGAGGCGGCGGCGGGCGTACAGGTCGAGGTTGTTGGTGGGCTCGTCCAGGAGCAGTACGTCCGGGCGGCGCAGCAGCAGTGCCGCGAGCCGCAGCAGCACCGACTCGCCGCCGGAGACCTCGCCGACGGTGCGGTCGAGGCCGATGTGGCCCAGGCCGAGTTCGCCGAGGGTGACCAGGGCGCGCTCCTCGACGTCCCAGTCGTCGCCGACCGTCTCGAAGTGCCGCTCGGACACGTCGCCCGCCTCGATGGCGTGCAGCGCGGCCCGCTGTTCGGCGATGCCGAGGGCCCGGTCCACGCGGAGCGCGGTGTCCAGGGTGACGTTCTGCGGGAGGTAGCCGACCTCGCCCATGACCTTGACGGTGCCGTCGGCCGGGGCGAGTTCACCCGCGACCAGCTTCAACAGGGTTGATTTTCCCGATCCGTTGACCCCGACGAGCCCGGTCCTGCCGGGGCCGAAGGAGACGTCGAGCCCGTCGAACACGGTGGTGCCGTCGGGCCAGGCGAAGGACAGGGACGAAAGGTTGACGGAAGAGGAAGAGGATGACGCGGATGACATGAGGGCCTCGCGGGGAGTGGGTGCGGTTCGCGGACGCGTCTTGAGACACCGCGGGGCGGGAACCGAAGGGTCACCCGGAGGCCGTACAGAAGAAAAAGGCCTGTGCCGGAGGACGGCTCGAACGCCGAGGGTCGTACGCCACGCACACCTCACCGGTGCGACGCGGTGTCTCCGAACCTCAGACGAGCAACGTCCTTCTCCGATCGACGGCAACAGATCCGAGGTGAACGGTAGGAGCACCGCCGACGGGAGTCAAAACATTTATCGGCACGGCGGGCACCGGGACGGTCGCCACCACCGGCGCCGGGCTCGACCGGTCACTCGGCGCGGCCACCGGCGACCGGCTCGACCGGGACCGCGCGCCGGCCGCCGTCGCCCGGAACGCTGCCGCCATGCGCGTGCCGGTCGGCGCCGACATCGAGGGCGGCCATACGGCGGGCCCGGCCGGGATCGGGGACACCGTGCGGGCTGTCCTCGCCGCCGGAGCGGTCGCCGTCAACATCGAGGGCGGCCGCTACGAGCCCGGCGGTGTGCCGCCGCAGGCCGCCGCCGAGCAGACGGAGCGGATCGCGGCCGCGCGGGAGGCCACCGGCGCGGAAGGCGGGCCGCTGTTCGTCAACGCGCGCGTCGACGTATCTGCGCGGCGCCGGGGGAGTGCACCGCACCCTGGCGCGGGCCGCCGCCTTCCGTGCCGGCGGGGCCGACGGCGTGGTCGTACCCGGGGCCGTCGCCCCCGTGACGGTGAAGGCACCGGTCGCGGGCGTCGACGATCCACCGGACGTGATGGTCTGCACGGGCGCCCCGACCGTCGCGGAACTCGCCGCGGCTCGATGTCGCCCGGATCGGCGCGGGCGCCGCTCTCGGGCGTGTCTGAGCCGCCGTCCGGGTCTCCCGGCGAGCCGGTCAGGCGTCCCGCATCAGTTCGGCCAGGTGGTGGTCCAGGTCCAGCTGGAGGTGTTCGAGCCCGACCGGCACCAGCTCGCCGGTCGCCTCCAGGAAGCGGCGTATCTCGCCGGCGCGCACATGGACGACGGCGGTGCCCTCGGGGGCGTGGAACTCCAGCACGATCCGGTCGTAGCCGTACGGCCGCACCCGTACGTCGCCCTGGCCCTCGGGTTCCAGCAGCCCGGCGGCGAGCAGTTCCCGGGCGAAGGTCCAGCAGACCTCGACGCCCTCCAGCGTGGCCGGGGCCGGGAAGGTCATCCGCACGGCGAACGGGTCGCAGCGGTCGTACCGCAGCGTGGCGGGGATGCTCGGCATGCGCGGTGCGGCGGCGACGAGGCGGGCTTCTACGGGCTGCTCGATGACGGTGGACAACGCCTTGCTCCCTCGTGACGGCTGGACTGCGGCCTGGTGACTCCCGGCACTGGGTGAGACGACGGAACGGGCCGGGACGTGCACCTGGGGAACGAGTGACCTCGGTCACCGCGTTCATGCACGCGCGGCCGCCCTTGGCGCGTACGGCAGTTGGCCCTCTGGACGGCGACCGGGCGGTGGACTAGCTTCGCCCGCCATGAGGCGCATGGGGAGCACGAGGGACAAGCGGGACATGAGGGGCACGCGAGGCCTTCGGCGGATGGGCAGACTGACGGCGGCGGGAGTCGCGTGCGGCGCGGCGCTGGCCGCGCTGACCGTCCCGTCGGCCGCCGCGATCGGCCGGCCGCAGGGCGTGCACTGGGCCGCGAAGGACCCCGGCACCCCGCAGGTCCGCTACCGGGGCCTGGCCGCCGTCGACCGGCACACGGCCTGGCTGGCCGGCACCGGTGGCACCGTCCTGCTCACCCGGGACGGCGGCACCTCCTGGCGAAACGTCTCCCCGCCCGGCGCGTCCGCCCTGGAGTTCCGGGACGTCGAGGCGTTCGACGCGCGGCACGCGGTGGTCCTGGCCATCGGCGAGGGCGAGGCGTCCCGGGTGTACCGCACCGACGACGGCGGGGCGAGCTGGACGGAGTCCTTCCGCAACACCGACCCGAACGCGTTCTACGACTGCATGGCCTTCTTCGACCGCAGGCACGGCCTCGCGATGGGCGACCCCGTGGACGGGAGGTTCCGCATCCTGTCCACGAGCGACGGTGGCCGCTCCTGGCGGGTGCTGCCCCCGGCCGGGATGCCGCCCGCCCTGGACGGCGAGGCGGGCTTCGCGGCGAGCGGGCAGTGCCTGGTCACCTCGGGCTCCAGGGACGCCTGGCTGGCCACCGGCGGCGGCGCCCGCGCGCGGGTCCTGCACTCCGCCGACCGCGGGCTGACCTGGACCGCCACCGACACCCCGGTCCCGGCCGGGGACCCGGCCCGCGGGGTCTTCGCGCTCGCCTTCCGCGACCGCGACCACGGTCTCGCCGTCGGCGGCGACTACGGCGCGGGGCAGCCCTCACCGAAGGCCGCCGCCGTCACCCGGGACGGCGGGCGTACCTGGCAACCGGCGGCCACACCCCCGCCGGCCTACCGCTCCGGTGCCGCCTGGCTCCCGCACAGCCGCAGCTCGGCGCTCGCCGTCGGTCCCACCGGCACCGATCTGACCACGGACGGCGGCCGCACCTGGCGCACGATCGGCGCCGGTTCCTACGACACCGTCTCCTGCACCCCCGACCTCGGCTGCTGGGCGGCCGGCGAGCAGGGCAGGGTGGCCCGGCTGGAACGGTGAGGTAGGCACGCCGACAGCCGGGTACTCGCGCCCCGAAAGGCGTCGTAGCGGCCTTTGCGGTGAAAGGAGCGATCATGCCAGCCGGTTCCAGCCCCAAGCGCGAACGCCAGTACGAGCACATCAAGGAGAGCGCGCGGGAACGGGGCGAGAGCGAGGGACGCGCCGAGGAGATCGCCGCGCGGACCGTCAACAAGGAGCGCGCCCGCTCCGGCGAGTCCAGGACGGCGAGCCGTACCTCGACCCAGGACATGTCGTCGAGCAGGCGCGGCGGCCAGCGGTCGGGCAATCGGACCGGCCCCCAGAGCCCGACCCGCGACCAGCTGTACAACGAGGCGAAGCAGCGCGGCATCGAGGGCCGTTCGCACATGAACAAGGACCAGCTTCAGCGCGCGCTGAACGCCAAGAAGGGCTGACGGGCCGCGCGCCCGGGGCGCGGGTCCTCAGTCCGGGGTCTGCCGGTACCGGGCCAGCTCCGGGACCGTCGTGGTGGCCGTGAACTCCGTGATCCGGTAGGCGCACACCTCGCCGGCGGTGTACGGATCGGCCGCGACGATCTCCTCGATCCGGGCCCGGTCCTCGGCGACGGCCAGGATCACCCCGCCGTCGCGCGGGTTCTTGCGCCCCGATGCCAGGAAGACGCCCTTCTCGAACTGCTCCCCCAGCCATGCCATGTGGTCGGCGTGCAGGGCGTTCACGGCGTCGAGGGGCGCGGTGTAGGTCAGCTCCAGTACGAACATGATCGCGAGCCTAACCCCGGGGGCGGGGCGCCCCGGGCCGGGCACGTACAGTCGGCCGACATGACGACCGTAGGCGTACCGGCGGGCTGGCCCGCCACCGAGGCGGAGGCCCGCGCGGTCCAGGACGAACTGCGCGCCCGGGTGGTGCTCGACGAGCCAGGACCGCCGCCGGGCACCGGCCGGGTGACCGGGGTCGACGTGGCCTATGACGACGAGCGCGACCTGGTCGCCGCCGCGGCCGTCGTCCTGGACGCCGCCACCCTGGAGGTCGTCGCCGAGTCGACCGCGGTCGGCCGGGTGTCCTTCCCGTACGTCCCCGGTCTGCTCGCCTTCCGCGAACTGCCCACGGTCCTGGCCGCACTGGAAGCCCTGCCCATCGGCCCCGGCCTGGTCGTGTGCGACGGCTACGGCCTCGCCCACCCCCGCCGCTTCGGCCTGGCCAGCCACCTGGGTGTCCTCACGGGCCTGCCCACCATCGGCGTCGCCAAGAACCCGTTCACCTTCACGTACGAGGAGCCCGGCGCCGCCCGCGGCAGCTCCGCACCGCTGCTCGCCGGGGCCGAGGAGGTCGGCCGCGCCCTTCGTACCCGCGAGGCCGTCAAACCCGTCTTCGTCTCCGTCGGCCACCGGGTGTCGCTGGCGGGCGCCCTCGCCCACACGCTCGCCCTCACCCCCGCCTACCGCCTCCCGGAGACCACCCGGCGCGCGGACGGTCTGTGCCGCAGGGCGCTCAAGGAGGCGACGGCGAACGGGACCGCTCAGTCCTCGGCGAGCCGCCACACACCGACTTCCTTGTACTGGGAGTCGTAGACGGGCGAGCCGTCGCCCGGCTCCAGCGCGTAGTGGTGCAGATTGCCGCCCCAGTAGCGCAGGATCCGGCCCAGCTCGGCGGCCCGCTCCTGCGCCGACGCGTTCTCGTCCACGGTCACTTCGAGCACGAACTTCACTGTCGCCGCGCCTCCTTGTGCTTCCTTTGGTCCGAACGCCCATCCTCGCACCGGCTCACGGGACGAGATGCGCGCACCGGACGATCCCGGTCACCGCTCGGCGGCCACCCGGAAGGTGATCCCGGCCGCCCGCAGCCGGTCCGTGAGCGCGTCGCCCATCGCCTGGGCCGTCGTCACCTGGCCGGATGTCTTCGGGAGGGCGTCGAGGGCGAGGCAGAGCGCGGCCTCGGCGAACATCTTGGCCGTCTCGTCGTATCCGGGGTCGCCGCCCGAGACCTCCGTGTAGACGCGCCGGCCGCCGCCCTCGCCGACGAAGCGGACCCTGAACCAGCTCCTGGCCCGCTTCTCCGCGCTGGGCCCCTCGCCGGGAGCGAGCCGGTCGGACAGCAGGCGGCGCACGGGCGGCAGCTGGGCGGCGACCACCGCGGCCCCGACCGCGGCCGCCCCGCCGAGCGCGACCGGCAGACGGCGGACCGCCGCGAAGTGCCGGTAGCGGAAGTCGGGGCCGTACCGGTCCAGGGCCCGCGCCGAACGGCTCACGATCCGCGGGTCGATGGTGGGCAGCGGCAGTGCCCACGCGCCGACCTCGGGGGCGAACCGCGGCGCCCCGGTCGGCGCGCTCACCCGGCGCCCGTACCGCCGCGGCTCGTGCCGCGCCCGGTCGCGGGCGGCGGCCAGCATCGTGCGCCCGCGCGCGAACTGGTCGAGCGCCGAGGCCAGCGTGCCGCCGGAGAACGCCGCGTCGGCCGTCACATAGCCGTCCACCCGCAGCGGCACACCCTCCGGCAGCTGTTTCACCGTGAAGTACACGCCCAGATCATGCGGCACGGAGTCGAACCCGCACGCGTGCACCAGGCGCGCGCCGGTCTCCCGGGCGCGGGCGTCGTGCCGTACGTACATCAGGTCCACGAACTCCGGCTCGCCGGTGAGGTCCAGATAGTCCGTCCCGGCGTTCGCGCAGGCGGCGACCAGTTCCTCGCCGTGGCGCAGGTACGGCCCGACGGTCGTGGCCACCACCCGGGCCCGCTCGGCGAGATCGCGCAGCTCGGCCGGCCGGGACGCGTCGGCGCGCAGCACCCCGATGTCCGCGCCCCCGGGCAGCCGGTCCCGCAGCCGCCGCAGCTTCACCTCGTCGCGCCCGGCGATCGCCCAGCGCACGCCCTGTGGCGCATGCGCCGCCAGATACTGCGCCGTCAGGGTGCCGACGAAGCCGGTCGCCCCGTAGAGCACCACGTCGTAGGGACGGTCCAGCCCGCTCATGACCCACCTCGCCTGCTCATGACACCCCTCGGTCGCGCAGCCCGCGCCGCTGTCGGTGGCCGAGGCTAGCGTGAGGTGAGCGCCCCGGAGGCGCCCGGGTGATTTTCAGCCGGATGGGCACTTGGCTAAGCGCTTGCTCGTTCAGGTCTTGTGCCGGATGGAACGCGTTCATAGCATCACCGGTGTTACATCAGTTGTGTCACACGCTTGGGGGACGGCATGAGCACGGCGGCACCAGCAGAGCGGGGCCCGCTCGGCGGCGTGCGCGTGGTGGAGCTGGCCGGCATCGGGCCGGGCCCGTTCGCCGCCATGCTGCTCGCCGACCTCGGCGCCGACGTGGTCCGGGTGGACCGCCCCGGCGGCCCCGGCCTCGGCGTCGACCCCGCCCACGACATCACCAACCGCAACAAGCGCTCCATCGTGGTCGACCTCAAGTCCCCGGACGGCGCCGCCCGCGTGCTGGACCTCGCCGAGCGCGCCGACATCCTCGTCGAGGGCTACCGGCCGGGCGTCGCCGAGCGCCTGGGCGTCGGCCCCGCCGACTGCCATGCCCGCAACCCCCGCCTGGTCTACGGCCGGATGACCGGCTGGGGCCAGGACGGCCCCCTCGCCGAGCGCGCGGGCCATGACGTGTCGTACATCGCCGTCACCGGCGCCCTCGGCCTGATCGGCCGCCCCGGCGAGCCCCCGGCCGTGCCCGCCAACCTCCTCGGGGACTACGCGGGCGGCTCGCTCTACCTGGTCGTCGGCGTCCTCGCCGCCCTGCACCGCGCGCGCGCCACCGGCACCGGCCAGGTCGTGGACGCCGCCATCGTGGACGGCACCGCCCACCTGTCCGCGATGATCCACGGCATGCTGTCCGCCGGCGCCTGGCAAGACCGGCGCGGCGCCAACCTGCTGGACGGCGGCTGCCCTTATTACGGCACCTACGAGACCGCCGACGGCGGTCATATGGCGGTCGGCGCCCTGGAGGTCGTCCAGGCCGAGCAGGCGCAGGAACTCGGCCGAGAACTTCTCCTCCAGGGCGCC
>NZ_MUNF01000462.1 GCF_002154555.1 Streptomyces murinus
CCGGCGCTCGCCGCGGGCAACGCCGTCGTCCTCAAACCCGCCGAGACCACCCCGCTCACCGCCCTGCGCCTTTCCGAACTCGCCCTGGCGGCGGGCCTGCCCGAGCACCTCTTCCAGGTGCTGCCGGGCCACGGCCACATCGCCGGGCGCGCCCTGGTGGACCACCCGGACGTGGCCAAGATCGTGTTCACCGGGTCCACCCGCACCGGCCGCGAGATCATGGAGCGCTGCGCCCGCCTGGTCAAACCGGTCACCCTGGAACTCGGCGGCAAGAGCCCCAACATCGTCTTCGCCGACGCCGACCTGCGCACCGCCCTCGACCCGTTCTCCTTCCTGGACAACTCCGGGCAGGACTGCTGCGCCCGCACCCGGATCCTCGTCCAGGAGACCGCCCTGGACGAGGCCCGGGACTTCCTCGCCGACGCGCTCGCCGCCGTCGTCGTGGGCGACCCGGCCGACGAGAAGACCCAGATGGGCCCCCTGATCTCGGCGGCACAGCGGGAGCGCGTACGGTCGTACGTCCCCGACGGCGCCCCCGCCCTGCGCGGCAGCGCGCCCGACGGACCCGGCTTCTGGTTCCCGCCGACCGTCCTGGTGGGGGAGCGGCACGACAGCCCGGCCGCCCGCGAGGAGATCTTCGGGCCCGTCGCCGTCCTGCTCCCCTTCACCGACGAGCGGGACGCGATCCGCCTCGCCAACGACACCCCCTACGGGCTGGCCGGCTCCGTGTGGACCCGCGACCTCGGCCGCGCACTGCGCGTCGCCGGGGGCGTGCGCGCGGGCAACCTGTCCGTCAACTCCCACTCCAGCGTCCGCTACTGGACCCCGTTCGGCGGCTACAAGCAGTCCGGCCTCGGCCGTGAACTCGGCCCCGACGCCCTGACCGCCTTCACCGAAACCAAGAACGTCTTCATCAGCACGGAGGGCCCCGCACAGTGACCGACAACAGTGTTTGCCGCCGCCTGGTCGGCCGTACCGCCGTCGTGACCGGAGCCGGCAGCGGCATCGGCCTCGCCACCGCCCGCCGCCTCGCCGCCGAGGGCGCCCATGTCGTCTGCGCCGATGTGGACGAGGTCCGCGGCAAGGCCGCAGCCGAGGAGGTGGGCGGGCTCTTCGTCAAGGCCGACGTCACCGACCCCGAGCAGGTCGAGGCGCTGTTCAAGACGGCGTACGACACCTACGGCAGCGTGGACGTGGCCTTCAACAACGCCGGCATCTCCCCGCCCGACGACGACTCCATCCTGGAGACCGGCCTGGAGGCGTGGAAGCGCGTCCAGGAGGTCAACCTCACCTCCGTGTACCTGTGCTGCAAGGCCGCGATCCCCTATATGCGCCGCCAGGGCAAGGGCTCCATCATCAACACCGCGTCCTTCGTGGCCCGGATGGGCGCCGCCACCTCCCAGATCTCGTACACGGCCTCCAAGGGCGGCGTCCTCGCCATGTCCCGTGAACTGGGCGTGCAGTTCGCGCGCGAGGGCATCCGGGTCAACGCGCTGTGCCCCGGGCCCGTCAACACCCCGCTCCTCCAGGAGCTGTTCGCGAAGGACCCGGAGCGGGCCGCCCGCCGGCTCGTGCACATCCCGGTGGGCCGGTTCGCCGAGGCCGAGGAGATCGCCGCCGCGGTCGCCTTCCTGGCCAGCGACGACTCCTCCTTCGTCAACGCCACCGACTTCCTGGTGGACGGGGGCATCGCGGGCGCCTACGTCACGCCCGTGTAAGCCCCCTCTCCGGGGCTCAGAGGAAGGTGTGCCCCTCGCCCCGGTACGTGGGCACGGTCGCCGTCACCTCGTCGCCCTCGACGAGGTGCAGCGACGCGAACCGCTCGCACAGCTCGCCCGCCTTGGCGTGCCGGAACCACACCCGGTCGCCGATCAGCAGATCGTCGGCGGGCGAGCCGAGCAGCGGGGTCTGCACCTCGCCCGCGCCCTCCTGCGGGTCGTACTTCAGCCCTTCCGGCAGATACGGCACCGGCGAGCGGTCGGGCCCCGCCGCGCCGGAGGCCGGGTAGCCGCCGCCGAGCACGGTGACGACGCCCACGCCCGGCCGCCGTACCACCGGCAGTGCGAAGAGCGCCGCCGGACGGCCGCTGAAGGACGTGTAGTTGTCGAACAGCCGCGGCACGTACAGCCCGGAGCCGGCCGCGATCTCGGTGACGGCGGACTCGGCGGCGGTGTGCTGCACACTGCCGGTGCCGCCGCCGTTGACGAACTCCAGGTCCGGCGCGACGGACCGCACCGCGCGCACGGCCGCGCCGCGCCGCTCGGCCAGCTCCCGGCGGGCGGCGGCCTGCATCAGCCGGATCGTCCGCGACCGCAGCGGCCGCCCGGCGACCGCGTCACCGACCCCCGCGATATGACCCTCGTACGCCATCAGTCCGACCAGCCGGAACCCGGGGCGTTCGGTCACCACCCGTGCGACCTCGGCGAGTTGGGCGGGGGAGTGCAGTGGGGAGCGGCGGGCGCCGACCCGCACCCGGCCGCCGAACAGCTTCAGGGAGGTGTCCAACTCCAGGCATATCCGGACCACTTCGCGCCCGTCGCCGCGGGCCGCGTCGATCAGGTCGAGCTGGGCGGGGTCGTCCACCATCACGGTGACGGCGGCGGCGAGCTTGGGATCGGCGGTCAGTTCGGCGAATCCGGAGCGGTCGGCGGAGGGGTAGGCGAGCAGGATGTCGTCGAAGCCCGAACGCGCCAGCCACAGCGACTCGGCGAGGGTGAACGACATGATGCCCTGGAAGCCGTCCTTGGCCAGCACCCGCTCCAGCAGGGCACGGCAGCGCACGGACTTGCTCGCGACCCGTACCGGCTTGCCGCCGGAGCGGCGGACCAGATCGGCCGCGTTGGCGTCGAAGGCCTCCAGGTCCACGAGCGCCAGCGGCGCTTCGAGATGGGCGGTGGCCCGGTCGTACCGGGCCCGGTCGGCGGCACGCGCAGTCATGCCGGAAGCCTGCCAGAAGGGATTACCGCAGGGTAGGGGGACGTTCCGGGCAAGTGCCCCGGCCTCCCGTACTGGTTCCGCCCCGGCCCCCGACAACCCGTAGAGTGACGCGCACGTACGACGGACCCGCCCGGGACGGGGGCCCGGTCGTACGGGTACGAGGAGACGGCCCGGGTCGCGAGGAAACGGGGAACGCATGACCACGGAAGCACGCCACTCCTCCCTGCCACCGGGCCCACCGCCCTCCTCCGGCCCCCGCGCGGGCGCCGGTTGGAGCGCGGGCAGCGGCATTCCGGGTGGCGTTCCCGGCGCGGGCAGCGCGGACTGAAGACGGACGGCTCGTCACCGGGGTCGTCCCCCAGGGGAGCGGCGGCGACCCGTCGCCCGTCCGCGCTGCCCGCGCCGGG
>NZ_MUNF01000463.1 GCF_002154555.1 Streptomyces murinus
ACGGCGGGTGGTCACGAAACCTCCGATTTCACCCCTCCGGAGAGGGGGTCGCCGACGGGAGCGGGGTGCGCGAAACCCTTGCAGCCGACCGTGGGGCGGGCAACCGCGTGGATCAAGGTTTGTGGAAGATCTGAGGTTTCCCGACGGTAGGGTCCGCAGGCGGGAGGGGGGCCAACACCCCAGGTGGCAGGGCCTGTTGCAGGGGCCGGGCCGGGACTCGTGGAAGACTGCGAAGGCGGAGCGGTCAATCGTGTCCGAGGGTGCTCTCGCGATGCACCAGCGTGTAGCCGGCGTGGATCCGGCGGGCCTGCTGCCGTGGGGCGCCGTCGAGTTGGGAGAGTACCGACTCGACCGCCATCCTGGCGATGGACGCCTNNGTCGTTGTAGGCGAACACCGCGTCCGGGCGGTGGCCCGCGTCCAGCAGCCGCGCCATGGCCGCCGCTCCGTCGGCGTGGCCCCAGCCGTCGGTGGCGGCCACCAGCCGGCCGTCGGCCACGAGACCCGCCGCGTCCAGCTCCTCGCGCCAGCCGCGCAACCGCAGATGGGCGGGCTGGCTGCGGCCGCGCCGGGCGCCCAGGAAGGCGATGTCCCGCCGCCCCAGGGAGATCAGATGGCGCACCGCCTCGCGGGCGGCGGCGACATTGTCGATGGAGATGTGGTCGTAGGGCAGGTCGTACTCCCGCTCGCCGAGCAGGACGAGCGGGACGGGCGCACGCTCGCGCAGATCGTCCGCCTCCAGCTCGATGGGGCTGAGGATCAGCCCGTCGATCACCCGGCTGCGAAAACCCTGGCAGACCAGGGTCTCCTGATCGCGGCGGCCGCCCGTGTGGTCGAGCAGCACGGTGTAGTCGTGCTCCGCTGCGGCGTCGACGACCTCGGCGGCCAGCTCGGCGAAGTAGGGATTGCCCAGCTCGGGCAGGGCCAGAGCGACTATCCCGGTCCGGCCCTTGCGCAGATGCCGTGCGGTGAGGTTGGGCCGGTAGCCGAGTTCGTCGATCGACTTCTGTACGCGCGCCCGCATCGCGGGGGTGACATGCGGCTGGTCGTTCACCACGTTGGACACGGTCTTGATGGAGACACCCGCGTGCGACGCGACGTCCTTGAGGCTCACCCGCACGACGTTCCTCCCCGTCCGGGCAGGAACCCCGGGCCGACGAACCCTTCCAGGCCCGGCAACCGGACCGCACCCGGCGCTCCGCAAGGACCTACGCCGGATTTCCAACGTTATACGGGGCCGCGCTCCGTCCTGGCAAGCCCGGTCGCCGACGGGAGACCGGGAGGGGAGTGCGGGAACCACGACAGGCTCCCGCACCCCCGGAACACGGCATGTCACGCAGTGATGTGACGATTCATCAGCTCAGCTTGAACTTCTGTGCGGCGGATCCGTTGCAGTCCCAGATCTGGAGCCGGGTGCCGTTGGCGGTCGCGCCGCTGGGGGAGTCCAGGCAGCGGCCGGACTGGGGGTTGAGGAGCGATCCGTCGCCCTGCTGCACCCACTTCTGTCCGCCGACACCGTTGCAGTCCCACAGCTCGACCTGGGTGCCGTTGGCGGTGCCGTTGCCGTTGATGTCGAGGCAGCGGCCGAGGGTGCGCAGCGAGCCGTCGGCATGGTGGTACCAGTGCTGGTCGACGGCCCAGGACTGGCAGTCCCACAGCTGTACGGCCGTACCGTCGCCGCCGCTGTCATCGGCGGCCACGTCCACGCACTTCGACCCCGTGCCGACGACCGGCGCACCGCCGTTGACGGAGAACTTCTGCGCCGCCGCGCCGTTGCAGTCCCAGATCTGAAGGCGGGTGCCGTTGGCGGTCGCGCCGCTGGGGGAGTCCAGGCAGCGGCCGGACTGGGGGTTGAGGAGCGATCCGTCCGCCTGCTGCACCCACTTCTGTCCGCCGACGCCGTCGCAGTCCCACAGCTCGACCTTGGCGCCGTTCGCGGTGCCGTCGC
Organism: Streptomyces murinus; assembly: GCF_002154555.1. Lineage (GTDB taxonomy): Bacteria > Actinomycetota > Actinomycetes > Streptomycetales > Streptomycetaceae > Streptomyces > Streptomyces murinus. Next base: position 1,947 of record NZ_MUNF01000463.1, read on the forward strand.
CCTCGATGTCCAGGCACCGGCCGATCGTGCTCAGGGAGCCGTCGGCGTTGTGCTGCCAGTGCTGGTCCTCGGCCCAGTTCTGGCAGTCCCACAGCTGTACGGCCGTGCCGTTGGTGCCGGTGTCGTCCGCGGCGACGTCCACGCACTTGCCGCCCGGCCCGGTGACCGTGCCCTGGGGCCCGTTGGGCACGTCCGTCTCGCCGGAGTAGCCGACGGAGACCACCTTCGACTGGACGGCGTTCTCGGCGGCGTCGGTCGGATAGCCGGCGACCATCACGCCCTCGAAGAAGGTCCCCCGGTTCCAGTTGCTGTTGTCACCGCCCGTGCCCAGGATGATGCCGCCCTCCTGATGCATGGGCCGGTACCCGGCGCGGGTGGGCAGACCGCCGTCCCACCATGTACTGAGCGCCCCCGACTGGGAGTTGCCCCCCTTGAGCGCGTACTTGGTCTGTCCGTCGTTCTTCAACACGGCCGTGACGAAGGGGCTGTTGTTGCCCCGGTTGGCGGTGTTGGAGCCGTTGTCGCCCTGGAACATGCCGTTCTCCATGTCGGCCTCGATCCACGGCCCCGACCCGGTGCACGGCGCGAAGTAGCACGTGGTGGCGATGGACACGGCGTCCATGTGACCGTTGCCGGTGTCGGCCGGGGTGCGCTCCGCGTTGCCGTAGTCGAAGCAGCAGTCGGAGCCGACGTGCGTCCCGCTGGCCACCATGTAGGCGCCCTCGGGCTGTCCGTCGACCGCGACGCCGGAGGCCACCCCGGTGTAGCGGTAGCCGACGCCCGGCGAGATCCAGATGCCGTACACCTTGTGCCCGCCCGCCGTCACCGCGATCTCGCTCGCGTCCGCACCGCGGTCGGCGCCCATGCCGGAGGTGCCGGCCGGGCCCGGGGTCAGGTCGTTGTGCCGCGAGGTCTGGTCGTAGACCTTGGTGATCCGGCAGGTGGTGTCCTGACAGAACGTGTCCTGCTGGGCGGCGTTGGCGTAGCCGCCCGCGGACAGCAGCCCGATGTCCGCACGGGCCCCGTCCGAGGCACGCGTGACCTGGTACAGCGGGCCGTTGTACGACGACAGCAGGGCGCGGGTCGTACTGTGCGCGGCGACACAGGGGGTGCCGGCCGCGCCGTAGATGTCGCACGGCAGTGAGCCCGCCGCCTGTGAGACGCCCGGCAGGGCGATCAGGGCCCCGAGGACGAGCCCGATCGCCGCGACGGCGGACAGCAGATGCCGCAGCGGACGGAGGAGCGCCCACCGCGCGGAGCGGCGGAGACCGCCTCCCGCGGTGGATTTTTCTCTGCGCATGGTGTGCTCCCGGTGCTGGGGGAGAGGGGGGAATGGAGCTCGACCTGCCGAGGCGGCGGCAGGCGCACTCGGCTCGGCGCCTGCACGGCGCCGGGCTCTACCAACGTTGTAAACGGGATCCGCCACATGACAGCACAGCCCCCGCGGGGGCGTCCATCCCTGTGCGCGAATCCGGCGGCACGCCCGGCCGCGATCCCACGAAGGGCCGTAAAGCCGCTGTTCACAAGGGAGTTGGCGGCACCGGTGGCCTGGCCACCGAAGACTTCGGGTGCTCGGGAGTCGTCGCCGAGCCCCCTTCACGCGAACGGAAGGCCCCGCTCGAAGAGTTGTGTACCGCGGGTTGACACCGGGTTTGACGTTCCCTCAATGTCTACAACGTTGAAAAGCCCGCCTGTCGTACCGCCCTCCGCGATCGAGGGTCCAGGTGGCCTCGTCTCTTCAGCCCCCGCCCCTTCGTTGCATCGTTGAGGATGTGATCGGCGCGTGAACGTCTCCTCCCGAGCCAAGGCCCTTACCGCCGCAGTGCTCACCGCCGGCCTGTGCCTGGCCGCCGCCGGATGCACCAAGTCGGACTCCTCCTCCGGCGGCGACTCGCACGCCTCGGCGGCCGCGGGCAACGACTCGGCCGCCTCCCAGCAGGTCGCCTCACCCTCGGCGGCGGGCCCCGGCTGCACCTACAAGACCTACGGCGGTGGCGTTCCCCGGCTGGACCTCACCGACGGCAAAACGATCGTCGGCTTCTCCCAGTCGGAGTCGACCAGCAATCCCTTCCGCGCCACCGAGGCCAAGAGCATCGAGCAGCAGGCCAAGAAGCTCGGCGTCAAGCTCATCGAGCGCAACGCCAACGCGGACGTCAACACCCAGAACTCGCAGATCGAGGACATGATCGCGCAGGGTGCCAAGGCTCTGATCGTCGCGCCGGAGAACTCCGACGGGCTCGGCCCCGCCCTGGCCAAGGCCAAGTCCGCCAAGATCCCCGTGCTCACCATCGACCGCACCGTCGGCGGCACCGCCTGCACGGACTTCATGGCCTTCATCGGCTCGGACTTCTACCACCAGGCGCAGCTCGCGGCCGACGACCTCGCCGGCGCCACCGGGGGCGGCGACGCCCATGTCGCCATCCTCACCGGCACCCCCGGCAACAACGTCACCACCGACCGGACCAAGGGCTTCGAGGACCGGGCCAGGGCGAAGTACCCGAAGATGAAGGTCGTCGCCTCCCAGACGGGCAACTTCGCCCAGACCGACGGCCAGAAGGTCATGGAGCAACTGCTCCAGTCCCACCCGGACATCAACGCCGTCTACGCCGAGAACGACGAGATGGCGCTCGGCGCGATCCAGGCCATCAGGTCCGCGGGCAAGACGCCCGGCAAGGACGTCAAGGTCGTCTCCATCGACGGCATCGAACAGGCCGTCAAGAACGTCGGCGCCGGTCAGATGGTCTCCGACATCGAGACCAACCCGCGCTTCGGCCCGCTGGCCTTCCAGGCGCTCCAGGACTTCTACGGCACCACCGGCGTACAGCCCAAGGTGATCATCAAGGACGGCCACTTCACCGCCGACAACGCCAAGCAGGCCCTCGACCAGGGCCTCGTCTACTGAGCCACGGCCGAAAGGCGAGGCAGGCGGCCGCCGTCGGTGGCCCGCATGAGGAGGAAGACGTTGGTCCAGCAGGGCCGGGCACCTCGCAGCGACTGGATCCTCGAAGTCGCCGGGGTGGACAAGAGCTTCGCGGGCGTTCACGCCCTGCGCGGGGTGGACTTCCGGCTGCGCCCCGGTGAGGTGCACGCGCTCATCGGCGAGAACGGCGCCGGAAAGTCCACGCTGATCAAGGTGATGACCGGTGTGTACCGGCCCGACACGGGGCGGGTCCGCCTCGCGGGCGAGGACCGCGCCTTCCGCAACCCCCTGGAGGCGCAGACGGCCGGGATCTCCACCATCTACCAGGAGGTGAACCTCGTCCCGCTGATGTCGGTGGCCCGCAACCTGTGCCTGGGCCGCGAGCCGCGCCGCTTCGGCCTGGTCGACGTGCGGGCCGTCAACCGCATCGCCCGCGAGACGCTGAAGCGCTACGGCGTCGACGTGGACGTCACCCGCCCGCTCGGCAGCCTCGGCCTCGGCGCCCAGCAGATGGTGGCCCTGGCCCGCGCGGTGCAAACCGACGCCCGCGTGGTCGTGATGGACGAGCCGACCTCCTCGCTGGAACCCCGCGAGGTCGAGACCCTCTTCTCGGTGATCCGCGGCCTGCGGAGCCAGGGCATCGCCGTCGTCTACGTCAGCCACCGCCTCGACGAGTTGTACGAGATCTGCGACCGCGTCACCGTGCTGCGCGACGGCGCGGTCGTGCACACCGGCGACATGGCCGGACTGGAACGGCTGAAGCTCATCTCGCTGATGCTCGGCCGGGAGATGTCCACCGTGCGGGCCAAGGGCGCAACGGCGTTCGGTACCGGTCAGCACGGCCAGCAGAACGGAGACGGCGTCGGCGGCGGGGACCGCGGGCCCGAGGCCGCTCCGGTGCTGCGCGCCACCGGCCTGACGGTCCGCCACAAGGTCCACGACGTCGGCCTCGACATCCACCACGGCGAGGTCGTCGGGCTCGGCGGCCTGCTCGGTGCGGGCCGCAGCGAGACCGCGAAGGCGATCACCGGCGCCCTCGCCACCGACGGCGGCACCGTCGAGGTGGACGGCGTCCCCCTCGCCCGCCGGGGCCCGGCCGCCGCCATCAGGGCCGGTGTCGTGATGCTCGCCGAGGACCGCAAGACCGAGGGCATCCTGCCCAACCTCTCCGTGCGGGAGAACATCTCCCTGGCCCTGCTGCCCCGGCTCGCCCGCGCCGGTGTGGTCTCGGGGGCCAGGCAGGACGACGTCGTCCGCTTCTTCATGGAGCGCCTGCGCATCAAGGCGGCCGGACCCGACCAGAAGGTCAGTGACCTGTCCGGCGGCAACCAGCAGAAGGTGCTGCTGGCCCGCTGGCTGTGCCTGGACCCCAAGGTGCTGCTCCTGGACGAACCCACCCGGGGCATCGACGTGGGCGCCAAGGCCGAGGTGCAGGCGCTCATCGACGAACTCGCCGAACAGGGACTCGGGGTGCTGCTGATCTCCTCGGACCTGGAGGAACTGATCGAGGGCTCGGACCGGCTCGTCGTCCTCAAGGACGGACGCGCGGTCGGCCACCTCCGGGGCGAGGACATCACCGAGCAGACCGTGCTGGACACGCTCGCCGCCGCCCCGTCGTCCGAGGACCTGCACGGCGACGACCTGCACGGAAAGGACCTGCGTGGAAAGGACTTGAACGGCGAGGACTTGAACGGCGAGGACTTGAACGGCGA
>NZ_MUNF01000464.1 GCF_002154555.1 Streptomyces murinus
CCGCTGCTCGCCGGCGCCGCGATCCTGCCGATGGCGGTGGCCCTGATGATCTGCTCGCCGCTGGCGCCCGTGCTGTCCAAGGCGATCGGGGTGCGCGGCGCCGTCGTCGTGGCCCTGCTCGTCCTGGCCGCCGGATACGGCGTGTTCGCCCTGTTCTCCAAGGACGACGGCTACCCGGCGATGGTCGTCGCGATGGCCCTGGTCGGTGTCGGCATGGGCCTGGCACAGCCGCTGGTCAACGACGTGCTGATGACGGCCGGTCCGGCCGAGCAGTCCGGGCTGCTGTCCTCCATGAACGACACCGTGCAGGAGATGGGTTCGGCGCTCGGCGTCGCCATCGTCGGCAGCGTGCTGGCCTCGCGGTACGCCGCCACCTACGCGCCGTCCGGACCCGCGCCGGCGAAGCGTTCCCTGGACCAGGCGATCGAGGCCGCCAAGTCCCTGCCCCACCCGGCCGCTTCGAGCACCGTGCACGCCGCGAAGGCCGCCTTCGCGCACGCCTTCACCGCCTCCGAAGCGGTGTGCGCCGGGGTCGCCGTGCTCGGCGCCGTACTCGCGGCGGTGCTGCTGCCGCGCATGGTGGCGCCGGCCGAAGAGGGGGCGGAGCCCGGGGCCGCCGGCGATTCCGGGCGGCCGCCGGCCCGGGAGGCCACCGTCTGACGAAGGCTCTGTCGCCCGGGCGCCGGGCATGCGCCACCCCCCATGGGCAGGTCGCCCACGCGTGAACACCCACGCGTGGGCGACCTGTCTTTTGCGCGCCTCTGCTCCCGGCGGTCTGGCTGGAACGTGATCCGCCGGTTGTCCGCAGCCGTGCGCGGCGGCAGACGTACGCGCAGGTCGGAAGGGTTCCCGAGGCGCCGTATCGGGGTCGGCGGGGGCGTAGGGGACGGATAGGGGTGCTGCCGGATCGCGGGGGCCCATAGCGTCGTTCGGGCAGACAACCGTTCGAAGGGAATCCGTCCCATGAGCAAGTCCCAGCAGACCCAGGAAGAGCTGGAAGGCATTCTGCGGCGTTACGTCGACGAGGTGCTCAACGGGCACAAGGACGAGCTTCTGGAGGAGTTCATCCACCCGGAGTTCCGTCACTTCACCGACGAGTCCGCGCTCGCGCTGGAGAACGACGGCGCCGACCTGGAGGGGATCAAGGCCGGTCTGGTCGAGGTCCGCGAGAAGCTCGCCCCGCACTACGGCGCCGAGGTCGTCCGCTGGGAGGGCGACATCGTGCACCTCGCCTGGAAGACCAGCGTGACCCACCAGGGCTACATCTTCGACCGCGAGCCCACCGGCAAGTCCTTCACGCTGACGTACACCGGCAAGACCCAGTTCAAGGACGGGAAGATCTACCGCGCCCAGAACTACTGGGACCCGCAGCAGGCCCTTTCCGTCATCGACGGCGACTGAGGGGCCTGGAGCGTACCGGTGACTACGACGACTCCGGCCGGCCACGTGAGGGTGGCGGCCGACGCACCGCACGGCCCCGCCGGGGGCCGCACCGCCCTGGTCTTCTCGGGCCAGGGCAACCAGTGGCTGGGCATGGGGCGCGACCTCATGGCCCGGGAACCGTCCGTGCGGGCGGTCCTCCAGGAGGCGGACGAGGTACTGCGGGCGGGCACGGACTGGTCCCTGCTCGACGAACTCGCCGCGGCCGAAGGGGAGTCGCGGCTGGCGGACCCCGCCGTCCTCCAGCCCACACTGGTGGCGCTGCAGATCGCCCTGGCCCGCCTGCTCGCGGAACGCGGCCTGCGCGCGGACCACTTCGTCGGCCACAGCCTCGGTGAGATCGCCGCCGCCGCGGCCGCCGGCGCGCTGGACCTGCCCGGCGCGCTGCGCCTGGCCCGGCTGCGCGGCGAACTGATGCGCAAGGCCGTGGGCACCGGCCGTACCGCCCTGCTCGGCGTCGCCGCCGAGCAGGCCGAGGCGCTCATCGCGGCGTACGGAGGCGCCGCCGACATCGCCGCCTGGAACGCCCCGGGGGCCACCCTCGTCGCCGGGGACGCCGGTACCGTCGAGGCGATCGTGGCGGAGCTGACCGGGCGCGAGGTGTTCGCCCGTGTGCTGCGCGGCGACATCGCCTTCCACAGCCGCTGCCTGGAGCCGCTGCGCGCCGAGTTCACCGAGGCCGCCCGCGAGCTGGCCCGCCCGCGGGACTGCGGGGAGCGGCTGGTCTCCACGGTCACCGGGGCGCTGCTCGACGGCTCCCGCGCGGACGCCGCCCACTGGGGCGCCAACCTGCGCGCGCCGGTACGGTTCGCGCAGGCCGTCGACACCCTGCTGGAGCTGGGCTGCCGCACCTTCGTCGAGGTCGGCCCGCACCCCACGCTCGGCCCGTCCCTCACCGACTGCTGTGCCGCGCGCGGGATCACGCCGCTGGTGCTGCCGACACTGCGACGCGGCTCCGCCGAGCAGGAGAGCGTGCTGCGCACCCTGTGGGAGCTGCGGCGCGCCGGTGCCGTGCCGCCCGCCGGCGGGCACCGGGTGCGGTTCCTCGCGGCCGTCACCGACGCGGCCCCGCGGCCGGCGCTGCGCGGGCGGGCCGCCCAGTTCGCCGGGCAGGTGGCCGCCGCCGCGCTGTCCGCCCTGGACCCGGCCGGTCCGGCCACCGTGACCTGGGACAGCGCCGACGACCTGGTGCCGGAGGTCACCTCGGTGCTCGCCACCCCGGCCGCGCCGGGCGCGGACACCGTCGCCGTCCACGCCCGCACCCCGCACACCGGCTGGCTCCGCCTCGCCACGGCCTGCCGTGCCTTCGGCGACCACGACGCCGGCCACCCCGGCGCCGGCCCGGTCTGCGCGTCCCCGCTGCCGGACCTCGCCGAGCTGACCGCCCGCTGTGCCGTGCACCGGTACGTCGCGGACACCGCCGTCGAATCCGCCGCCGAGGACGGTGACGACATCCTCGTCCGCCTGCGGCCGGGCACCGGCACCGGACCGCGCGCCCGTCTGGAGCTCGCGCTGCGTGTCACCGCCGCGGTCCTCGACGCCCACGCCCCGACGGCCCTGCACGGCATCACCGGCCACGACGGCGGCCCCGCCGCGTACGTGCACGTCCTGCGCGACGGGGAGGGAGCGGCCCGGACCACCGTGCTGGACGCCGACGGGCGGGCCGTGCTGCACATCGGACGTTCGCTCTGGCGGAGCCGGACGGCCGCGGGCCCCGAGGCCGCGGTCCCGGACCGGACGGGCGAGGCGGCCGGTGCCGGCGCCCTCGACCTGGCGGCGCTGCGGGCCGCCGGCACCGACAGCCGGCTCGCCGTGCTGACCGAGTGGGTCCGCGAGACGTCCGCCGCGCTGCTGCGCACCGGTGTGGACCGGGTGCCGGCGCTCAAGCCGCTCAACCGGCTCGGCGTGGACTCCGTCATCGGGCTGGAGCTGCGGCGCCGGGTCGCGGCCGTCTTCGGCGCCGAGATCAGCGTCGTACGACTGCTGCGCGGGGCCACGCCGGCCGACCTGGCCGCGGACCTGTCCGACTGGCTGACGGCCGAGCCGGACGCCGGGCCCGCCACCGCCGTGCCCACGCGGGCCGCCCTCGACCTTGACGATCCCGCGGACGTCGAGCGGCTTCTCGACGACCTCGACGCGCTTTCCCCGGAGGAGGTGGACTCGCTGCTGGGCAGGCTGACCGACGACGCGGCGAGTGAGATATGACGACACACCAGCAACCGCCCGCCACAGGGGTCACCGATCCGGCGGAGGCCCGCCGCGCCCTCCTCAAGGAGGCCCTGCTGCGCCGCGCCCGGGCGAACGCCATCCAGGCGCCCGCCATCCGGGCCACTCGCATCCCGACCGACACCCGCCAGGCGGACCGCGCCCCCCTTCCCCCCACCGCGCCCGTCTCCGAAGGCCAGCGCGCCCTCTGGCTGTTCGACCAGATGCACCCCGGCAGCCCGGCCTACAACCTGTGCTTCGCCGCCGAGGTCACCGGCCCGCTGGACGCCGGTGCCCTGCGCACCGCGCTTCAGGGCATCCTCGACCACCACCCGGTGCTGCGCACCGCCGTACTCCAGGAGGGTGGCGAGCTGGTGCAGCGGGTGCGCACCGGTATCGCCCTCGACTTCGCCGAGCGGGACCTCGGCGAGGGCTCCGACGACGGCATCGACACCGCCGTGACCGCCTTCGTGGAGCGGCCCTACGACCTCGCCGCCGGCGCCTTCCTGCGCTGCGAGGTGCTGCGCACCGGGGCCGGCCGGCAGGTGCTGCTGATCGGCACCCATCACATCGCGGCCGACCTGTGGGCGTTCTCGCTGCTGCTACGCGACCTCCAGCAGGCGTACCCGGCGGTCCGCGCCGGGCGCCCGGTCCGGCTGCCCGAGCCCGCCGCCGACTACCGGGACTACGTGAGCTGGCAGCGGGAACTGGTCGCCGGGCCGCGCGGCCGGGCGAGCGCCGCGCACTGGGCGAAGGCCCTGGACACCGGGCCCGCGGGCGAGATCCCCCGGCTGGAGCTGCCGGCCGACCGTGCCCGCCCGGCCCGGCCCGGACACCGCAGCGCCGTGCACGCCTTCACCCTGGACACGGACGTCACCGCCGCGCTGCGCGCGCTCGCCCGGGAGACCGGCGGCACCCTGTACACGGCCGTCCTCACCGTCTTCAACCTGCTGATGCACCGCTACACCGGCCAGGAGGACATCTGGCTCGGCTCGGTCGCCACCGGCCGCGGCCGGCCCGCCTTCGAAGAGGTCGTCGGCTACTTCGCCAACCTGATGGTGCTGCGCACCCGGATCGAGCGGCGGCAGAGCTTCCGTGACCTGCTGGAGCAGGTGCGGGAGACCGCGCTGGACGCGATGGAGCACCAGGACTACCCCTACCCGCTGGTCGCCGAGCGGGTCGCCCAGGGCAGCGCCGGCACGGGCCTGTTCGACGTGGCTTTCTACTACGAGTCCACCTCGGTCGAGGCCGAGCAGGGACTGTCCCTGTTCGCCACCGGCGCGGCCGGCGCCCGGCTGGCCGTCGGCGACCTGGAGATGCGCCCGTACCCGGTGCCGGTGCAGGGCAGCGAGCAGGACCTCGCCGTCTTCGCCGAGGAGGTCGACGGACGGGTCAGCTGCTCCCTGCGCTACGCCGTCGACCTGTTCGAGCCGCGCACCGCCGAGGCGCTCGGCCGGCACTTCCGTGCCCTGGCCGCCGCCTGCGCCGCCCGCCCCGACGCGCCGCACGACACGCTGGAGATGCTCGCCCCCGAGGAGCGCCGGCAGGTGCTCACCGAGTGGAGCAGGCCCGGCGACGCGACCCCCCTGGCCCACCGGGGTGTGCACGAACTGGTCCTGGAGCAGGCCGCCCGCACCCCCGGCGCGATCGCCGTGGCCTGTGGCGACGAACAACTGACGTACCGTCAACTGGCGGACCAGGCGCGGGATCTGGCGCTGGTGCTGCGGGCGCGCGGGGTCGGTCCCGAGGTCAAGGTGGGGCTCACCGGCGACGGCACCCCCCGGCTGTTCGTCGGGCTGCTCGCCGTCCTCATGGCCGGCGGCGCCTACATCCCGCTGGACCCGACCTACCCGGCCAAGCGCCTGGAGTACATGATCGAGGACTCCGCCGTGGCGCTGCTGCTCGCCCAGCGCGCCGTGGTGGACCGGCTGCCCGCCGTGGACGTACCGGTGCTGCACCTGGACGACGTCCCCGAACCGCCGGCCGACGCGCCCGCGCTGCCCGCACCGGACGGCGGCCGGCTCGCCTACGTCATCTACACCTCCGGCTCCACCGGCCGGCCCAAGGGAGTGATGGTGGAGCACGCCGGCCTGGTCGACTTCGACCTGGCGCACCGCGAGGCCATGCCGCCGCGGCCCGGCCGGCGCGTGCTGCAGAACGCCTCCGTCAGTTTCGACGTGAGCACCTGGGAATGGATGATGGCGCTGACCACCGGCGCCACCCTGGTCGTCGCGCCCCGCGAACGGCTCCGCCCCGGACCGCCGTTGGCGGACACCGTGCGCCGCGAGCGGATCACCACACTGAGCGCCACCCCGTCGGTGCTGGCCGCCATGGACCCCGCCGACCTGCCCACGGTCACCGAACTGACCTCGGTCGGCGAGGCCATCTCCGCCGACCTGGTGCGCGCCTGGTCACCGGGACGGCGGATCGTCAACGCCTACGGCCCCACCGAGATCACCGTCTTCTGCACCACCGAGGTCTGCGTGCCCGACGGCGGCGTACCGCCCGTCGGGCGTGCCCTGCCGGGCACCGAGCTGTACGTCCTGGACGCCGGGCTGCGCCCGGTGCCGCCCGGTGTCGTCGGCGAGCTGTACCTGGGCGGCACCGGGGTCACCCGCGGCTACCAGAACCGGCCCGACCTGACCGCCGACCGGTATGTGCCGCACCCGTTCTCGCCGGTGCCCGGCGCCCGCGTCTACCGCACCGGCGACCGGGTCCGCTTCGATCGCACCGGCCGGCTGCACTACCTGGGCCGCGCCGACCACCAGGTGAAGATCCGCGGGGTCCGGGTCGAACCGGCGGAGGTGCAGGACGCTCTGGACAGCCACCCCGGGGTGCGCGAGTCCGTGGTGCTGGCCCGGCCCGGCCGGGACGGCAGGCTGACCCTGGTCGGCTACGCCCTGCGGGAGCCCTCGGGCCCCGAGGCGGCCACCGTGGCGGCCCTGCGCGCCCATCTCGCCGAGCGGCTCACCTCCGCGATGATCCCCACCCATCTGTTCCTTCTGGACGCCTTCCCGCTCAACCCGAACGGCAAGGTGGACCGGGCCCTGCTGCCCGCGCCCGAGGAACTCGCCGAGGACCCCGACGCGCCGGTGCGCGCGCCGGGTACGCCCACCGAGAAGGCCGTCGCCGAGGTGTGGGCCGAACTCCTCGGCACCGACCGGATCGGCGCGGACGCCCACTTCTTCGAGCTGGGCGGGCACTCCCTGCTCGCCGTGCGGGCCGCCGCCCGGCTGCGGGAGCGCACCGGTGTGGAACTCCCGCTGCGGGACCTGTTCGACGCGCCCGTCCTGTCGGCGCTCGCCGCTCGCGTCGACGCCCTCGCCGCCGGGTCCGGCGCCGCCGGGCCGGGCCCAGGGAGCCAGGAGCCGCTGCCGGTGCTGCCGCGCGGCCCCGAGGGGCTGCCGCTGTCCTCCGCGCAGACCCGGCTGTGGTTCGTCGAGCAGCTGTCGCCCGGCGGGCTCGCCTACCGCATCGCCGGCGAACTGCACCTGGAGGGCGCGGCGGACACCGACGCCCTGCGTGCCGCGCTGCATGACGTGATCCGGCGCCACGAGGTGCTCCGCACGGTCTACCCGACCGTCGACGGCACCCCGCGCCAGATCGTCACCGAAGCCGACCCGGCGGACGTACTGCCCCTGGTGGACCTGTCCGGACACGCGCCGCACGCCCGCGAGAGCGCCCGCGCCGAGCACACCGAGCGCTTCGGCACCCGCCCGTTCGATCTCACCCGCACCCCGCTGCACACCCAGTTGCTCAAGCTGGCCGACGACCATCACGTCGTACAGCTGTCCGTGCATCACATCGCGGCCGACGGCTGGTCGATGCGGCTCGTGGTGCGCGAACTCACCGCCTGCTACACCGCGCGGGTGCGGGGCGAGGCCGTACCGCTGGGCGAACCGCCCGTGCAGTACGCGGACTTCGCCGCCTGGCAGCGCTCCCGGCAGGACGGCCCCGAGGGCGCGGCCGAGCTGGAGCACTGGGTCCAGGCGCTCGCCGGGGCACCGGACGAGCTGTCGCTGCCCACCGACCGGCCCCGCCGCGACCAGGCCGTGCGACCGGCCGCCCGGACCCGCCGCACCCTCGGCGCCCCCCTGGCCGGACGGCTGCGCGCCCTGGCCGGCGCGGAGGGCGCCTCCCTGTCCATGGCCCTGCTGACGGGGTACAAGGCGCTGCTCGCCCGCTGGTCCGGGCAGGACGACATCGTGGTCGGCATGCCCGTGGCCGGCCGGGTGCGCCGGGACCTGGAGGACGGTGTCGGCCTGTACGTCAACACCGTGCCGGTGCGTACCGACCTGTCCGGCGCGCCCTCCTTCCGGGAGCTGCTGCACCGGGTGCGGCGCGGTGCCCTGAACGCCGACGCGCACCAGGCGGTGCCGTTCGAGCGGATCGTGGAGCGGCTGTCCGTCGCCCGTGACACCCGCCGCACGCCGGTCTTCCAGGTGCTGTTCAACATGCTCAACCTGGACGACTCGCTGCCGCCGGTGCCGGGCCTGCGGACCCGGCTGGTGGAGAGCGAGGACCTCGCCGCCCGCTTCGACCTGACCCTGTACGTCAAGCCCGCCGCCGACGGCTCGCTCGGCCTGGACCTGGTCTACGACGCCGCGCTGTTCGACGCCCCGACGATCGCCGCCTTCCTCGACCAGTACGAGGCGCTGCTGAGCGCCGCCGCCGCCGACCCGGAGCGGGCCCCGGCCGGCACGGACGCGCCCCGCGGCGCCGCGCTGCCCGACCCGGCCGCGCCGCTGCCGGCCGGGGCATGGACCGCCGCGGTGCACGAGCGGGCCGCGCGCACCGCCGTCGCGCACCCCGCTGCGACCGCCCTCGCGCACCCGGGCGGTGAGGTGACCTACGGTGCCCTGGAGGAGGCGGTCGCCGCCCTCGCCGCCGAGCTGCGCGCGGCCGGACTCGGCCGCGGCGACGTGGCCGCCGTCCACGCCGAGCGCGGCCCGGCTCTGGTCACCGCCGTCCTCGCCACCCTGCGCACCGGCGCCGCCTTCGCCCTCTTGGACCGGGCCCATCCGCGGGAGCGCCGCCGCCTGATCGCCGAGGCACTGGGCGCACGGGCCTGGCTGGAGACGGGCGCCGACGCCCCGCAGACGCTGGGGACGACACCGGAGGTCGCCCGCGTGGTCACCGCGCCCGGCGCGGGCCCCGCGCCGCGCCCCGCGCCGGCCGCGGAGGTCCCGGCCCACCCTGCGGACACCGCGTACGTGGCCTTCACCTCCGGAACCACCGGAACGCCCAAGGGGGTCGTCGGCGCGCACGGTCCGCTGGCCCACTTCGCCGACTGGTACACCGCCACCTTCGACGTCACGGCCGGCGACCGGTTCGCGCTGTCCTCCGGCCTCAGCCACGATCCGTTGCTGCGCGACCTGTTCGTGCCGCTGGTACTCGGCGCCCGGCTGCACATCCCCGGCGCAGGCGATCTGGCG
>NZ_MUNF01000465.1 GCF_002154555.1 Streptomyces murinus
GATCGCCGTCTTCTCGGCGGTCGCGAGATGCGACTTCTGCGGGAAGCCGGACTCCCGGGTGAACCCACCCGGCAGTACGGCACCGCCGTGCCGGCGGTCGAGGAGTCCTTCCGCCTCCAGTGCCCGCACGTCCCGCCGTACGGTCACTTCGGAGGTCTGGACGACGCGGGCGAGCTCACGGAGCGACACGGCACCGTTCGCTCGCACCATTTCGAGGATCAATTGGCGACGTTCAGCAGCGAACACGAAACTGACAGTAACCCCAGCGACCGTCTGCTTTCAGCAGTTTGCGCCGATTAACAGAAGTTGTTCGCATGGCGGAACCCGAAGTGGTATAGGACCTTCCCCGGACCTATCCCTCCCGACTATGCCAGCCGCACGTACGGCAACTCCCCGCGACCAGCGAGGAGTTGCCGCAGGTCATCAGCCCTCGGCACTCGCCTTGCGGTTGTGCAGCTGCCGCGCGACCTCCGCGATCGACCCCGAAAGAGAGGGGTACACCGTGAAGGCGTTCGCGATCTGTTCGACCGTCAGATTGTTGTCGACGGCGATCGAGATGGGGTGGATGAGCTCCGAGGCGCGCGGCGCGACGACCACACCGCCGACGACGATGCCCGTGCCCGGCCGGCAGAAGATCTTCACGAAGCCGTCCCGGATGCCCTGCATCTTGGCGCGCGGGTTGCGCAGCAGCGGCAGCTTGACGACCTTGGCGTCGATCTTGCCCGCGTCCACGTCCGCCTGCGAGTAGCCGACGGTGGCGATCTCGGGGTCGGTGAAGACGTTGGAGGAGACGGTCTTCAGGTTCAGCGGGGCCACCGCGTCGCCCAGGAAGTGGTACATCGCGATCCGGCCCTGCATGGCGGCGACGGACGCGAGCGCGAAGACACCGGTCACGTCACCGGCGGCGTACACGCCGGGCGCGGTGGTGCGGGAGACCTTGTCGGTCCAGATGTGCCCGGAGTCGCGCAGCTTGACGCCGGCCTCCTCCAGACCGAGGCCCGCGCTGTTCGGGATGGCGCCGACGGCCATCAGGCAGTGCGTGCCGGTGATGACGCGGCCGTCGGCGAGCGTGACCTCGACCCGGTCGCCGACGCGCTTGGCGGACTGCGCGCGGGAACGGGCCATGACGTTCATGCCGCGGCGGCGGAAGACGTCCTCCAGGACGGCGGCGGCGTCCGGGTCCTCGCCGGGCAGCACCCGGTCGCGGGAGGACACGAGGGTGACCTTGGAACCGAGGGCCTGGTACGCGCCGGCGAACTCGGCACCGGTCACACCGGAGCCGACCACGATCAACTCTTCCGGCAGCTCGTTGAGGTCGTAGACCTGAGTCCAGTTGAGGATGCGCTCGCCGTCGGGCTGGGCGTCGGGCAGCTCGCGCGGGTGACCGCCGGTGGCGATGAGGACGGCGTCGGCGGTGAGGGTCTCCTCGGTGCCGTCGGCGGCGGTGACGACGACCTTCCTCGACCCGTCGAGCGCCTGCATGCCCTCAAGACGGCCGCGCCCGCGCATGACCCGCGCGCCGGCGCGCGTCACGGAGGCGGTGATGTCGTGCGACTGCGCCAGCGCGAGCCGCTTGACCCGTCGGTTGACCTTGCCCAGGTCCACCCCGACGACGCGGGCAGCCCGCTCCAGGGGCGGGGTGTCGTCGGCGACGATGATGCCGAGCTCTTCGTATGACGAGTCGAAGGTCGTCATCACCTCGGCCGTGGCGATGAGGGTCTTGGACGGCACGCAGTCGGTCAGTACCGACGCGCCGCCCAGGCCGTCGCAGTCGACGACGGTCACCTCCGCGCCGAGCTGAGCGGCCACCAGCGCCGCTTCATATCCGCCAGGTCCGCCACCGATGATCACGATCCGAGTCACGTACCCCATTGTCCCGCACGCTTCAAGATGCCACTGCCCGGGGGCGGCGGGACCGTCCCGAAGTGCGCCGCGGCACCCTGCACGACTGGTTCGTCCCGCTGGTCGCCGCCCCGGCGGAGAGCCACCGGGAGACCCGGTGAGCCCCGGCCCGGCGCCTCAGGGGCGCCCCGGGGGCTCGCTCTCGGGGCGCGTAAGGGGGGGCGGAGCGCTGCCGTACTCTCTCCCCCATGTCGCTCTATGCCGCCTACGCCGGCAACCTCGACGCCCGGCTGATGTCCCGCCGCGCCCCGCACTCCCCGTTGCGCGCCACCGGCTGGCTGAACGACTGGCGGCTGACCTTCGGCGGCGAGCAGTTCGGCTGGGAGGGCGCGCTGGCGACGATCGTCGAGGAGCCGCTGGCCCAGGTGTTCGTCGGCCTGTACGACATCGCGCCCATGGACGAGGAGTCCCTCGACCGCTGGGACGGCGTGGACCTCGGCACGTACCGCCGTATGCGCGTCCGTGTGCACACCCTGGACGGTGAGAAGTCGGCCTGGACCTACGTCCTCAACGACTACGAGGGCGGCCTGCCCTCGGCCCGCTACCTGGGCGAGATCGCCGACGCCGTGGAGTCCGCCGGAGCGCCCCACGACTATGTGATGGAACTGCGCAAGCGCCCCTGCTGACCGGCGCACGACCAGCGCACGACCAGCGCACACCCGTCACACGTACGAATTACCCGCGGTAATCCATCGTCGGAAACGACAAGACAACGATCCCAATCCCGTGAGGTCTGTCATCTACGCGCGTAGGCGAGAAGCGGCTACCCTCGTCCACGTGAACGCATCTCTTCTTCCGGACGACATCCAGGGCGACCCGTACGCCGCCGCCGACGCCGCCGCCGCGCGCCTGCGCGCACTGACCGGCGCCGAGACCCACGACGTCGCCCTCGTGATGGGCTCCGGCTGGGCTCCGGCCGTCGACGCCCTCGGCGCTCCCGACGCGGAGTTCCAGGTCACCGAGCTGCCCGGCTTCCCGCCGCCGGCCGTCGAGGGTCACGGCGGCAAGATCCGCTCGTACTCCTTCGGTGACAAGCGCGCCCTCGTCTTCCTGGGCCGTACCCACTATTACGAGGGCCGTGGCGTCGCCGCCGTCTCGCACGGCGTCCGTACGGCCGTCGCCGCCGGCTGCAAGACCATCGTGCTCACCAACGGCTGCGGCGGTCTGCGCGAGGGCATGCGCCCCGGCCAGCCGGTGCTGATCAGCGACCACATCAACCTCACGGCGACCTCGCCGATCGTGGGCGCGAACTTCGTCGACCTGACCGACCTGTACTCGCCGCGGCTGCGCGCCCTGTGCAAGGAGGTGGACCCCACCCTTGAGGAGGGTGTCTACGCGCAGTTCCCCGGCCCGCACTACGAGACCCCGGCCGAGATCCGCATGGCCCGCGTCATCGGCGCGGACCTGGTCGGCATGTCCACGGTCCTGGAGGCCATCGCCGCGCGCGAGGCCGGTGCCGAGGTCCTGGGCATCTCCCTGGTCACCAACCTCGCCGCGGGCATGACCGGCGAGCCCCTGAACCACGAGGAAGTCCTCCAGGCCGGCCGCGACTCCGCCACCCGCATGGGAACCCTGCTGGCACAGGTCCTGCGCAAGCTGTAGTCAGGCGACCTGCTGAACACGGGGCGACTTGGGCGCGCGGCGACTCGGACACCGGGTGACCTGGGCACGGGACCTGGACACCGGGCCACCTGGACAACGGGTGGCCCGGGCACCGGCCGACCTGGGCGTCGGGGCCTGGGCGTCGGGTGATCTGGATGCGGGGAGCCTGGGTGCCGGGTGACCGGGACGCCGGGGGGCCTGGACGCCAGGGGCCTGAGCATCGGGTGGCCTGGATGCCAGGGCCTGAGCGTCAGGTGACCTGGACGCCGAGGGCCTGGGTGTCTGGCGACCCGGACACCAGGACCTGGCATCAGGTGACCTGGGCGTCAGGAGCCCGGGCGTCGGGCGATCCGAACGCCGGGGGCTGGACGCCGGGCGATCTGAACGCCGGGGGCCGGGCACCGGGTGACCTGGATGCCAGGAGCCTGGGCATCGGGCAGCCTGGACGCCAGGGAACCTGACCGGGCGCCGGGGCTGGCAACGGGTGACCCGGGCGCCAGGAGCCTGGGCATCGGACGATCCGAACGCCGGGGACCTGGACGCCGGGGAACCTGACCGGGCACCGGGAGCACGGGGGGCTTCCGGTGCCCGGTCAGGTTCCC
>NZ_MUNF01000466.1 GCF_002154555.1 Streptomyces murinus
CCCGCCGGCGCTCCCGTGCACCCCTCTGCGCCCGCATGCGCCCCGCCCCGACTGGGCATCGCATCCCTCGACCGACCGTCGAGCGGGGGAGGTACCCGTGCACGGACCCGTGTCGGCCGCCTGGTCGCTGGTCGCGCTGTGCGCGGCGACCGGGGCCTACTGTCTGCTGCGGATGCGCAGCGCCGTCGAGGAGCAGCGCCGGTCCGCCGGTGGTGAGGCGCTGATGGGCTTCGGGATGGCCGCGATGGCGGTGCCGGCGGCGGTGTTCACCCCGCCGGGCTGGGCCTGGCCGGTGTACGCGGCCGTCTTCGGCCTGGCAGCGCTGCGCGCCCTGTGGGCCGCGCGCCGCGACCGGCATCATCTGCACCACCTGGTGGGTGCCGGAGCGATGGTCTACATGGCGGCCGCGATGGCCGTGGCCCCGCCCGCCGGCCACTCCATGGAGGGCATGTCCATGGAGGGCATGCACGGCGGCACCGGTGTCCCCGTGGTGACCGGTGTCCTGCTCCTCTACTTCACGGGCTACGTCCTGCTGTCCGGCGCCCGCCTGGTCCCGGCCGCCGTCGCCGTCGGCGGTCCCCCGCCGCCCGCCCGCTGGGGCGACCGCCCGGAACTGGCCCGCGCGTGCCGGCTGTCGATGGCGATCGGGATGGTGGCGATGCTTCTGACGATGTAAGGAGCGATGGGTGATGGGCGCTGGGTGTTCACGTTTTCTTCACGCATGGTCTAGCGTGTCCGGCCTGTATCCGTTTCACCCGGGGGGATTCGTGCGGACCCGCATCATCAGCGCTGCCCTGCTCTGTGCCACGGTCGGACTGACCGCCTGCCAGCCGACCGACGGCCAGTCCGGTGGCGGCAACTCCGCTACGGCGCCCGGTGGTTCCGCCGCCCAGGGCGGCAAGTCGGCGAGCGCGGCGCCGAAGGCCGTGCGGAACTTCGTCGGGATGGGCCTCCAGTCCGCGCAGGACGCCGCGCAGGCCGACGGCTTTTACTCGCTGAAGTCGCATGACGCGCTCGGCCGTGACCGTATGCAGGCCCTCGACCGGAACTGGAAGGTGTGCTCCCAGAACGTGGCCGCGGGCAGGTCGGTGCCGACGCGCACGACGCTGGACTTCGGCGCGGTGAAGCTGGCGGAGTCCTGCCCCGGCACGGACCAGAAGGAGCCGACCGTCCAGGGCGGCAGGATGCCTGACTTCAAGGGGAAGTCCGTGAAGGCGGCGCGCGCGGCCCTGGACTCGGGCACGTCGCTCACCGTCAAGGACGCCTCCGCGGACGGCCGTTGGATCCTGGTGGAGAGCAACTGGAAGGTGTGCACGCAGACACCCGCCGCGGGCAGCGCCATGCGTGGGCAGCCGGTCGCGTTCACCGCGGTCAAGTTCGGCGAGAGCTGCCCGTAGCCGGAGTGACGACGCCCCGCCGCCCGCCGAAGCAGGGGGCAGGGCGTCGCCTCGGCGGCCGCGGAGGCCGCCGACCCGCTCAGCGGGGCTCGCCGAACCAGTGGCGGAGCGCCGCTGCCGGATCGTCCGCGCCCGCCCAGCAGACATAGCCGTCCGGCCGGATGAGCATCGGTTCGACGCCGGCGCCCTTGCCCGCCCGGTCGACCCGGTCCGCCCAGGGACCGGCGGCCTCGGCGAACCGGTCGGCCGGGTCCAGCAGGACGCCGCGACCGGAGCGCAGCAGTTCGTGCACCCGGTCCGGGCCGAGGTCCAGGTCCGGTACCGGACGGCCGACGAGCGGATGGGACTCGGTGCCGGGCATCGGGTAGCGGACGGCCATCCCGGACATCAGGTCGCCCAGATAGCCCTGGGCCGCCGGGAGTTGGGCCATGGCCGTGAAGATCTCCCGGGCGGCCAGCACCTCCGGATCGCGGGTGCCGGCCCAGTCCATCAGCAGGCTCTGCGCCCGGACGTTGCGCAATACGGCGGCCCCGGCCGGATGGCGTTCCGCGTGATACGTGTCGAGCAGATTCCCCGGCGCCCAGCCGCGCACGGCGGCGCCGAGCTTCCAGCCGAGGTTGAAGGCGTCCTGCATCCCGGTGTTCATGCCCTGCGCGCCGAGCGGAAGGTGGACATGGGCGGCATCGCCCGCCAGGAACACCCGTCCGTGCCGGTACTGCTCGACTTGCCGTGAGGCGTTGGTGATACGGCGCGCGTAACGCAGTTCGAGCAGCTCGACCCGCGTGCCGAACACGGTGCGCAGACCGTCGCGGATCTCGTCCTCGGTGACCGGGACCTCCCTCGGCAGCGACCGGCCCGGCCCGCCGAGGACCAGCCGCCGCAGCTGCCTGCCCCGCGGATCGGTGCCGAGCGGGAACAGTGCCGCCCAGTACCCGTCCTCACTCCAGGTGTGCGCGGTGGCCGGGTCGGCGCCGCCCAGCCGCACATCGGCGGCGACGATCGTCAACGTGCCCGGTTCGCCGGGGAATTCGGCCCGCAGCAGCGACCGTACGGTGCTGTGGGCGCCGTCGGCCGCGACGAGGTGGCGGGAACGGAGGGCGGTGCCGTCGGCGAAGGCGGCGGTGACCGCGTCGTCGTCCTGGGCGAGGCCGACCAGTTCATGGCCCCTGCGGGCGTGCAGGCCGTGCGCGGCGAGATGCCGCTCGAAGAACCCCTCGATCACCACCTGCGGCACGGACCGCCAGGGCAGACGGTGCCGTTCGGCCTGGAGCGGGAGCGGGATACCGGCGAAGTGGCCGGTGGTGACGGGGTGATCGCCGGTGGCCAGCAGGGGCTCCAGTAACCCTCGCTGGTCGAGCGCCTCCAGGGTGCGGGACTGCACGCCGCCCGCCCTGGACAGGTCGCTGCGCCGCGCGAGCCTGTCGACCAGCACGGTCGAAACCCCTGCCAGCAGCAGCTCGTTGGCCAGCGTCATGCCGGTCGGGCCGGCGCCGACGATGAGCACATCGGTGTCCATGGATTCTCCTACGTCTGTATCGACTTCGTCTGTATCGACTTCGTCTGTATCGACTTCATCTGTATCGACTTCATCTGTGTCGACTTCGTCTGTGTCGGATCTGTCTGTGCCGATCGGGACAGCGGCAACGCTCCGCCGGTCGAGCCGCCCGGACCAGAAACCGGATCGATCGCGCCGAAATCCGACACCGGCTAGCCTTGAACCGGTGGAATCCGACTACGACGAGCTGGACCGACGGCTCGTACACGCTCTCCAGATCGACGGCCGTGCCCCGTTCAGCACCATCGCCGAGGCCCTCGGCGTCTCGGACCGCACCATCGCCCGCCGCTACGCACGGATGCGGTCGGCCGGGGCGATACGGGTGCTCGGCGGCTTCGACCCCACCGCGCTGGGCGCCGTCCTGTGGTTCCTGCGGGTGCGCTGTGCGCCCGCCGCGGCGCTCCCGGTCGCCGAGGCGCTGGCCGGGCGCCCCGACACCTCCTGGGTGAGCCTCAACTCCGGTGGTACCGAGATCACTTGCGTGGTCCGGACCGAGAGCGAGGCGGACAGCGAGGCACTGCTACTGGCCAAACTCCCCCGCACCCCGCGCGTGGAGGGCGTGACCGCGCACTCCGTGCTGCACGCCTTCTACGGCGGCCCCGACAACCTGGTCGGAAAACTCGGGTGGTTGGACACGGCGGCGATCGAGCGACTGCGCCCGCCGCCGCTGCCGCACCGGCCGGGACCGGTACGGCTGGACGACGGTGACCGCAAGCTCCTCGCGCTGCTCGCCACCGACGGCCGGGCCGGGTTCGAGCAGCTGGCCGCGGCGACCGGCTGGTCACCGACGACGGTACGGCGCCGGATGACGGAGCTGCGCGAGCACGGCGTGCTCTATCTGGACCTCGACGTCGACTGGCGCGTGTTCGGCGGGAACGCCCGGACCCTGCTCTGGCTCTCGGTCGCCCCCGCCCATCTGGAGGAGGCCGGCCGGGCGCTGGCCGGACACCCGGAGATCGCGTTCGCCGCGGCCACGACCGGCCCGACCAATCTGTACGCGAGCGTCGTCTGCGCGAACCAACGGGAGCTGTACCGGTACCTGACCACCCGTATCGCCGCGCTCCCCGCCATCACCCATCTGGAGACGGCACCGGTGATCAGGACCGTCAAGCAGGCGGCCAACCGGATATAGCGGCGGCGGTACGACGGGACGGGCGGCCGGGGCGCGTTGTCTGCGTCACTTCGGGGTGACGGACCGTACCGCCGGGCGGCCCCGCGCTCATAGGGTGCTGCCCATGATGGTCCCGGTGGCCCTTTTACTGCTCGGCGCTCTCACCGCCGTCCTCGGTCCGCGGCTGCTGGCCCGCGCCGACTGGCCGGACCGAGAACCGGTCGTCGCGCTGTGGGCGTGGCAGTGCGTGGTGGCGGCCGTACTGCTGTGCTGCGCGCTGTCGATGACGCTGAGCGCCGCCGCGGCCTGGGCGCCGGTGCGCGGACAGGTGTTCGCGCGGGCGCCACGCGCGGTCGTGGACGCGTACGCCCTCGGCACCGCGAGCCCCTGGGCGGCCACCACCGCCGTACTGCTGGCCTGCGCCGGGCTGTGGAGCGCGGCCATGCTGGTGCGGGAGGTCGTACGATCCGGTGCGCGACGGCGGGCACAGCGGGCCGAACTCCTGGTGCGCGCACCGCTGTTGCCCGGTGAGGAGCCGGGAGCGGGGCGGCTGGTGGTGCTGGAGGACCGGCGCCCCGGCGCCTGGTGGCTGGCCGGTGCGACGCCCCGACTGGTCGTCACCACCGCCGCGTTGAACCGGCTGAAGGAGCGTCAGCTGGACGCGCTGCTGGCCCATGAGAAGGGGCACGCGCAGGCGCGGCACGACTGGCTGCTGCACTGCTCGGCCGCGCTCGCGGACGGGTTCCCCCAGGTGCCGGTGTTCGCCGCGTTCCGGGACGAGATGCACCGGCTGGTGGAGCTGGCCGCCGACGACACGGCCTCCCGGCGCTTCGGCCGGCTGACGACCGCGCTCGCCCTGGTCGAACTCAACGAGGAGCGGGGCGTGTTCGGGCCCAGCCCGACCCCCGAGGCGCATGTGCCCCGGCGGGTGGACCGGCTGCTCACCCCGCCCGACCGGCTCCCCGCCCTGCACCGGCTGCGACTCACCGCCGTCGCCGCGCTGGTCCCGGCGCTCCCGGTCCTGCTGACCCTGGTACCGGGACTGCGGGCGCTGGGCTGAACATGGTCCGCCGTCCTCCGCCGAGCACGGCTCAACTCTCCTGCGAGTGACCCTGGGTGGAGTCGACCGCATGACTGCCGGCGGGGCGGCGCCGGTGCGGGACTCCGGCGCCGGGGCCGCGGACGCTCGGCCGAACGCAGCCCCCGCCTCGCCGCAGCAGCGCTCAACTCCGCCACGAGCGAGCCCCGATAGAGTCCGACGCCATGACTGCCGTGCTGTTCGACTTCTCCGGGACGCTGTTCCGCGTCGAGTCCACCGAGTCCTGGCTGCGTGCGGTGCTGGAGGAAACCGGGCGGGATCTTCCCGAACCCGAACTGAAGGAAGCGGCGCGGGCGTTGGAGGCGGTCGGGGCGCTGCCGGGCGGGGCGGCGCCGGCGCGCGTGCCCGAGGAGCCGGCCGGGCTGTGGGCGCGCCGGGACGAGAGCGCGGAGCTGCACCGGGCGGCGTACACGGGGATGTCCCGGCGGGTGCCGCTGCCCGATCCGGATCTGCACGACGCGCTCTACGCACGGCTCATGTCCCCCGCCGCCTGGACCCCCTACCCGGACGCCCGGCACGTGCTGCGCGCCCTGCACGAGCGCGGGATCGGCGTGGCGGTGGTCAGCAACATCGGCTGGGACCCGCGTCCGGTCTTCCGCGCACACGGCCTCGACCCGTTCGTGGACGCGTATGCGCTGTCGTACGAGCACGGGGTGCAGAAGCCGGACCCGCGGCTGTTCTCGGTCGCCTGCGCGGCGCTCGGTGCCGATCCCCGGCGGACGCTGATGGTCGGCGACAGCCGGGAGGCGGACGGGGGCGCGTCGGCGCTCGGCTGCCGGGTGCACTTCGTGGACCATCTGCCGGCCGCCGACCGTCCGAACGCGCTGCTGCCGGTTCTCGACCTGGTCCCGGACCTCGCCTCGGACCCGGCCTGACCGTTTCCTGACCGTCTCCTGACCGGTTTCCCGGTGTCCGACGGGCGCGCACCGTCCGCCGGGGTGATCCCCCGTGTCACCCCGGCAGACGGCAGCTCCGACCGGACCCGTGGGTTCCGGATGCGTTGAGTATAGTTGGCTGGCAGCCAGTCAACGCAGGAGTCCAGCATGTCCCCGCGCAGCGCCTCGGTCAATGAAGAGTTGCGAAGGCGTTCCCGGGAGCGGCTGCTGCACGCCGCCGTGGAGCTGGTGGACGAGCGGGGCTTCGAGGCCACGACGCTCGGCGACATCGCGGACCGCGCCGGTTCCGCCCGCGGCCTGGTGTCGTACTACTTCCCGGGCAAGCGCCAGCTGGTGCAGTCCGCCGTGCACCGGCTGATGCACCGCACGCTGGAGGAGGCCCTGGAGCGGGAGCCGCGCAGCGAGGACGGCCGGGAGCGGCTGGCCCGTGCCGTCGACGCGATCCTGGGGCTGGCCCGCGACCGGCCGGTGCTGATGCGCCAGCACATGGCGGGGCTGCTCCAGGCCGAGGGCTTCGTGGAGTGCCCGGAGCAGCGGCGGCTGTCGGAGCTGCTCGGCGACACCGTCGCCCGGTACGGCTCCGCGGATGTGACGGCCGACTATCCGATGCTGCGGGCCCAGCTGATGGGCGCGGTGTACGCGGCCCTGGTCCCGGGCGTGCCCATGCCCGTTCCGGCGCTGCGTGCCGAGCTGTTCCAGCGCTACGGGCTGGACTGGGAGCTGGGGGTGCCGCCGGAGCGGGACGCCGGGTGCGGGGCCGCGGAGCGCGATCTGTCACGGTTCTTCGCGACCGGGGAGCGCACGGAGGGGCCGTAGCGGTCCCGGAATCGCACGGAGGGGTCGTAGCGGTTCCCGGAATCGGTTCTTGTCGGCGGGCGGGCGGGCCTTCGTGGCGGCAGACGCGCGGGATGGCGGGACCGCCGTAGTCCACCACAGCGCCGGAAGGGGCGAGCGGACCGGGGACGGCAGTTATCGGCGGGCGTGCCTCGGTGTCAGCAGGCCCGCGTCCCTGGCCCGGGCGATCAGGCCGAGGGAGCGCCGGCGGCCGTGGCCGGTCGCCCGCATCACGGCGAGCACCGGATCCGCGCCCGCCTCCTGTGCCGCGCGGTACTCCCGGGCGAGCAGCAGCCGGCCCTCGGCGCCGCGCGGCCAGGCCGGGCGGGCGCGGCGCCGGGCCGCGCGCGAGGAGCCGGGGTCGTCGTGGTGCGCCGCCGGGATCGGGGTGCGGCCCGCGGCCCGCTCCCCCGCCCAGAACACCTCCAGGAGCGGCTCCTCGATCCAGTCCGCGAGGACGGCGAGGTCGTCCAGGGAGAGCGCGGGGTGGGCCCGGATCTCCTCGACGCAGACGCTGCCCCCGTCGCTCACGACGGCCAGCGCGTCCACCCCGGCGCCGTCGGGGAAGTCCAGCCGGACGTACAGCCAGGACAGGGTGCCGCCGTGCTCGCGCACCTCCCACGCGGGCCACACGGACAGCGCGCCGTCCTCCGCGTTCCGCTCGGAAAGATCAAGAAAGGATGCTTCGAGCACCTGCGCAACGTATCCGCGCGCGCACCCTCCATACGGTGGGACACGCGCCCGCGTCACCCGGCGGGCTCTGCCCCCGGGGGCTCCGCGGTGGGACTCTGGAGTTGTCCGCGCACTCTCCTTTCGCCGTCAGGAGTACCGCCGTGCTGCGAGTCGCCGTCGTCGGATCCGGACCGAGCGGGTGCTACACCGCCCAGCAGCTCGTCCAGCAGGACCCCGAGGTGCGCGTGGACGTGCTGGACCGGCTGCCGTGTCCGTACGGCCTCGTCCGGTACGGCGTCGCCCCGGACCACGAGAAGATCAAGTCGCTCCAGGCGAGCCTGCGTACGGTGCTGGAGCACGAGCGGGTGCGCTTCCTCGGCGGGGTACGGGTGGGCGGCCCCGGCGGGGTGCCGGTGAAGGTGCTCCGGGGGCTGTACGACGCGGTGGTGTACTGCGTGGGCGCCGCCACCGACCGTCACCTCGGCATTCCGGGCGAGGAGCTGCCGGGCTGCTGGTCGGCGACCGAGTTCGTGGCCTGGTACAGCGCGCACCCGGACGCGGCCGACGCGGGTTTCCTGCGGGGCGTGCGCTCGGCGGTGGTGATCGGCGCGGGGAACGTGGCGGTGGACGTCACCCGGATGCTGATGCGCGGCGCGGCCGAGCTGCGCCCGACGGACATGCCGCAGGGGGCGCTGGACACGCTCGCGGAGAGCGGGGTCGGCGAGGTGCGGATGGTGGCGCGGCGCGGTCCCGCGCAGGCCCGTTTCACCACCAAGGAGCTGCGGGAGCTCGGCACCCTGCCCGGCACCCAGGTCCTCGTGGAACCGGGCGACTTGGCGCTCGATCCGGCCGGCCCCGAGACGCTGCCCGCGGTGCAGCGGCGCAATCTGGAGGTGCTGCGCGGCTGGGCGGAGCAGCCCCCTTCGGGGACCGGCCGGCACATCCGGCTGCGCTTCTTCCTGCGTCCCGTGGAGCTGCTCGCGGACGGCGGCCGGGTGGGCGCGGTCCGCTTCGAGCGCACGGCGCCGGACGGGCGGGGCGGGGTGACGGGTACGGGG
>NZ_MUNF01000467.1 GCF_002154555.1 Streptomyces murinus
CTCCCCGGCCCACCCGGCCGCAGCCGCGGCGGGAACGTCGTACTACGTGGATCCGGACGGCAGCGACACCGCCGACGGCCGCACCCCGGCGACGGCGTGGCGCAGCCTGGCCAAGGTCGACGCGCAGACCCTGCTCCCCGGGGACACCGTGCGGTTCAGGGCGGGCGGCCGGTGGAGCGGGCAGCTCAGCCCCAGGGGCTCGGGCACCGCGGCCGACCCCGTCGTGCTGACCTCCTACGGCAGCGGCGCCAAACCGTTGATCGAGGGCGGCGGAATCGTGGACGCCGCGATCAGGATCAGCGACGAGCACGACATCGTCGTGGCCGGCTTCGAGGTCACCAACTCCGGCTCCGGTACGACCCCTCGGATCGGGATCGGGGTCGGCGCCACCGACATGGGTGCCGTCGCGGGCGTCGTCGTACGCGACAACCAGGTGCACGCGATCCAGGGCGCGTCGTCGGGCAGCCAGGCGTCCAACCCCTCCGCCGGCGGGATCATCGTCAGCGCCCGGGGCGAGCGGACGCCCACGTACTACGAGAACCTGGTCATCGAGGACAACGAGGTCTACGACACCCGGTCCTACGGCATCGTCACCTGGTCGCAGTGGATGCAGCGGGAGGGCTGGAACTCCCTGTGGCCGGACCTCATGGGCATCCCGGCCGCCGACTTCCGACCGTGGACGCCGAGCACCGGGGTGGTCGTACGGGGCAACTCCGTGCACGACGTCTCGGCGGGCGGCATCACGGTGATGCAGGCGAGCGGCGCGCTGATCGAGCACAACCGGGTGGAGCGGGCCGCGCAAGAGCACGGCAATGTCGGCATCTGGTGGGCCGGGGCGGACGACACGATGGTGCGGTTCAACGAGGTGTCGGGCACCAAGTACTGGGGGCTGGACGGCGACGGCACCGCCTTCGACGCCGACGCGTCCGTGCATCGCAGCCTGGTGCAGTACAACTTCAGCCATGACAACGAGGGCGGCTTCTTCATCGCGGTGTCGACCGGGAGCGCCCCGGCCGAGGCGACGGTGCGCTACAACGTCAGCCAGGGCGACGCCAATCAGGTGTTCGCGCTCTCGACCAATGCCCGGAACATCGATGTCTACAACAACACGGTCTGGGTGCCGTTGACCCCGTTCATCGCGAACAACCCCGACCGGGCGTCGTTCAGTTTGGTCAAGGTGTGGAGCAGTACGGTCCGGGGGGTCAGGTTCCGCAACAACGTCATCTACGACGGAGCCCTGCTGCCGTACGACGGCTCGGGGGTGGTCGCCTACGACCGCAATCTCTACCAGGACGGCCCGGTCCCCCCGGCGGACAAGGCGGCGCTCACCGGCGACGCGCGGCTGACCGCGCCGGGCACCGCCACCTCGCTCGACGACCTCTCCGGATATCTGCCGGCGGCCGACTCGCCTGTGCTCGGGCGGGGTTTGGACATCGCCCACGACGGCGGCCGGGACGCGGTCGGTACGGCGCTGCCGGCCGGCATGCCCGACCTCGGCGGTCTCCAGCGCACGGCGGGCAGCGGCCGCGACGAGGCCGCCCCGACGGCCGCCACCAGCTTCGGCGACGGCCAGTCGACGTCGCCCGCCGCGCTCACCGACGGTTCGGACCAGGCCACTTGGGCCAGCCCTGACACCGGCGTCTCCTATCCGGGAACCATCACCGTGACGTTCCCGAGTCCGCGCACGGTGTCGGAGGTCGTCCTGGCCACGCACTACGGCCAGGGGCAGGGCATCACCAGGCTCGACGTCCAGACCTGGAACGGCACGGCGTGGACGACTCGGTCGACCGACGCCACGATCGACTGGGCGAGCGACAGCGGGAGTGTCGAGCTCGCCGCGCTGCCCCTGCCGGCCGCGGTCTCCACCACCGGCGTCCGCCTCGTGGTGAAGGCCGCGAACCACACCTGGGGCAATCTGTCCGTCAACGAGATCTCTACCCGCTGACCGTGGCCAGCAGCAGGTCCTCGCCGCTCGACGGGCGCAGCCCGTCGGGGCGGTTCGCGAAGTAGCGGTCGCCGAGCGAGGTCCCCGAGACGTGCCGGGCGTCCGTAAGGCCGGCTTCGCAGGCCAGGGCCAGTGTCTCCTGGGGCGTGTAGAAGCTGATGAACGGCGTCCCGGACGACCGTGCGCCGTTCTCGCTCGCGCGCAGGGCGGGGCGGTCCGTGGCGTCGAGGAGGTCGACCGGCAGCAGGAAGCTCATGGCGAGCGTGGAACCGGGTGCGAGCGCGGCGGTCTGGCGCAGCGTGGCCGCGGTGGCGTCCTTGGTGAGGTACATGCTGACGCCGGTGGAGGCGACGACCGCCGGGCGGTCGCGGTCGAACCCGGCGTCGGTCAGCCGCTCCCACCAGGACGCGCCGGCTTCGAAGTCGACCGGTACGAGGTGCAGCCGGTCAGGGATGCCGTAGCCGAGTTCGACCAGGCGGCGGCGTTTCCATGCCTGCGGGCCGGGCCGGTCGACCTCGAAGATCCGCAGCCGGGCGGCGAGTTCCGGCCGGCGCTGGGCGAAGGTGTCCAGGCCGGCGCCCAGGATGACGTACTGGGTGACGCCCAGGTCCGCCTGCTCGGTGACCAGGTCCTCGATGAAGCGGGCCCGGGAGACCATGGCCGCCCGGAACGCCCTGGTGGCGTCCGGGTCCATGTCCGGCCGTGCGCGCCAGCCGTCGTCGGGGGCGGCGAGCCGCAGGCCGATCTCGTCCTCCAGTACGTGCGGCGGCGGGTCGACCTGGAGGTGCATCGCCCGCCAGAGGGCGGTACGCACCGCGGTGCTGTCCGGTGTGCCGGTTTGATCGTCCGTCATGCCCTGTCCTCTTCCCGTTCCCGTGTGCGCGCGTCGCGCAGCCGACTCCTACTCGTACCGGTACTTCAGCGAGTCCGCCTCCGCCTGCTCGATGTCGGCGATCGTCAGCTCCGGCATCCGCAGCTGGGCCAGGGTGACCTCGGCCGAGGTGGGCTGGGCGTCCGCCGCCGGCCACTGCTCCGGCTTCCAGGCGCCGCTGCGCAGCAGGGACTTGGGGCAGTGCGGGTAGACCTCCTCGATCCCCACCACCAGCGCGCTGGCCGGCGGCTTGCCCACGGCGGTCAGCTGGGACAGCAGCTCCGGGCGGGTGGAGACGCAGGCCCGGCCGTTCACCCGGAGGGTCGTGGTGCGCCCGGGGATGATGAACAGCAGCCCGGCGCGTCCGGTGGCGATGACGTTCTGCAAGGTGTCCAGCCGCTTGTTGCCGGTCGCGTCCGGTATCGCCACCGTCCGGTCGTCCAGGACGGAGACGAACCCGGCGGGGCCGCCGCGCGGGGAGACGTCGCAGTTGCCCTCGGCGTCCGCGCTGGCGACCAGGACCAGCGCCGAGCATCCGATCAACCGCCGGGTCTGGTCGGTGAGTTCGGTCATCTGCTTGCGCACGGCCGCGGCATTGGGGAGTGCGTAGACCCGGCGCAGCGTCTCCTGATCGGTCACGGCGTCGAGGCGGAGCGAGTCGAATGCGCTGCCGGCGAGTGTGGGCGTCATGATCCCGACCCTAACGGTCCGTCCTGCGACCGGACGTCGCCGGTCCGTCCGAGGAGATCGCGCGAGGCTGGCTCAAACCCATCGGAGTCGTCGGGGGCTTAAGTCGTGGCGGGTTCAACTTGGTCTGCACACGTAGTGATCAACAAGGAGTGCTATGACCACCGCGTCGACCTCTGACGCCGAGCTCGTACGTCAACTCGATTCCCTCGCCAAGTACTTCCGCCCCCTGGAGGTGCCGGAACCCGGAGAGCTGCCGCGGGTACAGGAGTTGTGCAGCGTCTCCGACCCCTTTCGCGCCGATGCGGCCGCCGACGAGCTGTTCGTCGCGGCCATGCGGGAGATCAACGCCTGGCACGCCCTGCGCAACCCGCTGTTCGGGGCGTTGTGGAAGGAGGCGGGGGCACCGGATCCGGACAGTGTGGGTCAGGTCGCCGAACTGCCCTACATACATGTGAACTTGTTCAAGAGACATGCGCTGAGCTCGATCGAGGACGATGCCGTGGCGCTGCGACTGACGTCGTCCGGGACGGGTGGCGAGAAGACGGAGATCGGGTTCGACGCCTGGTCCATCGGGGCCGCGCAGCGGATGGACGCCTGGACGGTTAAGGCGCTGGGGCTGATCGACGTCGAGCGTCCCGCCAACTACCTCGTCCTCGGGTACGAGCCGGATCCGCGGCTCACCATGGGCGCCGCGCACGGACTGAACGAGCTGTGCGACTTCGCGCCCGTCGCCTCCGTCCGGCACGCGCTGCGCAACACCGGCGTCGGCCATGAGTTCGACCCCATGGGCTGCGTGGACGCGCTGCTGGAGTTCGCGGCGCGCGAGGAGCCGGTGCGGATCGTCGGCTTCCCCGCGCTGCTGCACACCGTGCTGGAGCGGATGGGGACCATGGGGGTGCCGCCGCTGCGACTCCCCGAGGGTTCCCTGGTGTTGACCGGCGGTGGCTGGAAGAGCCACGCCGACCGGGCCATCGGGCGCGCGGAGTTCCGGGAGGGGATCGAGCGGCGGCTCGGCATCCCGGGTGAGCGGATCCGGGACTGTTACGGCTCGGTCGAGCACTGCCTGCCGTACATCGAGTGCGCGGCGCACCACTTCCATGTGCCGGTGTGGGCGCGGTGCCTCGTGCGGGACGTGCGCACCCTGGAGCCGGTGGGGTACGACGAGGTGGGCTATCTCCAGTTCGTGTCGCCGTTCATCACGGCGCTGCCCGCCCACAGCATCCTGATGGCCGATCTCGGCACCCTGCGTCCGCCGGGTGACTGCGGGATCGCCACACCGTGGTTCGAGGTCCATGGGCGCGCGGGTGTGCGCCGTAACCGTACGTGTGCCGTCGCCGCGGCGGAGCTTCTGGAGGTTCGATGACGACCGTCGCGCAGACCATGACCACGCCCTACTACTGGCAGGGGGAATGGGTCGATGCGGAGGAGGCCGGGCGCCGGCTCGATCGGCTCGGCTCCCTCCTTCCCGCTCTGCCCGGGCCGCTGGACGTCGAGCACGTCCTGTGCGCCTGCGAGGAGTTCGCCGGGACGCTCACCGACCGGGACGGCACGGAGTACAGGCGGCTGTTCGCCGATCTGACCGATCCGGCTACGACGGCGCTGCCCGTCGCCGACGCGGAAGCCGCCCTCGCGGGGCTCGCCGCGGCCCTCGACCGGGGGCTGCTGGCCGCCCAGTTGACGGCGGAGCTCGGCGGCACCGCTCCGCACCGGCCCGCTCCGGCGGCGTTCGCGGGCGGTGCGGCGGAACTGTGGCAGCCGATCGGCACACTGGTGCACATCGCCCCGCGCAACGTGGCCGTCGCGGGCGTGCTCAGCGTCGTCGAGGGACTGCTCACGGGCAATGTCAACGTTGTCAAGACCAGTGGCGGGGAGAGCCTGTTCACCCAGCACGCGCTGGCCATGCTGGCCGACGCCGATCCTTCGGGTCAGGTGCGCGACCGGCTCGTGGTGCTGCGGTTCTCCTCCCGCGACACGGAGTGGCTGCGCCGGCTGTGCCGCCCGGCCGACGCGGTGGCGGTCTGGGGAACCGAGGAGGCGGTCGAGGGGGTCGCGCGGTTCCTGCCGTCCGGGTGCCGGCTGGTCGAGTGGGGGCCGAAGATATCCCTCGCCTATCTCGACCGTACGGGTGACCGCCGGGACGGCCGGGCGCTGCGGGCCCTGGCCCGGGACATCCTGCGCAACGGCCAGCGCACCTGCACGAGCCCTCAGGTCGTCTATGTCGACACGGACGACACGGAGGTGCTGTTCACCGAGGCCCGCGCGCTCGCGGACGCGTTGGCCGCCGAGGCGGACGCGTTCCCCGAGCTGCCGAGGGAGACGGCCGAGCAGGCCGAGGTCACCAACGTCGTCACCGTCGCCCGTCTTGAGGAACACCTGGGCCTCACCCGGACGTTCAGCGGACCCGACGGCCGCTGGCACGTCCTCGCGGACAAGCGCCCCGGCCTCACCGCCTCTCCCCTGTTCGGCACCGTCTGGGTCAAACCGCTCCCGCGCGAGGACATCGTGCGCGTCCTCCACCCGATGCGCCGCTACCTCCAGACCGTGGGCCTGCACACCGCGCCCGACCACGCCGTCCCCGTCGCCACCGAGTTCTTCCGCGCCGGCGCCCTGCGGATCGCCGCGTTGGGCTCCATGCTGGACAGCTACCCGGGCGAACCGCACGACGGCCAGCTGGCGCTCCAGCGGTACAGCCGCAGGGTGAGCATCGCGATGGCGGGGGTGGCCGGGCCCTCCGGGGGCAATGTGCGCTGACATGGGGAATCAACGATCGAATGACTAGCCGAAAACGTTCGTTGACAGTGCGTGTCCGTCCGTAGCACGATCTTGCGGCAGGGGCGGCGGCTACGGGGGTGCCGTCGCCCCCTGCCGCTCCGCCGTCGGCCATGTGCTCCCGACGCCGTCCCTGCCCGGCGTCTCCCTGACGTGCCCGCCGTCTCGGTGTCCTCCGCGATGGCGGCGGCGAACTCGGCCACCTCGGAGGCTTCGAAGACCAGGTGCATGGGGACCTGGAGGCCGGTGCGGGCTTCCCGTTCGCGGACGGCACGGATGGAGTCGCCGCCGAGGGCGAAGAAGTCGTCCGTGGGGCCGAGCGGGCCGGCGCCGAGGACCTCGGACCAGATGTCGGCGATCACCGCTACGAGATCGTCGGTGTCCTGGTCGGGAGTGGTACCGGAGGTCCCCGGGAGGGTCTGCGCGGCGCGGGCCGCGAGCACGGCGTGGTCCGGCTTGCCGTTCGGGGTGAGCGGGAAGTGGTCCAGGGGGATCAGAGCGGCGGGCACCATATGGGCGGGGAGGCGGTCCGTCAGGTGTGTGCTCACCGAGAGCAGTGACAGGTCCGTGCCGTCCTCGTCCAGGACCACGAAGCCGACCTTCGGGACGCTCGGCGCCGTCGATCTGCTGCATCTGGCGGTGCTCGGCTGCTGCATCGCGGCCACCTGGTTTCTCGCCGTGCGCGGCATGAGCCGCCGCCTGTTCGACTGAGGCCCGCCCTCCCTTCGACCGGAGCCCTCGATGACCAACCCCTTCGACGAAACGGACCGTTCCCACGTCGTCCTGCGCAACTCCTTCACCGAGTACTCCCTTTGGCCCGTGGGCAGCACCGTGCCCGACGGCTGGGAGGTCGTCCATGGGGAGGACTCCCGGCAGGCGTGCCTGTCCTACATCGAGGAGCAGGCGGCCTGACGGGGTCGGCGGAGGTAGCGTCCTGCCGTATGGAATCCTCCGCTCAGCCGCGCTCGGCCCGGCCCCGGGCCCGTGATCTCGGGATCGTCGTCGGGGAGTTCGCCCCGGGGCCGCTCGACGCGATCACCGATGTGCCGGGCGTCCGGGTCGGGCACACCACGGTCCGGCTGCCGCCCGATGTGCACAGCGGGGTGACCGCCGTCGTACCGGACGCCGTCGGTCCTAACGCGCCGCTGCCCGCCGGGGTGTTCACCGGCAACGGCTACGGTAAGCTCATCGGCACCACCCAGCTCACCGAACTCGGGGCGCTGGAGACGCCGGTCCTGCTGACCTCGACCCTGTCGGCGTTCCGGGTCGCGGACGCCCTCGTCGGCTGGATGCTGGAGCGGCCCGGCTGCTCGCGCGTGCAGAGCCTCAACCCGGTCGTGGGCGAGTGCAACGACGGCTATCTGTCCGACATCCGCGCCCGCCCGGTGCGCGAGGAGCATGTGCGGGCCGCGCTCGGCTCGGCCTCCGGCAACCCGGTGGCCGAGGGCTGTGTCGGCGCGGGCACCGGCACCGGCGCCCTGGGCTTCAAGGCGGGCATCGGCACATCCTCGCGTACGACGGACCTGGGCGGGCGGCCATACACGGTCGGGGCCCTGGTGCAGGCGAACTTCGGTGGCACGCTGCGGGTGCTGGGCCGCACGATCACCCCGGGCTCCCTCGGGCTGAGCGGCGCGCCGGGACCGGCGGCGGAGACCGGTTCCTGCATGATCGTGGTCGCCACCGACGCCCCGCTGGACGCCCGCCGCCTCAGCCGCGTCGCGCGCCGCGCCGTGTTCGCGCTGGCCCGCGTCGGCGCCGCCTACAGCCATGGCAGCGGCGACTACGCCCTCGCCTTCTCCACCCGTCCGGACTCCGGCGCCTCGGTGCCGGACGACGAGCTGAGCCCACTGTTCGCGGCCGTCCTGGACGCCGTCGAGGAGGCCGTCCTCAACTCCCTGCTCGCCGCGACGACCACCACGGGCCACGCGGGCCGCACCTTGCCCGCGCTGCCCGTGGACCGGCTCCTCGAAGTCCTTGCGGGACCTCTCCCGTCCTGACGCGCCGGCCCCTCGGGCGCCCCGGGCACGGCGTCGGCGCCCAGGACCGGTCGCCCGCACTCCCGCCCACCCGGGCCGCCACCGAGCGGCCCACTCCGCGAAGTCCCTCCGCAGATACCGCCGTTCCACAGGCTTCAGCCCGAGCCGGCGCCGCTCATCGGCCCACCAGACCTCGAACACCGACTCGGTGCCGGCCCTCGGCCACCGCTCGGCGCCCTCCGGCAGCGCGGCCCACCCTCACGGAGTGTCCTCCCGCCTCTTCTGATGTGCCCAGAAGGCCAGTTGGGAGCGGGAGGAGAACCCGAGTTTCGTGTGGATCCGTTCGACGTGATTCTCGGCGGTGCGCCGGGCGATCACGAGCTGTGCGGCTGTCTGCTTGTCGGTGAGCCCCTCCGCGACGAGGTCCGCCACCTCCCACTCCCGCCGGGTGAGCGGCAAGGCGGGGTGTTCCCCGGGCGCGGCCGGTGCCGCGTCCAGGACATACTCCAGCGCCCGGTCCAGGGTGGCCTCGGCGCCGTGCCGGAACGCCCGGTCGAACGCGGCCGCGGTGAGCGCCGCCCGCACCTCCCCCTCGAACCGGCGGTGCTCCTCGCTCATGAACGGCGCCGTGCTGAGGCTCACCCCGATCGCTCCCCACAACAGGTGCAGCACACCCAGCAGCCGGGCCGCCCGCCGTGGTTCGCCCGCGCTGCTCCAGGCGGGTGGACCACTCCACCTGCCGCGGCCCGAACCACTCCCGCTGGGCCCGCCCGGTGAGGGCGAGCATGTGATCGCGGTGCCGGCGGTGCAGTACGCTCTCGCACCCCGATGCGGCGAGCCGCTCCTGCCCGTACTCCCGTACGGTCTCCAGCGTGTGGTAGTGGGAGCGGCCGTCGTGCTGCCGGTGCGTCAGGACGGATTTCTTCACTAGCCCGTCGAGGACGTCGAGCACCGCGGCGGCGGACAGGTCGGCGTGCGCGGCGGCGGAGTGACTGTTCCCATCCCCCCTCCC
>NZ_MUNF01000468.1 GCF_002154555.1 Streptomyces murinus
CGACTTCCCGCACCCCGACTCGCCGACGACCCCCACCGTCTCACCGGCCGCCACCGCGAGATCGGCGCCGGTCAGCGCGTACACCCGGTCCCGGGCGAACAGGCCCCCGGTACGCGCCCTGTGCACCACGTGCGCGCCCCGCACCTCCACGACGGGGGTCTCCACCAGGGGGTGCATCGGACGGTCCCTTTCCGGTACGACGGTCACTGAACGGCCTCCTCGCTGTGGGCCGGAATGGGGCGATGGCGGGTGGCCGTGTGCCGGGTGGGGCAGGTGCGGGCCGGTGTGTGTGCGGTGTGTTTCGTTGGTCGGCGGGTGTACCCGGTCCGGTGGGGACAGACTTCCGGCGCGCGACCCGCGGCGCCGCCACGAGGGCGTGGCTTCCGTCAGGGGGTTCACCGGGTGGTCTCCTTCCGGTACGACGGTCACCGGACGGTCTCCTCGCTGTCGGCCGGGGCCGGGTGATGGCAGGCGACCGTGTGGGTCGCGGGGCCCGTGAGGACCGGAGCCTGCGCGCGGCACACCTCGCTCGCCCGTGGGCAGCGTCCGGCGAAGCGGCAGCCCGGTGGGAAGTCGGCGGGGGCCGGTACGACGCCCCGGATCTGGGTCAGCCGCGCCGCGGCGGACTCCAGTGAGAGCACGCTGCCGAGCAGCCCGCGCGAGTAGTGGTGGGCCGGGGCCGCCACCAGTTCGGCGGTCACGGCGCTCTCCACGATCTGCCCGCCGTACATCACCACCACCCGGTCGGTGACATCCGCGACCAGCGCCAGATCGTGCGAGACCAGGACGAGGGCGAAGCCCAGTTCCGCGCGCAGCCGCAGCAGCAGTTCCATCACCTGGGCCTGCACGGTGACGTCCAGCGCGGTCGTCGGCTCGTCGGCGATGATCAGGCTCGGGTCGCGGGACAGGGCCATGGCGATCAGCACCCGCTGCCGCTGCCCGCCGGACAGCTCGTGCGGATAGCTGCGCAGGGTGCGCTCGGGATCGAGGCCGACGAGGGCCAGCAGCTCGGCCGGACTGCGGCGCCCTCCGCGTCGTACCAGCTGCCCCAGCTGGGCGCGGACGGTCATGGCCGGGTTCAGGGAGGACAGGGCGTCCTGGTAGACCATCGCCATCTCGTGGCCCAGCAACTTCCGCCGGGCGCGAGCGGGTTCGGCGAGCAGGTCGCGCTGCCGGAAGCTGATCCGGCCGCGCACCCGGGCGCCGGGCGGCTGGAGCCCCATGACGGTGAGCGCGGTCAGCGACTTCCCGCACCCCGACTCGCCGACCAGGCCCAGCACTTCACCGGGGTGCACCTCGAAGCCGACCCCGGCGACGATGTCCACGCCCCGGTGCCGGCCGGGGAATCCGATGGCCAGGTCCGCCACGGCGAGCACCGGCGGCCCGGTGCGATCCGGGAGTGGCCGGGCGCGGGAGCGCAGCCCCCGGGCGGCCTCGGCGAGACCGGGCAGCTTCAGCACCTCACCCGAACTCACCTGCTCCACGGGCTCGTCGGCCGCCTCGACCTCCCTGGGCGCAGGCGCGGCCCACGCGTCCGAGACGCCCTCGGAGAGGATGTTCAGGCAGAGCACGGTCAGCAGGATCAGCAGCCCGGGGAAGACGGTCGCCCACCAACCCCCGGTCAGCACCATGTTCTTGCCGTCCGCGATGACACTGCCCCAGGACGGGTCCGGGGGCCGCACCCCCGCCCCGATGAAGGACAGCGACGCCTCGAACACGATCGCCTCGGCGACCTGCACGGTGCAGAACACCAGGACCGGAGCTGCGCAGTTGACGGCCACATGGCGCAGCACGATGTGCGGGGTGCGGGCGCCGATCACCCGTTCCGCGGTGACGTAGTCCTCGCCGTACTGGTCGAGCACATTGGCCCGTACGACGCGTGCCACCGGCGGGATGAACAGGAAGGCGATGGCGCAGATCAGCACGCCGATCCCACCGCCGAACACCGCCACGAGCACGGCGGCCAGCGCGATCCCCGGGAACGCCATCACCACGTCCAGACAGCGCATCAGCGTCTCGTCGACGGCCTTGCGCGAGGTCGCCGCGACCGCGCCAAGCACCGCCCCGACGACCAGGGCGAGCCCGGTGGCGCCGAGCCCGATCGCCAGCGACCACCGGGCGCCGTACATCAGCCTGCTGAGGATGTCCCGCCCCAGGCTGTCCTGCCCCATCCAGTGCGCGGCGGACGGGTGCCCGGTGCCGCCCACCGGGTCCTGCTGGTCGAGCGGGTCGTCGGGGGCGAGCAGGGGCGCGAGGAGGGCGACGAGGACGACGAGGGCGAGGAAGCAGACGGCGAGCCTGGACAGCGGCGGCAGCCGGCGCAGGGCGCGCGGTGTCACCCGGGGGCCGGAGAGCCGTTCGGCGAGTTCGGCGCGGGTCATCGTCAGGCCGCCCGCAGCCGGGGGTTGATGAGCAGATACAGGATGTCGATGACGAGATTGACGACGACGAACCCGGTGGCCGTGGTCAGGACGACGCCCTGGACCACCGCGGGATCGCCGTTCTGCACGGCGTCGATCATCAGCTTCCCCATCCCCGGCAGCGAGAAGATCGTCTCGATCACGACGGCACCGCCCAGCAGATAGCCGACCCGCAGGCCGAGCACGGTCAGCGGGTTGACCAGGGCGTTCCTGAGGACGTTGCGCCCGACGACGACCCAGGGCGGCAGCCCGCCGCCGATCGCGGTGCGCACATAGTCCTTGTCCAGCTCCTCCACCACCGAGGTCCGCACGATCCGGGTCAGCTGGGCGGCCACCGGCAGGGACAGCGCGACGGCGGGCAGCGCCATGGTCCGCAGCCAGCCGGTTGTGGAGTCGGCGGGGTTGATGTAGCCGCCGGTCGGGAACCAGCCCCGGTCCACCGCCAGGTACTGGATCATCAGCAGCGCCAGCCAGAAGCCGGGCGCGGCGACCCCGATCAGCGAGACGACCCGGATGGCCTGGTCGGGGAACCGGTCCCGGTACACGGCGGCGGTCACCCCGCCCGCGAGCGCCAGGACGACCGCGAACGCGAGGCCCAGGAAGGTCAGTTGGAGGGTGAGGGGGAGCGCGGTGGTGACCTGCTCGGCGACGGGGGCCCGGGTGAGGGCACTGGTGCCGAGGTCGCCGTG
This sequence comes from Streptomyces murinus, assembly GCF_002154555.1. Classification (GTDB taxonomy): domain Bacteria; phylum Actinomycetota; class Actinomycetes; order Streptomycetales; family Streptomycetaceae; genus Streptomyces; species Streptomyces murinus. Next base: position 3,110 of record NZ_MUNF01000468.1, read on the forward strand.
CAGCAGGGCGCCGACGAAGTGGACGTACCGCAGGGGCAGCGGGTCCAACAGGCCGTTGCGTTCCCGGAATTGGTGCAGCTGCTGGGGGGTCGGGTTGGCGCCCTGGAAGAACGCGGAGGCCGGGTCGACGTCCGAGAACCGCATCACCAGGAACACGAAGAGCACGATCCCCAGCATCAGCGGCACCAGCAGGGCGATCCGGCGCAGCAGGATGCGGACGACGGCCGTCATCCGGTCAGACCCACGTGGCCTGGAGCACGTTGATCCCCGGGTACGGCTGCGCCCTTATCCCGGTGAGCAGGCGCGGGTCCCAGGCGGTCATCAACTCGTTGTGGACGACCGGGTAGAGCACGGCCTGTTCGGCGACGACGTCGATGTAGCCCTGGACCATCGCCTTCTTGCGCCCGGGGTCCGGCTCCCGGGTGGCGCGGTCCATGTCCTTGAAGAGCTGTCGGGCGACGGGGTGGTCGGCCCAGCGGGTGTACCGCATCCAGAGGTTCTGCGGCCCGTAGTTGTAGCGCATGATCAGGTCGGCGTCGAGCCCGAACTGGTTCGGGTCGGAGGCCGCGGCGACGACTTGGTAGTCCTGCCGCTGGTCCATCTTGGTGAAGACGGCGGTGGTCTCCTGCGGTGCCAGGGTGGTGCGGACACCGATCGCGTCCCAGGACGCCTTGATGGTCGGCAGGCAGTCCACGATCCAACTGACATTGACGGCGAGGATGTTGATGCTCAGGTCCGTGACGCCGGCGGCCTTCAGCAGCGCCTTCGCCCTGTCCGGGTCGTAGTCGTAGACGGTCCTGGCCCGCCGGTACGACGGGTTTCCCTGGTCGAGGAAGGAGGAGGCGGCCCTGCCGTGCCCCTTGAGCGCGACCTCGACCATCTTCTCCTTGTCGATGGCGTAGTGCAGGGCCTGCCGTACCCGGATGTCGTCGAAGGGCTTGTGCCGGGTGTCGAACATCAGGAACAGGTTGTTCATCCCGGCCCCGCCGGCGACCTTCAGGCCGCCCTGTTCGAGCCTGCCGATGTTGGCGTACGGGATGTTGTCCGCGATCTGCGCGCCCGCGTCGGTCCCGGAGATCTTGGCGACGCGGGGGGCGGCGTCCACGATGGTCAGCCAGTTCATCTTCCTGAACGCGGGCCTGCGGGGGCCGTTGTAGGCGTCGAACGCCTCGAACGTCGTATTGGACTTCGGGTGATGGGCGGTCTGCCGGTACGGCCCCGACCCGACGGCCAGCCCCTTGATCGCGTCGTCCCACGCACCGGGCCGCCCGAACACGTGCTTGGGCATGATCTTGGCGAGCGTGAGCCGCGAAAGCCCGTCGGGGAAGGGGAACTTGAGCACGAGCTCGACACTGTCGCTGCCGGTCTTCCTGACTCCTTGAAGCCAGCTCTCGAAGAACCCTTTGGCGAGGGTCTGGGTCTTCGGGTCGAGGATCCTGTCGAACACGAAGACGACGTCGTCGGCGGTGACGGGCTTCCCGTCGTGAAAGGTGGCACCGGGCCGCAGCCGGAACCGCCAGGTGGTGGCGCCGGGATCCTTCGGCACCTCGGTGCCGAGCGCGGGATACGGCACCCGGGTGATCGGATCGGTGTCCAACAGCCCTTCGTAGACATGGTTGTTGGCTGCCATGGAGAACGCCGACGCCGTCTGCGTCGGATCCCAGCTGCCGTCATTGCCGTACCCGATCACCGCGGTGAGCGTCCGGTCCTTGCCGCTGCCGCCGTTCCCGGTGTCGTTCGTGGACTGCGGCCCTGCGGAGCAGGCGCCGAGGCCGGGCAGCGCGGCGGCCACCCCGAACCCCCCGACCCCTCTGAGCAGGGCCCGCCGGCCCGGGGCCGCCACATCACGGATCACGTCGTCACGCACGGGTCCTCCAGCAAGGTCGGGGAGGCGGGAAGAGGTACGACGTCCTACGTCCGGTTCGATCAGCGTGACCATAAAAGCACCCATGTGGGCGGTCAAGGGGGCACACACGAATGGGCTAGTTGCCGGGGGTCGGACCAAGTCCGATCCCGACTCGTACGTGCTGGTGAACCAGGCGATCTGGGTCCTTGCCTGCAATGGCCCGGCCGAGGGGCGGCCCTTGCTGGATCGGATCAAGGTCGTCACGCGATCGTCGGGTCGGCCCTGAAGAAGGCGGCCATTTGGGTCAGGCCGTTGTCGCTGAACATCGTGTCCAGGTTGGCCGCGGATTCGGTGGCGGAGGCCTGGCTGCGGGGGAAGAGCGCGGACTCGTAGGCGGTCAGGGCGAGTTCGGGGTCGTTCGGGTGGGCGGCGATGGCCTCGGCGAGCAGGGCGCCGTCGTACATGGCCAGGTTGGCGCCCTCGCCGGCGAAGGGGGACATCAGGTGGGCGGCGTCGCCCAGCAGGGTCACCCCCGGGACCCGGTCCCAGCGGTGGTCGGCGGGCAGGGCGTGCATATGGCGCGGTGTGAGCGGGCCGTCGGCGTCCGCGACCAGCCCCCGCAGGCCCTCGTCCCAGCCCTCGAAGCCCGCGAGGACCGCCGCCTTCGCCGCCGCCGTGTCGCCGAAGTCGATCGTGCCGAGCCAGCCCTCGTCCGCCCTCACCGCCGTATAGACGTGCAGGCTCCCGTCGGTCTCCCGGTGGGCCAGGAAGCCGCGGTCGCCGCCCAGGCTGATGAAGAACCCGCCGCCGATCAGCGCCGCGCTGCGCGGATGACGGGCGTCCGCGTCCAGCAGATCCGTCTCCACGAAGGAGATCCCGGTGTACGCGGGCCGCGCGGACGACACCAGCGGCCGGATCCGGGACCACGCGCCGTCCGCGCCGATCAGCAGATCCGTCGTGACGGTCGAACCGTCCGCGAACGCCACCTCGTGCCGGCCCCCGCCCAGCCCCCGCGCCCCGGTCACCTTGGCGCCCCAGCGGATCGTGCCCTGCGGCAGCGAGTCCAGCAGCAGATCGCGCAGGTCACCACGGTCCACCTCGGGGCGGCCGCCGTCGCCGTCGTCCTCCCGCGAGACCAGCACGGTGCCGTCGGGGCCGACCAGCCGCATCGCCTGGCCGCCCTCGTGGATCAGCTCCCGGAACGCGTCGTGCAGACCCGCGGCGTGCAGGGCCCGCTGGCCGTTCTCCTCGTGGATGTCGAGCATGCCGCCCTGCGTACGGGCCGCCGCGGACGCCTCCGCCTCGAAGACCGTCGCCTCGATCCCGTGCACCCGCAGCACCCGGGCGGCCGTCAGGCCGCCGAGCCCCGCGCCGATGATCGCGATGGGGACGTGGTTGTCATGTGTCACAGGGGGCCTCCCGACCGGCCAAGGGGTCTCTGACGAACGCCCTCACCCTAACGAACGTGTTCGTAACGAACAAGTTCGTCTATGGGCAGGGGGAGGCCGAGAGAGGGGGCGGGAGTGCGTTCGCTCAGTCCGTCGTGGGCGGGACCGGTGTCCGTGTGATGCCGTTGACCAGCACGTCGAAGCTCCAGCGCATCCGGTCCCGCACCGCGCCGCCGAGCAGCATCGGCATGTGCGCCTTGATCGCCGGATGCGTCGTCCCGCTCACCGCGTGCAGAGCGCGGGCGAGGGCGTCCCAGTCGTCCGCGTTCGCGGGGTCGTGCGCCTGTGTCGCATGCTCGGCGGCCGCCGCCGTGGCGTCCTGGAGCAGCTTGTCGACGCCCCACGCGACCTGTTCGCGCGCCGCGCCGCTGCGGGAGAGCAGGTCCAGGATCCGCTCCACCAGCCGCAGATAGTTCTCGCCGCTGGGCCGCGCGACGAGGGCCGACCGCGCGAGCTGCGGGTGCGTGAACAGGACGCGGGTGTACGACGCGAGTACGGCCCGAAGCCGCTCCCGCCAGTCCTCCCCGGCGCCCTCGGCCACCAGGTCGACCTCGCCGAGCAGCGCGTCCAGTACGGCCGCGTGCAGCTCGGCGGTGTTGGCCACGTACACGTACAGCGAGGCCGGGCCGGTGTCGAGCTCCTGCGCCAGGCGACGCATGGTGACCTTCTCCAGCCCTTCGGCACGCATGAGCCGTACGGCGGTGTCCACGATGCCCTGCCGGGTCAGCGCGGGCTTCGCGGGACGCTCCCTGCGGCTGGCCGGCTCTCTTCTCGCTGTCATACCGCGATCGTAACGAACGCGTTCGTAGTGCCGTTCGGATCGGCCACGGGACGGATCGGCCGCCGCCGCGGCGAGGCCGGGGCGGCGGCCGATCCGGACGGGTTCGACGCTGTCGCCTACGTGCGGCACGACACCGTCGAACGCCGTGTCAGCCGGTGGTGCAGGTCGCCGTCGGGGCGCCGTTGCTGCCCGAGTAGTTGGCGTTGAAGCCGAAGGAGGTGGCGGCGCCGGCGCCGCCACCTCCTTCGGCNNCGGCGCCGGCGCCGAGCGAGCCGTTGTTGCTCGCGTTCTTCACCGTGACCGTGTTGCCGGACTGGGTGTAGCTGCCGTTCCAGAGGCTGCTGACCGTCTGGTTGCCGGGGAAGGTCAGCTTGACGGTCCAGCCGTTGATGGCGGCGGAGCCGTTGTTCTTGACCGCCACCGAGCCGGTGAAGCCGGAGCCCCAGTCGGAGGAGTTGGTGAAGGTCGCGGAACACCCGCTGCCGCTCGGCGGGGG
>NZ_MUNF01000469.1 GCF_002154555.1 Streptomyces murinus
CGTACGACATCACGAGTCCCGCCACCGAGGGGTGACGGGACTCGTGATGTCGTACGGGTCAGCCCGCGACGGAGACCGAGGGCTCGCCGGACTCCACGCCCTCGTCCTGCATCTTCTCGGCCAGCTTCATGGCCTCCTCGATGAGGGTCTCCACGATCTTGGACTCGGGGACGGTCTTGATGACCTCGCCCTTGACGAAGATCTGGCCCTTGCCGTTGCCGGAGGCGACGCCCAGGTCGGCCTCGCGGGCCTCGCCGGGGCCGTTGACGACGCAGCCCATGACGGCGACGCGGAGCGGGACGTCCATGCCGGTGAGGCCCGCGGTGACCTCTTCGGCGAGCTTGTAGACGTCGACCTGGGCGCGGCCGCAGGAGGGGCAGGAGACGATCTCCAGGCCGCGCTGGCGCAGGTTCAGGGACTCCAGGATCTGGGTGCCGACCTTGACCTCCTCGACCGGAGGCGCGGAGAGGGAGACGCGGATGGTGTCGCCGATGCCCTCGGAGAGCAGCGCGCCGAAGGCGACGGCCGACTTGATGGTGCCCTGGAAGGCGGGGCCGGCCTCGGTGACGCCGAGGTGCAGGGGGTAGTCGCACTGCGCGGCGAGCTGGCGGTACGCCTCGATCATGACGACCGGGTCGTTGTGCTTGACCGAGATCTTGATGTCGCGGAAGTCGTGCTCCTCGAAGAGGGAGGCTTCCCACAGGGCGCTCTCGACCAGCGCCTCCGGGGTGGCCTTGCCGTACTTCTGGAGCAGGCGGCGGTCCAGCGAGCCCGCGTTCACACCGATGCGGATCGGGGTGCCGTGCTCCTTGGCGACCTGGGCGATCTCCTTGACCTGGTCGTCGAACTTCTTGATGTTGCCCGGGTTCACCCGGACCGCGGCGCAGCCGGCCTCGATGGCGGCGAAGACGTACTTGGGCTGGAAGTGGATGTCCGCGATCACCGGGAGCTGGGACTTGCGCGCGATGGTGGCGAGCGCGTCGGCGTCGTCCTGGGTGGGGCAGGCCACGCGGACGATCTGGCAGCCGGAGGCGGTCAGCTCGGCGATCTGCTGGAGGGTGGCGCCGATGTCGGACGTACGGGTCGTGGTCATCGACTGGACCGATACGGGCGCGTCTCCGCCGACCGCCACGCTTCCGACCTGGATCTGCCGGCTCTTGCGGCGCTCGGCGAGCTTGGTCGGTACGGACGGCATGCCGAGAGAAATCGCAGTCATCTGCTGTGCAACCCCAAGTCGTGGATCAAGATCCGGCCCCGTGCTACGGCGGGCTCCGGCATCCGAGATTACGGCACCGGCGCGTGCGCGGGCACATCCCACCCGGGAAACCCCCTCATTGGGGGGCGTCCGGACGCCGCACGGGAAGCGGCCCGGAACCTCAGGGTCCCGGGCCGCCGTGAACGTCCGATGGCTAGGAGATTTTGACCGGGTTGACGACGTCCGCGATCAGCACCAGGACGGTGAAGCAGACGAAGATCCCGGCCACCACGTACGCCACCGGCATCAGCTTGGCCACGTCGAACGGGCCCGGGTCCGGGCGGCGCAGCACCCGGGCCAGGTTGCGCCGCAGCGCCTCCCACAGGGCGCCGGCGATGTGGCCGCCGTCGAGCGGGAGCAGCGGGAGCATGTTGAACAGGAACAGCGAGAGGTTGAAGCCGGCGAGCAGCATCACGAACATCGCCACCTGCTGGGAGGCGGGGATGTCCAGGGTGGCGATGTCACCGGTGATACGGGCCGCGCCGACGATGCCCATCGGGGAGTCCGGCTGGCGCGGGGCGTTGTCGAAGGCCGCGTCCCACAGGGCCGGGATCTTGCCGGGCAGGGCGGCAAGCGAGTCGACGGCGTCACCGACCCGGTCGCCCATCCAGGTCACCGAGTCGCCGAAGCCCTGCTTCTGCACGCCGGTGGCGGGGCTGAAGCCGAGGAAGCCGGCCTTCACGGTGCCCTCGACGTAGTTGCCGCTGGAGTCCTTCTTGGCGACCTCGTTGGTGGCGATCGTGGCGTGCAGGGTCACCTGCTCGCCCTTGCGGTCGACCACGATCGCGACGCTCTTGCCCGCGTCGGCCCGGATGAGGTCCGAAAGCGTGTTCCAGTCCTTGGTCGGGTGGCCGTCGAAGGAGACGATCCGGTCGCCCGCCTTCACGCCGGCCTTGGCCGCGGGGGACGCCGGGTCGGACTTCTTGCAGCTGTCGCGGTGCTGGCTCTGCGCGATGACGCAGGGCGAGACGGACTCCACGTGAGTGGTTTCCTTCTGGATGCCGAAGCCCATCAGCGCGACGAGGAACAGGGCGATGGCGAGCACCAGGTTCATGAACGGGCCCGCGAACATGACGATGACGCGCTTCCAGGGCTTGCGCGTGTAGAACATGCGCGTCTCGTCGCCGGGCTGGAGCTCCTCGTAGGCCGCCGAGCGGGCGTCCTCGATCATTCCGCGCCACGGTGAGGTGGAACGGGCGGAGATCCGGCCCGCGTTGTCCGGCGGGAACATGCCGATCATGCGGATGTAGCCGCCGAGCGGGATCGCCTTGATGCCGTACTCGGTGTCGCCCTTCTTGCGCGACCACACGGTGGGGCCGAAGCCGACCATGTACTGCGGGACGCGGATGCCGAAGAGCTTGGCCGTCGACAGGTGCCCCAGCTCGTGCCACGCGATCGAGACGAGCAGACCGAACGCGAAGACCACTATGCCGAGGATGAACATCAAGGTCGTCATGCACGCGCCTCCGCGGTCGCCGTCTTGGCTGTGATCTCACGGGCCCGGGTCCGCGCCCAGGTCTCCGCTTCGAGGACGTCCGACACCGTGAGCGAAGTTCCCGTTTCCGGTGTGCCGTGTTCCTCGACGACCCGGGTGACGGTCTCCATGATCCCGTTGAAGGGCAGCGCGCCGTTCAGGAAAGCCTCGACGCACTCCTCGTTGGCGGCATTGAACACTGCCGGAGCCGTCCCCGCGAGCTCTCCGACGTGCCGGGCCAGATTCACCGAGGGGAAGGCGTCGTTGTCCAGCGGGAAGAACTCCCAGGTGGACGCCTTGCTCCAGTCGAAGGCGGGCGCGGCGTCCGGAACCCGTTCGGGCCAGCCGAGTCCGATGGCGATCGGGCCCCGCATGTCGGGCGGCGTGGCCTGGGCGATCGTCGAGCCGTCGGAGAACTCGACCATCGAGTGGACGTACGACTGCGGGTGCACGACCACCTCGATGCGGTCGAACGGGATGTCGTACAGCAGATGTGCCTCGATGACCTCCAGGCCCTTGTTGACCAGGGTCGCGGAGTTGACCGTGATCACCGGGCCCATCGCCCAGGTGGGGTGGGCGAGGGCGTCCTGGACGGTGACGTCCGCGAGGTCCGCCTTGCTGCGGCCGCGGAAGGGGCCGCCGGAGGCGGTGACGACCAGCTTGCGCACATCGGCGCGGGTGCCGGCGGCGAGGGCCTGGAAGAGAGCGGCGTGCTCGGAGTCGACCGGGATGATCTGGCCGGGCTTCGCCAGCGCGGTGACCAGCGGGCCGCCGACGATCAGCGACTCCTTGTTGGCGAGCGCGAGGGTGCGGCCCGCTTCCAGGGCGGCGAGGGTCGGCGCGAGGCCGATGGAGCCGGTGATGCCGTTCAGCACGGTGTGGCAGTCGGACGCGGCCAGCTCGGTGGCCGCCTGCGGTCCGGCGAGGATCTCGGGCAGCGGCTCGCCCGGGCCGTACGCGGCGGCGAGCGCCTCGCGCAGGGCCGGTACGGCGTCCTCGCGGGCGACCGAGACGGTGCGCACCCGCAGCCGGTGCGCCTGCTCGGCGAGGAGGGCGACCCGGCCGCCGTTGGCGGACAGCGCGGTGACGCGGAAGCGGTCGGGGTTGCGCAGCACGAGGTCGATGGCCTGGGTGCCGATGGATCCGGTGGAGCCGAGGACCACCACGTCCTTGGGGCCGTCGCCGGCGAGGGGGTCGTAGACGAGGTGGGGGTCGGCGAGGGGTGCCGGACGGGCAGGGCTGTCGGTCATCCCCCCATTGTGGCCGCTGGGGGTGACAGGCAGGACAGGGTGTCCCCCCGGGGAACATGTGTCCCCTCAGGGAGTGTGTCCGAATGAGAAGTAAGAGTGAAGATCCTGTGATAGCACTTCAGTCTTCGCTTCTGTTTCCCTTGGGGGGGGATCTCTTCATGCGGACCATACGGCTGCGCGCCGCCCTGCCCGCCCTCGCCGGTGCGGCCCTGCTCACCGGCACCCTGCTCAACACCCCGGCCCAGGCCGCCGGGGGTGTGAAGATCTACCACGTCTGGTTCGACAGCCCAGGCTCGGACAACCGCTCGAACACGAGCCTGAACGGCGAGTGGGTGCAGATCAAGAACACCGGCGGCTCGGCGGTCTCGCTCAAGGGCTGGGTGCTCAAGGACGCCTCGAACCACCGGTACGTCTTCCCGAACATCAAGATCGGCGCCGGGAAGTACCTGAAGATCCACACCGGCTCCGGCAAGGCCACCACCTCGGACAGGTACCAGGGCCGCCGCGCCTACGTCTGGAACAACGACAAGGACACGGCCACGCTCACGAAGGCGAGCGGTGCCAAGGTCTGGTCCTGCTCCTGGACGACGCGGGACCCCAGCGACAAGTACTGCTGACACTTCTGACCGGGTACCGCTAGCCGCCGTACGGCCGCCGGGCGTTCTCGTGTGCCGAGGGCCCGGGGGTCGCGTCGGCGATCCACGGCCCGTCCTGCGACGGGTCCACGATGCCCTCCTCCAGCCAGGTGTAGGCGCCGCCGAGGACACCCTTGACGACCTTGCGGTCGAGGTCGTCGGTGTTGGTCCACAGCCGCCCGAACAGCTCCTCGATGCGGACACGGGCCTGGCGGCAGAATGCGTCGGCGAGCTGGTACGCCTCCCGGCCGTGCTCGTCGCGGGTGCGCAGCCGCTCGGCCCGTACGCAGGCCGCGCTCATCGCGAACAGCTCCGCGCCGATGTCCACGATCCGGCCGAGGAAGCCCTGCTTGGTCTCCATCCGGCCCTGCCAGCGGGACATGCCGTAGAAGGTGGCACGGGCCAGCCTGCGGGACGTGCGCTCGATGTAGCGCAGATGGGTGGACAGGTCGACGCCGTGCCGGAACTCGCCGTAGGAGCTGGGCAGTTGGCCGGGCCCGGCGACGAGCTTCGGCAGCCACTTGGCGTAGAAGACCCCGGCCTGCGCACCCGCTTTCGCCTTCTCCGGCAGGGACTTGGCCGGATCGATGAGGTCACCGGCGACGGCGAGATGGGCGTCCACGGCCTCGCGCGCGATCAGCAGATGCATGATCTCCGTGGAGCCCTCGAAGATCCGGTTGATGCGCAGATCGCGCAGCATCTGCTCGGCGGGTACGGCCCGTTCGCCGCGCGCCTTGAGCGACTCGGCCGTCTCATAGCCTCGCCCGCCCCGGATCTGGACCAGCTCGTCGGCCATCCGCCAGGCCATCTCGGAGCCGTAGAGCTTGGCGAGGGCGGCCTCGATGCGGATGTCGTTGCGGTCCTCGTCGGCCATCTGGGAGGAGAGGTCGAGCACCGCCTCCAAGGCGAAGGTGGTCGCCGCGATGAAGCTGATCTTCGCGCCGACGGCTTCGTGCAGGGCGAGGGGCTTGCCCCACTGCTCGCGCTCCGCCGACCATTCACGGGCGATTTTCAGACACCATTTGCCGGCACCGGCGCACATCGCGGGCAGCGAGAGGCGGCCGGTGTTGAGGGTGGTGAGCGCGATCTTCAGACCGGCGCCCTCGGGGCCTATTCGGTGTCCGGCCGGCACCCGCACCCGGTGGAAGCGGGTCACACCGTTCTCGATGCCGCGCAGCCCCATGAAGGCGTTGCGGTGCTCGACGGTGATGCCTTCGGAGCCCGCCTCCACGACGAACGCGGTGATGCCGCCCTTGTGCCCCTCGGACTTCGGCACCCGCGCCATGACGACGAGCAGATCGGCGACGACGCCGTTGGTCGTCCACAGCTTCACCCCGTCGAGGACGTACTCGTCACCGTCCGGTACGGCGGTGGTGGCGAGCCGCGCCGGGTCGGACCCGACATCGGGCTCGGTGAGCAGGAAGGCGGAGATGTCGCTGCGCGCACACCGCGGCAGAAATGCCTCTTTCTGCTCCTCCGTGCCGAACATCTTCAGCGGCTGGGGCACGCCGATCGACTGGTGCGCGGAGAGCAGGGCGCCGACGGCGGGGCTCACGGAGCCGACCAGGGCGAGGGCCTTGTTGTAGTACAGCTGGCTGAGGCCGAGACCGCCGTACTTCGGGTCGATCTTCATCCCGAGGGCGCCGAGTTCCTTCAGCCCCGCCACGACCTCGTCGGGTATGCGCGCCTCCCGCTCGATCCGCGCGGAGTCGATCTCCGCCTCGCAGAAGGCCCGCAGCTTGGCCAGGAACTCCTCACCGCGCCGTACGGACTCCTCGCCGGGCATCGGATGCGGATGCACCAGATCGAGCCGGAACCGCCCCAGGAACAGCTCCTTGGCGAAACTGGGCTTGTGCCAGTCCCGCTCCCGCGCGGCCTCCGCGACCTGACGGGCCTCACGCTCGGTGACGGTGCTGCGGTTCTCGGTGGGGGCGGACATGGGATCACCTCGCCGCGAAAGGGGACGGCCGGGGCTGGTGGCTACCGACCGGTGCTACTGGGTCGTTCGTACCCGAATCGGACGCCGGGCGCCACCCCTCGCGCGGGGCCTTGAGCCGGTCGGGTGGCAGGCGGCGGGACTCGTCCGGTCTGCGTCTCACACACGGTTGATCAGACGGTTGATCAGACGGTTGATCAG
>NZ_MUNF01000047.1 GCF_002154555.1 Streptomyces murinus
CGTACTACACGATGTGGCAGTACACCTCCTCCGGCGCGACCGTCGGCGACCACGACAAGTTCAACGGCGCGCTCGACCGCGTCCAGGCGCTCGCCAACGGCTGACGGCCGGAGCGGCCACCGAGCCCCATCGGCCGAGGCCCCGCCACGCCACGCCCGGCTCACCGAGCCGGGCGTGCACACGGCAAGGACCCGGGCCTCCCTCACGGGACCCGGGCCCTGCCTTTCACCCCAGGGCCTCTCGTTTGGATCATGCCGGGCTCGCGGGCCCTGGCACCGCGCCTCGCGGCGTTGTCGTCGGTTGCCATGGCTCCGCCATGTCGCCCTCCTCCGCCTTGCGACGCACGGCACCAGACCCCGCTCCCTGATCCGACCTGATCCAGACGAAAGACCCTAGTCGTCCGTCACGCCGCCAGGGGAACCTCCGGCGCCGCGCCGTCGGCCGCGGGCACCAGCGCCAGTTCCAGGACCTGGCGGACGTCGGTCACGGTGTGGACGTCGAGCTTGTCCAGCACCTCGGCCGGGACGTCGTCCAGGTCGGCCTCGTTGCGCTTGGGGATGATCACGGTGGTCACCCCGGCGCGCTGCGCGGCGAGCAGCTTCTGCTTCACCCCGCCGATCGGCAGCACCCGGCCGGTCAGCGAGACCTCACCGGTCATCGCCACATCCGTGCGCACCTGGCGGCCGGAGAGCAGCGAGGCCAGCGCGGTGGTCAGGGTGACACCCGCGCTCGGGCCGTCCTTCGGCACCGCGCCCGCCGGGAAGTGGATGTGCACACCCCGGTCCTTCAGATCGGTCACCGGCAGCTCCAGTTCGGCGCCGTGGCTGCGCAGGAAGCTCAGCGCGATCCGCGCCGACTCCTTCATCACGTCGCCCAGCTGACCGGTCAGGGTCAGCCCCGCCGCGCCGGTCTCCGGGTCGGCGAGGGACGCCTCCACGAAGAGCACGTCGCCGCCCGCGCCGGTGACCGCGAGCCCGGTCGCCACCCCGGGCACGGCCGTACGGCGCTCGGCCGGGTCCTGCGCCGACTCGGGCACATGGTGCGGCCGCCCGATCAGGGCGCGCAGATCGCCGTCCGCGACGGTGCACGGCAGCTCCCGCTCGCCCAGTTCGTGCTGGGCCGCGACCTTGCGCAGCAGCCGGGCGATCGAGCGCTCCAGATTGCGCACGCCCGCCTCGCGCGTGTACTCGCCCGCGAGCTTGCGCAGCGCGCTCTCCGCCAGCGTGACCTCGCCGGTGTCGAGCCCGGCCCGCTCCAGCTGGCGCGGCAGCAGGTGGTCCCGGGCGATGACGACCTTCTCGTCCTCGGTGTAGCCGTCCAGGCGGACGATCTCCATCCGGTCGGCGAGCGCCTCCGGGATCGCCTCCAGGACGTTGGCGGTGGCCAGGAAGACGACGTCGGACAGGTCGAGTTCGACCTCCAGGTAGTGGTCGCGGAAGGTGTGGTTCTGCGCCGGGTCGAGCACCTCAAGGAGGGCGGCGGCCGGGTCGCCCCGGAAGTCCGAGCCCACCTTGTCGATCTCGTCCAGGAGCACGACCGGGTTCATGGACCCGGCCTCCTTGATGGCGCGCACGATCCGGCCGGGCAACGCGCCGACATACGTACGGCGGTGACCGCGGATCTCGGCCTCGTCGCGGACGCCGCCGAGCGCTACGCGGACGAACTTGCGGCCCATGGCGTGCGCGACGGACTCGCCCAGGCTGGTCTTGCCGACACCGGGCGGGCCGACGAGCGCGAGCACCGCGCCCCCGCGCCGCCCGCCGATCACACCGAGCCCGCGGTCGCCGCGCCGCTTGCGCACCGCCAGGTACTCGGTGATGCGCTCCTTGACGTCCTCCAGGCCCGCGTGTTCCGCGTCGAGGACCGCCTTGGCGCCCCGGATGTCGTACGCGTCCTCGGTGCGCTCGTTCCACGGCAGTTCGAGGACGGTGTCCAGCCAGGTGCGGATCCAGCTGCCCTCGGGCGACTGGTCGGAGGACCGCTCCAGCTTGTCGACCTCCTTGAGCGCGGCCTCGCGGACCGGCTCCGGCAGGTCGGCGGCCTCCACCCGGGAGCGGTAGTCGTCGGACTCCTCGCCCTCCTGGTCGCCGTTCAGCTCGCGCAGCTCCTTGCGGACGGCCTCCAGCTGACGGCGCAGCAGGAACTCGCGCTGCTGCTTGTCGACGCCCTCCTGGACGTCCTTGGCGATGGTCTCGGCCACGTCCTGCTCGGCGAGGTGGTCGCGCAGCTGCTGCGTGGCGAGCTTGAGGCGGGCCACCGGGTCGGCGGTCTCCAGGAGTTCGACCTTCTGCTCGGTGGTGAGGAAGGGCGAGTAGCCGGAGTTGTCGGCGAGCGCGGAGACGCCGTCGATGGCCTGGACGCGGTCCACGACCTGCCAGGCACCGCGCTTGCGCAGCCAGCTGGTGGCGAGTGCCTTGTATTCCTTGACGAGTTCGGCGACCTGGCCGGGCAGCGGCTCGGGCAGGGTCTCGTCCACCTCGGCGCCCTCGACCCACAGGGCGGCGCCGGGTCCGGTGGTGCCGGCGCCGATGCGGACGCGACTGCGGCCGCGGATCAGCGCGCCGGGGTCGCCGTCGGCCAGCCGGCCCACCTGCTCGACCGTGCCCAGCACACCGGTCCTGGCGTACGTGCCGTCGACGCGGGGCACCAGCAGCACCCGTGGCTTGCCGGGTTCCGAGCGCGCGGCGGCCTGTGCGGCCTCCACCGCGGCGCGGACCTCGGCATCGCTCAGGTCCAGCGGAACCACCATGCCGGGCAGCACGACCTCGTCGTCGAGCGGCAGCACGGGCAGGACAAGCGTGAACGCCGGTGACTCAGCAGCCATGATCTCCCCTTCGGCAGTCAACTTGAGTTATGCCGACTCAATGTCTGCCGCCCGGCGAATGTTCCCAACGGGGCGTTCGCTGTCAGCGATCGCCTTGTCGGTGCAGGTGGGAGGGGACTTCAGGGGGTCTCGGCGGCCGCCCAGCGGCGGATGACGGGCCAGGTCGACACACCGATCGTCAGCGCGATCAGATGGCCCCAGTTGGTCATGGGGTCCGTATAGGCGAGCAGGTCGTTCAGCAGGAGGGCCGCCGTACCGGCGAGCAGCGGCCAGCGCAGCCAGGGGCGCAGAAGTCCCGCCAGGGCGCCCGTGCTCGCGGCGACGCCGAAGCTGATGCCGTAGTCCAGGCGGTGCAGGGAGGTTCCCGGGAGATGCCCGGCGAGGACCGCGAGGCCCACCGGGACCTCCGTCGCCAGGGTCGCCAGGACATGACCGGCGAGGAAGACACAGGCGGCCCGCGCACCGCCTATCCGGCGCTCCAGCGCGGTGAGCACCAGGACGAACGCGAGCGCGTACGGCGAGAGAAGCCCGCCCGCGATCCACAGCGCGCTGGTCAGCAGCACCACGGCGGGCGAGCGCACCAGGTGGGCCACGTCCGTGCTGGAGCCCTGGTAGAGGGCGTACACCAGGGAGGGCGGCGCCAGGGCCGCGAGCAGGGAGGTGACGGCCAGCAGAGCCGCGTACCCGAGGGTGAACGGCGTCCGGGCGGGCGTCGGCAGCAGCAGCCAGGGACGCACCCGCGGCACCGCGAGGGGCCGGGCGGGCGGCGGCGCGGGCAGCACGGACCGCTGGCGGGGCACACCGTCCAGCAGGTCCGCGCCCACGGTCTTCGGCGCGATCCGTTCCACGGTGGCGCTCCTTCCGTTCCGCCCCACCCTCCGTGCTGAAGGAAGCCGCTGTCCACGTCCGGAGCCGCAGGAGAGCGATTTCACGGCAACCTCATAAGTTCCGGCCACGGTTCCGGCCACGTCCGGCACCCGCGCCCCGCGGGCCCGGCATCCGTAATTGCCGTGAAAGCAAAGCCCTGTTCAAGCAGGATGGACCCATGGCTGTCCCAGACGACTCCCCCGTGGTGCTGGACCGGCGCGAGGGGCCGTACGGCGAGGTGGTGCTGCGCAGACACGGCGAGCTGCTCCAGATCATCGCCAACGGCTGCTTCCTCATGGATACTTCGGACGGCCGCTCGGAGCGGCTGCTGATCGACGCGGCGTACGACGCCCTCGACGGGCGCCCGGCACCGGCCGTGCTGATCGGCGGCCTCGGCGTCGGATTCTCACTCGCACACGCGTCCGATGATCCCCGCTGGGGGCGGATCACGGTCGTGGAGCGGGAGCCCGCCGTCGTCGACTGGCACCGCGCGGGACCCCTGTCCGAACTGACCCGCGGCGCGCTGGCCGACCCGCGCACCGGGATCGTCCGAGACGATCTCGTCCGTTACGTCAATGAGACATCGGACACGTTCGACGCCCTGTGCCTGGACATCGACAACGGCCCTGGATGGACGGTCACCGAGGACAACGAAAGCCTGTACTCACCGGCCGGACTGGCCGCCTGCGCACGGGTGTTGAGACCGGGCGGGGTGCTTGCCGTATGGTCGGCGAAGCCGTCTCCGGAATTTGAAGGAACCTTGCGGAATGCCGGGTTCCGACGGGTGCGTACCGAAGAGGTGCCCGTTGCCCGGGGAGTTCCGGACGCCGTGCACCTCGGCGTCCGCCCTGGATAGCGACGGCACCGCCGATCCCCGTAGGGTGCTGCCCTGACGCGGATCTTTCGCGTCGATCGCAGACATGGGATCACCCCACGGGTTCCGGAAAGCAACAAGCAGGGGCGGGCGATGGAGCAGACACACACCTCCCAGAGCGGCACGGCGGCGACGACCACCACTCCGGGCGCCCAGCGCCGGGTACTGGTCGTGGAGGACGACACCACGATCGTCGACGCCATCGCGGCCCGGCTCCGCGCCGAGGGCTTCCTCGTGCAGACCGCGGCCGACGGACCGGCCGCCGTGGACACGGCCGAGGCCTGGCAGCCCGACCTGCTGATCCTCGACATCATGCTGCCCGGCTTCGACGGCCTGGAGGTCTGCCGGCGCGTACAGGCCCAGCGCCCGGTGCCGGTGCTGATGCTCACCGCGCGGGACGACGAGACGGACATGCTGGTCGGGCTCGGCGTCGGCGCCGACGACTACATGACCAAGCCGTTCTCCATGCGCGAGCTGGCCGCGCGGGTGCATGTGCTGCTGCGCCGGGTGGAGCGGGCCGCCATCGCCGCCTCCACGCCCCGCTCCGGCATCCTGCGCCTCGGCGAGCTGGAGATCGACCACGCGCAGCGCCGGGTGCGGGTGAAGGCCGAGGACGTCCATCTGACGCCCACCGAGTTCGACCTGCTGGTGTGCCTGGCCAACACCCCGCGCGCGGTGCTCTCCCGTGAGCAGCTGCTGGCCGAGGTCTGGGACTGGGCGGACGCCTCCGGCACCCGCACCGTCGACAGCCACATCAAGGCGCTGCGCCGCAAGATCGGCGCCGAGCGCATCCGCACCGTGCACGGTGTGGGCTACGCGCTGGAGACGCCGAACCCGTGAGCGTGAGCGGGCGCCAGGCCGCACGGAGGAGCCCCCGGGCCCGCACGGAGGACCCCTGGGGCGGCGTACGCCCGTTCTCGATCAAGACCAAGCTGACCGCGCTGGTGGTCATCGCGGTGCTGATCACCACCGGTCTGTCGATCGTCGCGGTGCACACCAAGACGGAGCTGCGCTTCATCACGGTGTTCTCGATGATCGCCACCCTGCTGATCACCCAGTTCGTGGCGCACTCGCTCACCATGCCGCTGGACGAGATGAACACGGTCGCCCGGGCCATCTCGCAGGGCGACTACACCCGCCGGGTGCGCGAGAGCCGGCGCGACGAACTGGGCGACCTGGCGCAGACGATCAATGTCATGGCCGACGAGCTGGAGGCCCAGGACCGGCAGCGCAAGGAGCTGGTCGCGAACGTCTCCCATGAGCTGCGCACCCCGATCGCGGGCCTGCGCGCCGTGCTGGAGAACATCGTCGACGGGGTCACCGAGGCCGATCCGGAGACCATGCGCACGGCCCTGAAGCAGACCGAGCGGCTCGGCCGCCTGGTGGAGACCCTGCTGGACCTGTCCCGGCTCGACAACGGCGTCGTACCGCTGAAGCTGCGGCGCTTCGAGGTGTGGCCGTACCTGTCGGGCGTACTGAAGGAGGCCAACATGGTCGCCTCGGCGCGCGCGGGCATGGCCACCGGCTCCGGCAGCCACACCCGCACCGACGTCCATCTGCATCTGGACGTCTCCCCGCCGGAGCTGACCGCGCACGCGGACCCCGAGCGCATCCACCAGGTCGTCGCCAATCTGATCGACAACGCGGTCAAGCACAGCCCGCCGCACGGCCGGGTGACCGTGAAGGCGCGGCGCGGGCCCCAGCCGCACTCGCTGGAGCTGGAGGTCCTGGACGAGGGTCCGGGCATCCCGCGCTCGGAGTGGCACCGGGTCTTCGAGCGGTTCAACCGGGGTGCCGTGACCCGGCCGCACGGTCCGGGCAGCGACGGCGGCACCGGCCTCGGGCTGGCGATCGCCCGCTGGGCGGTGGATCTGCACGGCGGCCGGATCGGGGTGGCCGAATCAGAGCGCGGCTGCCGGATCATCGTCACCCTTCCGGGAGCGAACTCCGCTTCAAGTTGACGTAAAGTTCCAGCGAAGGCACAAGATCCACGGTTGTCCGCGCCGTCTTCGCGCAGCTGGACACGTGTGGAGCGACACAGGCCCGCGCCGCCCGCAGAAGCCGGGGGCGCAGGGCCGCACCAGTGCACCCTCGCACATCCGGAACCACGCTTGTTTCCCGCCATTTCAAGCCCTGAAACAAGATTTTCGGTGTGACTTACACGACGATGAACCGGCCCGACCTGACCTTCACCGTCTCCAAGGCGTAGCCTTTATTCCCGCTGTCCATCACCTTGTGAAGCGGAAGAGGGCGGTTGCCGCCGTGTCGCCACAGTCCCCCAGTAACTCGAGCATCTCCACCGACGACCAAGCCACCGGGAAGAACCCCGCGGCCGCGTTCGGCGCGAACGAGTGGCTCGTCGACGAGATCTATCAGCAGTACCTCCAGGACCCGAATTCGGTAGACCGTGCCTGGTGGGACTTCTTCGCCGATTACAAGCCGGGCGCGCCTGCCACGCCCGCGCCGGCGGGTACTGCGGCCGCGGGGGTCGCAGCGACCCCCGCGGCCGCAGTA
>NZ_MUNF01000470.1 GCF_002154555.1 Streptomyces murinus
GATCTGCCGCCCGCGGGCGGCCGGTTGCCCCAGACCACCCGCTGGAGCAGCTCCGAGCCGACCACCGCGCCGGGGTGGAGCAGCAGGGCCGCGAGGAGCGAGGCGGGGCGGGAGGGCTGGAGTACGACGGTGTCGTGGCCGTCGGTGATGGCGAGCAGGCCGAGCACGAGGAACCGGGGCTGATGGGTCCCTGGTGCGGGGAGAGCGCTGTCCGGCGCGGAGGTGCCTGTCTTCACCGTGGCCTTTCAGCGTCGAGGTGGGGAGTGCAGTGGGGGTGCACAACGGTGGTACGACGGCGCGACGTTGGGCACGCCGAAGAGCGTCGGCGCGCCCAATTCCACTACCGAGACGGGAACTTAGATTCGAAGATGCGGTGGCGTCCAGTGCTCGGAAGAAAACGTCCGGTGACACGTGAGCAGCCCAAAGGTCGCCGGGAGATGGGGCGTTGGCGATCCGATCGCAAGGGCATACGCTGCGATCAGGTGGGCCGGGTCATATGCCGGGGCACCACGCACCCAGGGGAGGATCCATGCCGTGGTGGGCACTGATCCCGGTCGTCTCGATGATCACCGGGCCGCTCGCTCTGTACGTCATGACCCGGCGTAAACGCGCCGAGGACAGGGCCGACGAGCGGTACGAGGAGCTCTCGCGGAAGTACACGGCGCTACTGGAGGAGACCACCTCGGGCGAGCTTCCGCACGGCCGCGACCGCCGCCTCGACTAGCCGGCGCGCGGCGTCACCGATTTCCAGGCGGGAACGAGATAACTCGAACGGGCATTCCGAAAGCGGGTTGCATAATTTCCATCCCGGGGCGCGGGACGGCGCGCGGGTGGCGATCGGACATTTGCGGCGAGACGCGCGCGCCCCGCGCCGCACCCGGTGAGGTGCGAGGCGGGGCGGCGGTGTTCCGGGCGGGTTCCGGACCGGTCAGGCCACGGAGGCGATGCGCATCCGGATGTCCTCGGGGGACAGGGTGCCCTTCGCGGTGACGTGGTCACCGGAGGACTCGCCGCGCAGTCGGCGGCCGATCCAGGGGACCAGGTGCTCGCGGGCCCAGTGCACGTCGTCGCGGCGGACGTCCAGGGTGCCCCGGGGCGGCAGCGGCGGCCACGGCTGCTCCGGATCGGCCGGGATCTCCAGCCCGAGCGCCTGCCCGGCGCGCAGTGCGACACGGGTGTGCCCCTCGGGCGAGAGGTGCAGCCGGTCGCTGTCCCAGGCCCGGCGGTCCTGCACGGACCGCAGCGACCACAGGTCGAGCACGGGACAGTCGTACCGGTCGGCGATGGCCCGCACATGCCCGTTGTACGTGGCGA
The DNA here is from genome assembly GCF_002154555.1 of Streptomyces murinus. Classification (GTDB taxonomy): domain Bacteria; phylum Actinomycetota; class Actinomycetes; order Streptomycetales; family Streptomycetaceae; genus Streptomyces; species Streptomyces murinus. Next base: position 1,315 of record NZ_MUNF01000470.1, read on the forward strand.
TCTTGCCGCGCAGGTGCTTGAGCAGGGGGACGCCCCGGGTGTCGAAGCCGGTGGTCACCATGACGGTGCCGGCCACCTCGGCGAGCCGGGCCACGGCCGCCTCGAACCGCTCGGCCACCTCGTCCGGGTCGGTGCCGGGGCGGATGATGTCGTTGCCGCCCGCACACAGGGAGACCAGATCCGGGGCGAGTTCGGCCACCTGCGGGACCTGGTCGGCCACGATCTGGTCCAGCAGCTTCCCGCGCACGGCGAGATTGGTGTACTGGAAGTCCCCCTCGGGCCGCCGGTCGGCGAGCAGTACCGCGAACCGGTCGGCCCAGCCCACGAACGCCCCGTCGGGGCCGGGATCGCCGACGCCTTCGGTGAAGCTGTCCCCCACCGCCACGTACGACCCGATCACTGATCTGCTGTCACTCTTCGAATCGTCTGCCACGTCGGGCCATGATTCACCTTGGGGTGTGACTTACGCGACCGTAGGAAAGGGTTGACGAACGGTGAGATGAGCCACTCCGAAAGATTCCCCGTTCCAGGAATACACCCGCTTCCAGGGCTGTTGGCCCCCAGATACGCCACAGCCCGTCGCCGGGGATCTGCACACGGGCGGCGGGGAGTTGGCGTCGGTGTCGAAGGTGGCCCAGAGCAGGTACTGAGGGCTGGCATGGCCCCGGCCACCCCCGCTGACCATGCCCTGTGGACAACTCATTGCCCCACGAAACCAATGCCGTATGGTCGACGCAGCGCCCGCCGCGAGCCGTGACGGCGGGGACCGATCGGGAGGAGCCCCCGTGACGCAGCAGGTCCCGTCGACCGAGCCGGAGCTGGCCGGTGTGCGCAATTTCCGTGACGTCGGCGGACTGCCGACCGTGGACGGACGCCGGCTGCGCCAGGGCGTGCTGTTCCGCAGCGGGCACCTGGCGCACGCGACGGCGCAGGACGCGGTCTTCCTCTCCTCCCTGGGCCTGCACACCATCTTCGACTTCCGTAACGCGGCCGACCAGAAGCTGGAGGGCCCGGACGTCGCCCTGCCCGGCGTGCGCAATGTGAATCTGCCGCTGAGCGACCCGGCGGACGGCGCCGAGTTCTGGAAGATGGTCCGCGACGGCGACCTCGACCAGCTGCGCGCGGTCCTGGACGACGGCAAGGGCGCGGCCCGGATGGTGGCCTCGTACCGGTCCACGCTCCGCAATCGCACGGCCGAGCACTCCCGGGTGCTGCACTCGATCGCCGAGGACAGCGTGCCCGCGCTGCTGCACTGCGCGGCCGGCAAGGACCGCGCGGGCATCTCCATAGCCGTCACCCTGCTCGCCGTGGGGGTGGAGCGGGACGCGATCGTGGCCGACTACCTGGAGTCCAACGCCAAGCACCGCCGCTACAAGGTGCAGCGCAGCGCCAGTGCGCAGAGCGCGTACACGCCCGAGGTGATGGAGCTGCTCAGCCCGCTCTTCGACGCGCGCGCGGAGTATCTGGCGGCCGCCTTCGACAGCATCGACGAGACCTGGGGCGGCGTGGACCGCTATCTGGAGCAGGGGCTGCGGCTGGCTCCCGAGACACGGGAGCGGCTGCGGGCGCGGCTGGTGGACTGACCCGTTCGTCCGGTCCGCGCCCGCCGTGTGCGCGGGCGCGGGCTCAGCTCTTGGCGCCGACCGCGAAGAGCAGATAGAGGAACGCGGCCAGGACGTGCCCGAGGGCGATGTAGATGAGCAGCCGGATCCACAGGGAACGGGGGAACTTGGTCTCGAGGTTGCTCATAGCAGCTCTCCGTTCAGGTGCCCCAGGCACAGTGCGGCCGTGGGGCTCTGTAGCAGGGTGTGGACGAACAGCAGCTCCACGCCGTCCGGGTCCTCGGCGGCGAGGCGGTGCGGGGTGAGCGAGTCGAAGTGGGCGCTGTCGCCGGGGGCGAGCAGATGCGTGGCGTCACCGAGGCGCAGCCGCAGCCGTCCCTTGAGGACATAGAGCCATTCCTCGCCGGGGTGGACGCGCACGATGTCGCCCTGGGTGCCGTAGGGCGCGTGCACCCGCAGGGCCTGCATCCCGCGGCCAGGGGCCCCGGCCTGGAAGTAGGTCCACCCGGCGGCCCGGGTCGGATCCATGTCGGCGGCGCGGACGATCGCGTTCTGGTCGGCGACCCGTTCGCCGAGGAGTTCGGAGACCGTCGTACCGTAGATACGGGCGAGTGCGAGCAGCATCGGCAGCGAGGGCTGTCGCTGCCCGGTCTCCAGCCGGGACAGATGGGCCGGTGAGAGTCCGGCGTCCCGGGCCGCGGCCTCCAGGGTGAGACCGGCCCGTCGGCGCAGTGCGCGCAGTTGCGGCGCCACGGCGGGCAGATCCTCGCCCTGGCCCGCCGCAGGCGATGCGGCATCTGAGGCGTTCATGCCTCTATTCAGCCCCACTTTTGCCCGTGGGGCAATTTTCTTGCCTCCGAGGCAAAAAGCTTCGCGCGCTCGCCGTCCCGCTGGGCCTCGCGGGTGCCCGCTACGCCCGGCAGGGGGTCGGCAGGATGTGGCCGGCCGCCACCGGAACGGTCCTCGGCGCGGCCGGCTTCGTCTTCCCCATGGTGCTGCTGTCGCTCATGTACTGACCGGTCAGCGGTTGGCGACCGCCTGTTTGATCAGTGTCCTGCCGAAGTCCCACATCAGGCCGCCGCCGCTGTGCGCGTCGTCCATGACCGCCGCGAAGCCCTCGATGAACCGGTCCACGTCGGCCTCGCCGAAGACGAGCGGCGGGATCAGCTTGATGACTTCCAGGTGGTCGCCGGAGACCTGGGTGAGGATCCGGTGCCGCTGGAGCAGCGGTACGACGACCATCTGGGCGAACAGCCCCTTGCGGGCGGCCTGGAGCATCGCCCAGCGGCTGCGCAGCTTGAGCGAGGACGGCTTGCCGAACTCGATGCCGATCATCAGGCCCCGGCCGCGCACGTCGGACAGCAGCTCGTACGTGTCGATCAGCTCGGTGAGCCGGGACCTCAGCAGCTCGCCCGTAGTGCGCACGCCCGCGACGATCTGCTCGTTCTCCATGACCGACAGCACGGCCAGCCCGCACGCCATCGCCTGGGCGTTGGCGCCGAAGCTCGCCGAGTGGACCAGGACGCGGTCCATGGACGAGTAGACCTTCTTGAAGATCCAGTCCTTGCCGAGGGTCGCGCCGACCGGGACATAGCCGCCGGACAGGGCCTTGGCGACGCACACCAGATCCGGTTCCACGCCGTCCTCGTGCTGGTAGGCGTAGAAGTCGCCGGTGCGGCCGAGGCCGGTCTGCACCTCGTCCGCGATCAGCAGGGCCTTGTGCTTGTGCAGCAGCTCCTGGGCCGCGCGCAGATAGCCGGGCGGCGCCTCGTGCACGCCCTTGCCCTGGATCGGCTCCACGATCAGCGCGGCCACGTCGCCCTTCCTCAACTCCCGTGCCAGGGCGTCGAGATCGCCGAGGGGCACGGCGGTGTCGGGCAGCAGCGGGGCGAAGCCGTCGCGGAAGCCGCTCTCCCCGTTGACGGACAGCGAGCCGGTGGTCAGCCCGTGGAAGGCGTGCTCGCAGTACAGGACGCGGGGCCGGCCGGTGGCGTAGCGGGCGAACTTCAGGGCCGTCTCGACCGCCTCGGTGCCGCTGTTGCCGAAGAACACCCGGTCCAGGTGCGGGCTGTGGGTGAGCAGCCGTTCGGCGAGCAGTCCGGGCAGCGGCTGGCAGTCGAACCGGGTGAGGTCGGCGAGGTCCAGGTCGACGACGTCGTGCAGCGCCTTGCGGACGACCGGGTGGTGGCGGCCGAGGCCCATCACCCCGAACCCGGCGAGCATGTCCAGGTAGTCGTTGCCGTCGGCGTCGAAGAAGTGGGCGCCCTCGGCGCGCTCGTAGACCTTGTCGAAGCCGATGGTGTGCAACATGCGCGGGAGCTGCGGGTTGAGGTACCTGGTGTGCAGCTCGTACCGCTCGGCTCCGCGCTCGGCGAGCAGGGCGCCGAGGTCGAACTCGCTGGTCATTCACTCTCCTTGACGGTGCCGTCGGATTCCTTGACGGCCAGGCTCGCTGAAATGCGTCCGGCGATCTCCACCGGCGTGAGGCCGAGGTCGGCCAGTACTTCACTGCGTTTGGCGTGCGGCAGGAACTGGTCCGGGATGCCGAACTGCCGTACCGGCACGTCGACTCCGGCGTCCCTGAGGGCCCCGGCGACGGCCGAACCGACGCCGGAGGCACGGCTGTTGTCCTCCACCACGGCCACCAGGCGGTGCTCCGAGGCGAGTCGCGGCAGGGCGGGATCGACCGGCTTGACCCACCGGGGGTCGACCACCGTGCAGCCGGTGCCGCCCTCCGCGAGGAGTTCCGCCGCGCCGAGGCACACCGGCGCCATCACACCGACGGCGACCAGCAGCACCTTCGCCCGCTCCGCGCGGTGCAGCACATCCATGCCGCCCACCCGGTCGAGGGCCGGGATGTCCGGGCCGACGTTCTCCTTCGGGAACCGCACCACGGTCGGCGCGTCGTCCACGGCCACCGCCTCCCGCAACTGGGCGCGCAGCCGGGTCGCGTCGCGCGGGGCGGCGATCCGCAGTCCCGGCACCACCTGGAGGAGCGACATGTCCCACATGCCGTTGTGGGAGGCGCCGTCGGGACCGGTGACGCCGGCCCGGTCGAGGACGAAGGTGACCCCGCAGCGGTGCAGGGCGACATCCATCAGCACCTGGTCGAAGGCGCGGTTGAGGAAGGTGGCGTAGAGGGCGACGACCGGATGCAGTCCCGCGGTGGCGAGCCCGGCGGCCGAGGTGACCGCGTGCTGTTCGGCGATGCCCACGTCCCACACCCGCTCCGGGAAGCGTTCGGCGAAGGCGCCGAGGCCGACCGGGTGCAGCATCGCCGCGGTGATCGCGACGACGTCCTCGCGCTCCTCGCCGATCCGGGCGATCTCCTCGCCGAACACCGAGGTCCAGGACCGCCCGCCGGTGGCGGTGAGCGGTTCGCAGGTCGCCGGGTCCATCACGCCGATGGCATGGAAGCGGTCCAACTCGTCGGCGAGCGCGGGCTCGTAGCCGCGGCCCTTCTCGGTCAGGCAGTGCACCAGGACCGGCCCGTGGAAGCGCTTGGCACGGCGCAGCGCGGACTCGACGGCCCCGATGTCGTGCCCGTCGACCGGGCCGACGTACTTCAGGCCCAGGTCCTCGAAGAGCCCCTGGGGGGCGAAGGCGTCCTTGAAACCCTTCTTGGCGCCGTGCAGGGACTCGTAGAGCGGCGCGCCGACGACGGGGGTCCGCTGGAGCACCTCCTTGCCCCAGGAGAGCACCTTCTCGTAGCCGTCGGTGGTGCGCAGGGTGGCCAGATGGTCGGCGAGCCCGCCGATGGTGGGGGCGTAGGAGCGCGCGTTGTCGTTGACGACGATGATCAGCGGCCGGTCCGGGGCGTCCGCGATGTTGTTCAGCGCCTCCCAGGCCATGCCGCCGGTCAGCGCGCCGTCCCCGATGACGGCGACCACATGGCTGCGCTCCCCCTTCACCTCGCGCGCCTTGGCGAGGCCGTCGGCCCAGCCGAGCGCGGTGGAGGCGTGGCTGTTCTCGATGACGTCGTGCTCGGACTCCTCGCGCGCGGGGTAGCCGGACAGGCCGCCCTTGCCGCGCAGCTTGGAGAAGTCCTGACGTCCGGTCAGAAGCTTGTGTACGTAGGACTGATGGCCGGTGTCCCAGAGGATCCGGTCGACCGGTGACTCGAAGACCCGGTGCAGGGCGATGGTCAGCTCCACCACGCCCAGGTTGGGCCCGAGATGACCGCCGGTGCGCGAGACCGCCTGCACCAGGAACTCGCGTATCTCCTCGGCCAGTACGCCGAGTTCCGCCCCGGACAGCCCCTTCAGATCACGCGGTTGCCGGATCGTCTCCAGAATCGTCACGTTCGTGGCCCCCTCTCGCTCCGTGCAGTTATGTGGACTCACTTCATCCGCTCGGCGAGCCGCTGCGCCTCCTCGATCAGGGTCTCGACGATCCGGGACTCCGGGACGGTCCGCACGACCTCCCCCTTGACGAAGATCTGTCCCTTTCCGTTGCCCGAGGCAACTCCCAGATCGGCCTCACGGGCTTCTCCGGGGCCGTTGACCACACAGCCCATCACCGCCACCCGCAGCGGCACTTCGAGGCCGTCGAGCCCCGCGGTGACCTCGTCAGCGAGCCGGTAGACGTCCACCTGGGCACGGCCGCAGGAGGGGCAGGAGACGATCTCCAGGCGCCGCTCGCGCAGCCCCAGCGACTGAAGGATCTGGATGCCGACCTTGACCTCCTCCACCGGAGGCGCGGACAGCGAGACGCGGATGGTGTCGCCGATGCCCCGGGAGAGCAGCGCCCCGAACGCGACGGCCGACTTGATGGTGCCCTGGAACGCGGGGCCGGCCTCCGTGACACCGAGGTGCAGCGGGTAGTCGCACTGTTCGGCCAGCTGGTGGTACGCCTCGATCATCACGACCGGGTCGTTGTGCTTGACCGAGATCTTGATGTCCCGGAAGTCGTGCTCCTCGAACAGCGACGCCTCCCACAGCGCCGACTCGACCAGCGCCTCCGGCGTCGCCCTGCCGTACTTCTGGAGCAACCGCCGGTCCAGGGAACCGGCGTTGACCCCGATCCGGACCGGTGTGCCGTGGTCCTTCGCGGCGCGCGCGATCTGGGCGATCTGGTCGTCGAACTTCTTGATGTTGCCCGGGTTGACCCGGACCGCCGCGCAGCCCGCCTCGATGGCCGCGAAGACGTACTTGGGCTGGAAGTGGATGTCCGCGATCACCGGGATCTGCGACTTGCGCGCGATGACGGCCAGCGCGTCCGCGTCGTCCTGCGTGGGGCAGGCGACGCGGACGATCTGGCAGCCGGACGCGGTGAGTTCGGCGATCTGCTGAAGGGTGGCGCCGATGTCCGACGTACGGGTCGTCGTCATCGACTGCACCGAGACCGGCGCCCCGCCCCCGACCGCCACCGACCCGACGTGGATCTCCCGCGACCGCCGCCGCGGGGCCACCTGCCGGGCCGGTACCTCGGGAACGCCCAAGGGTACGGCGGCCATCGCCCTACTCCCGGTTTCCCGAGACCGTCTCGCGCATGGCCCGCAGCGACTCCTTCAGGGAGCCCATGGTGGCGAGTACGGCGGTGGGCTCGTAGCCGCAGTGCGCCATGCAGTTGGCGCACCGCGGGTCCTTGCCGCGGCCGTACTTGTCCCAGTCGGTGTCCTCCACCAGCTCCCGGTACGTCGGCACGTACCCGTCGCTCATCAGGTAGCAGGGGCGCTGCCAGCCGAAGAGCGAGTAGTTCGGGATCGCCCACGCGGTGCACGGGAAGTCGACCTTGCCCTCAAGGAAGTCCAGGAAGAGCGGGGAGTGGTTGAGCCGCCACTTCTTGCGGTTGCCGCCGGAGAAGGCCTTCTTGAACAGCTCGCGGGTCTGCTCCACACCGAGGAAGTGCTCCTGGTCCGGGGCCTTCTCGTAGGCGTAGGCAGGCGAGATCATCATCTCGTCCACCTTCAGGTCGTCGTTGAGGAAGTTGAGCACCTCGACGATGGTCTGCGGGGTGTCGGTGTTGAAGAAGGTGGAGTTGGTGGTCACCCGGAAGCCGCGCCGCTTGGCCTCCTTGATGGCCGCCACCGCCTCGTCGAACACGCCCTCCTTGGCGACGGACTCGTCGTGCCGCTCGCGCAGCCCGTCGATGTGCACCGCGAAGGCGAAGTAGGGCGAGGGGGTGAACTTGTCCATCTTCTTGCGCAGCAGCATCGCGTTGGTGCACAGGAAGACGTACTTCCGCCTGGCCACCAACTGCCGCACGATCTCATCGATCTGAGGATGCATCAGGGGCTCGCCGCCCGCGATGGAGACCATCGGCGCACCCGATTCGAGCACCGCGCCCACCGCCTGGGCGACCGGCATGCGCTGCTTGAGCACCCCGGCCGGATGCTGGATCTTGCCGCAGCCCTCGCACTTGAGGTTGCACGCGAAGAGCGGTTCGAGCTCCACGATGAGCGGGAACTTGTCCCGCTTGCGGAGCTTCTGTTCGGCCAGGTATGTAGCGACCTTGATGGACTGACGCAACGGCATGGCCATCTGGGCTCACCTCCGGGGGAGCAGCAAAGAACGGTGCCATTCGAAATATGCGGGAAGTACGGAACGAAGAACACGGACGGCTGATATTCCACCGCGCACGGTGCCGATCCGGACGAGTTCGTGTTCGGGAGTGTCGACGACCACCCGGACGGCGGCGACCGGGCGTTCGCCCGCGGTCACGGCGCTGAGCAGGGTGGCCGCGGACTCCATGTCGACGGCGATCGCGCCGGTCGCGCGCAGGGCGGACCGTTCGGGGCCGCGGACGACATGATCGGAGCCGGTGAGCGGGCCGGTGTGGACCGTGCGGCCGGGCAGCAGCCGCGCGAGTTCCTTCACCAGCAGTTCGGTGCCCACGCAACGGACGGTGCCGTGCGGGTCCCGGGTCTCCTCGGCGACCACCAGGTCACCGGGGTGCATCCCGGGGGCGAGGCCCGCGCAGAAACCGGTGGCCACCACGGCGGCATCGGTGAGCGCGGGCCGGGCCAGGTGCCGGGTGAGGGAGCGCTGCGCCGCCCGCGGCCCCATCCCGGTACGGACGAACGTGACCGGCCCGCCGGCTCCGCCGCGATCGCCCGAGCGCAGCGCGAGGTGCTCGATGCCGAGCGCGCAGGCGATCAGCAGCGGGGCCGGGGCGGGCTGGACGTTCACATCAGCTCCCCTTGGCCTCGGAGAGCGGTGACCCGGCGGGCTTGGCCGCCTCGGGCCGCGGCCGGGGGGTCCTGGCGAGCAGCTGCCGCTCGAAGGGGTCGCCGTGCAGATACCGGCCGAGCGCGGTGAGCGGGAACACCTGCCGGTACAGGTGGTAGTTGATGGAGAAGTCCCAGGGGAAGCCGGTGCCGGTGAAGTACGGCTCGTCCCAGGTGCCGTCCTCGCGCTGGGTGGCCGCGAGCCACTGGACGCCCCGCTCGACGGCCTTGGAGTCCTTCTCCCCCGCCGCGAGCAGCGCCATCAGCGCCCACGCGGTCTGCGAGGGGGTGGAGGCGCCCCGGCCGGCCCATTCCCTGGCGTGTTTGTAGGAGCGCAGGTCCTCGCCCCAGCCGCCGTCGTCGTTCTGGACCGACTCCAGCCAGGTCACCGCCCGCCGGATCGCCGGGTGCGAGGCGGGCATTCCGGCCGCGGTCAGTGCCGGGACCACCGACCCGGTGCCGTAGATGTAGTTGACGCCCCAGCGGCCGAACCACGCCCCGTTCTGCTCCTGTTCGGCGAGCAGCCAGGCGATGCCGCGCCGGGTGCGCGGGTCGTGGGCGAGGCCCTCGGCGGCGAGCATCTCCACCACGTGCGCGGTGACGTCCGCGGACGGCGGATCGATGACCTCGCCGAAGTCGCAGAACGGCAGCCGGTTGGGGAACGGGCTGGTGTTGTCGACGTCGAAGGCGCCCCAGGCGCCGTTCTTCGACTGCATGCCGAGGTTCCAGCGCACCGCGCGCCCGATCGCCCGGTCCGTGCGCTCCGGGTCGTGGTGCCGGATCCGGCGCAGCGCGAGGGAGACCTCGGCGGTGTCGTCGATGTCCGGGTAGTTGTCGTTGTGGAACTCGAACGCCCAGCCGCCCGGCGGCAGTTGGGGACGTTTGACGGCCCAGTCGCCGGGCCGGACGATCTCCTCGCCGAGCAACCAGTCGGCGGCCTTGACCAGTTGGGGATGGTCGACGGGCAGTCCGGCGTCGACCAGCGCGATGGCGGCCAGGCAGGTGTCCCACACCGGGGACTGGCAGGCCTCGATCATCCGGGCGCCGTCCTCGCGCCAGACGGCGAACCGGTCCAGCGAGGCCAAGCCCTCGCGCAGTACGGGGTGTTCGAGGTCGTAGCCGAGCAGATGCAGGGCGATGACCGAGTACACGGCCGGGGGCTGGATGCCGCCCCAGCAGCCGTCGTTCTCCTGCCGCTCGATGATCCAGCGGGCGGCGGCGTTCATCGCGGCCTTGCGCAGCCGGCGCGGGACGACCTTGCGCAGCTGCCTGAGCGCCCGGTCCAGGCGCTGGAAGGCGCCGTCCCAGGTGTTCGCGGGCGCAAGGGGTTTGGGCGGGTTGGGGTTCGCCGGGTCGGTGTGCAGCTCGTCCAGCGCGAAGGGCGCGGGGCGCACCGGGCGCTTGGCCGAGACGATGGTCAGCGGCACGATCGTCTGCCGGGCCCAGCACCCGAAGTCGTAGATGTTCAGCGGCATCCAGCCGGGGAACCAGATCAGCTCCGGGGGCATCTCCGGCAGGTCTTCCCATTTCCACCAGCCGAACAGGGCGAGCCAGATACGGGTGAAGACCCGGGCGGCGGCGATGCCGCCGCGCTCGCGGATCCAGGCGGCGGCCCGTGCCATGTGCGGGGCGTCGGGCGCGTCACCGGCCAGCCGCAGGGCGACGTACGCCTCGATGGTGGTGGACAGTTCGCCGGGTCCGCCCCAGAAGGTGGCCCAGGTGCCGTCCTCGCGCTGTTCGCCGCGGATGAACTTCGCGGCGGCCTGCGTGGTGCGCTCGTCCTGGATGCCCAGGAACTGGCGGAGCAGCAGGTCCTCGGCGTCCATGGTGACGTTGGTCTCCAGGTCGCCCTTCCACCAGCCCTCGGCGTCCTGCCGGGAGAGCAGGAAGTCGGTGGCGCGGCGGGCGGCCTGTGCGGCGGCTTCCGGTGCCCCGGCCGCCTCGGGGGTCGTGAGGGTGGTGTCGCTGGCCGCGGCAGCGCGGGACGGCAAGGTGGCCCCGGTGCTTCCGTCGGTCGTCGCTGTCATGGCTTCCCCTTCGTACAGTCGTGCGAGACGTGCTGCTGTGGGTCCGCCGTCGGCCGGTGTGCTTCCTGTCGCGACACCGGCCGGCGACTACGCGAGGATGGTTCGACCGATAGTGATCATCTCTTTCGTACGACGACGAAGTCGGCGAGGGCCGTGAAGGCGGCCCGCACCCGGTCCGGCATGGTGACCGCGTCCAGGGCGCTGACGGCGATGGTGTGCTGGCGGCGCGCCTCCTCGGCGGTCCATTCGCGGCCGCCCGCCTCCTCGATGAGGGCGGCGCGGGCCGCGAACTCCTCCTCGGAGAAGTTCTCGAAGTCGCTGCTCTTGGCGTCGGCGGCGAGGATCTCGCCGAGCCGCTCGGAGGCGGGTCCGCCGGCCGCGAGCGCGGCGACCACCGGCAGCGACTTCTTGC
>NZ_MUNF01000471.1 GCF_002154555.1 Streptomyces murinus
GTCCCCGCCCCGACCACCGCCTCGGGCACCTCCTCGGCGATCGCCCGGATCGCCTCCAACGCGGCAGGCGTACGAAGCGTCACCTCGACCCCCCGCAACCCCCCACCCACCAGCGCCCGCGCGACCGGCACGGCATCGGACACCTCCGCGATCACGACCACCGGCACCACGGCCGCGAGATCGAGCACGGAGTCCACCTGCGACGACAACGGCAACGGCATGCCCTCATCGTCCCGACCGGTCACACCCTCCGCAATCGTCGTTGCGCATACTGCAACACCTTCTGAGCCTCTACGCCCAATAGAGCTTCAGACCTCGTGCTGGATCGCGCCGGTCCGAAAGAAGTGGCGGGCGTGCTGCTGCTGTGAGAGCAGCGTGGGGGAGTTGTCGCATCCGGCCTATGCGCGTAGCGCGCGTGGCAGCGCTGCGGTTTCCTCAAGCAAGGGCCGCTCTCGCGCACTTGACGGAATTTTGCGGCCCATTTACTGCCGGGCGGTGGAGCCCCAGACCTGCGGGTATGGGCCGCCCTAGCGGTTGCTGGGGCGGTTTGGTGAGAGTTGTCCCACCACGCAGGCATTTCTGAAGGAAAAACTTCAGATACGCTGACTGCTATGCAGCCGTCAACAAACCCTTCCCTGGCGCCTCTGCGCGTCGATGATCCGAAGGTCATGCGGGCGCTGGCGCATCCAGCCCGGCTGGCCATCATGGCGCGCTTGACGGAGGTCGGCCCCGGTACGGCGACCGAGTGTGCCTCTGCAACCGGCCTGTCACCGTCGGCAACGAGTTGGCACTTGCGAGCGCTCGCCGAATCCGGGCTGATCGAGGAAGCGGAGCACCCTGACAAGCGTAAGCACCTGTGGCGTGCGAGGTCGTCCCAGCTGGTCGTCGCCAATAGCGAACGCGACGGTGGCGCGGCGAGTCGCGATCTGCTGCGGCAGTACCTGTCCCGCAGTGATCGGCAGTTGGAGGAGTGGCTCGACGCCGAGGCCGAGCAGCCGGCGGAGTGGCGCGAGGCACTGTCGATCGTCAACGCCAGGGTGGAGGTGCGGCCCGAAGAGCTGGACGAACTTCTCCTTCAGGTCAAAGCGCTCTTCCAGACATACAGCGATCGCGCGCGGGACGGTGCCGAGAAGGGTCGTCGTCCGGTGGCCGTCTCGCTGCGGGCGGTGCCGGAGGTGCTCCCTGAAAGCTGATCTCCGAAGCAGATGCTTCGAAGTCAAAACTTCGAAAATCGCTTGCCCTTTGTAACTTCGAAGCTATAACTTCAGAACATGACTTCGGCTGCCACGCGCGGCCGTCTCCCAGGTCACGTGACGGCGATCGCTGCCACGTTCCTGGTTTCCTGCCTGGGGGACGGTCTCGCCATCACCGCATTGATGCTTGACTTCCACGACCGGGGCACAGGAGGCTTCGGGATCGCCGCACTCTTCGGGGCGATGTCCGTCCCGGCGATCGTGCTGGCCGGCTTGGCCGGCCGGGTGTCCGACCGCTATCCGGCCAGGCAGGTACTGCCGCCCCTGGGTGTCGCCTTGGTCGCCGTGTGCGCTGTGATGGCGATGCTCGACGCGGTCCCCCTGCTCATCGCCCTGTTCGCCGTGTTGTCGGCGCTGATGGCGGTCGCGGCGCCGGTGTTCGTGAAGGCGTTGCTTCGGGCTGCTCCCGGGCCTCTGATGAGTCGCGCTGGGGCGCTTGTCTCCATGGCGTCCAGCCTGGGCTTCCTCATCGGGCCCGGTGTCGGTGCCCTGCTCATGGATGCCATCGGACTGCGCGGGGTGCTGCTGGTAGACGCGGTCACCTACCTTTCCGTGCCCGTGGTCGCCCTCTTCCTGCCGGCGCCGACCGATACGGCCGAACCCTCCGACTCTGCGGAACCTGATCAGAAGTCAGGATTCCTCGTCGGCCTGCGAGTCCTGGCGCAGCACCTTCCGCTAGCGCGCATGGTGCTCATCGGGTTGGTGCTCACCTTTGCCCTTCAGATCACCAATGTCGTGGAGGTCTACCTCGTACGCGACTCCTACGGTGCCAGCGCAACAGTCTTCGGACTGGTGACCACAGCATGGGCGGCGGGGCAGATCGCCGGGGCCGCAATCGCCGGACGCCGGCTTGCCGAACGCCCCACCGTGCGTCCCGCTGTCCTCACCGTCCTGGCGGTGGGCGTGGCCTTACTGGCCATCGCGGCCCTGCACAGTCTGCCAGGCCTCTTCGTACTGACTGCCCTGGCCGGCATCGCCGACGGAATATTCGGCGTCGCACGCCAGACCACTGTGGGGCGCACCATCGACCCGGCGAGCCAGGGGAGCGCGGTGGCGGCTCATGCCGCACTGCTCAACAGCGCCACCATCGCCGCCCTGATGTGCTCGGGCCTCGTTGCCTCACTCGTACAACCACGTACCGTCTACGCCTTCGGTGGCGGCCTGCTCCTGCTCGCCCTGGCCGTCACCCACATCTACCGCGGTGCCGACTCCGCGAAGACATCGGCACCTGCCACTGAGCAGCGCGCGGTCTCAGCTGCCGCCCTCTCCACAGACTGATCCGCCCTTCATTCCGGGGGATCGAGGCTGGACCTGTTCACCACGTACTCACTCGTGGGCTCCGGCAGCCGTTCCTTCACATGCCAGTCCGGCATTATTTTCACGTTGCAACCCACTAGGGGGACTTTGTTATGACCGCTTTGGAAATGCGTCTGCAGGCTATGAACGAGGAGCTGGCGCAGGCGGAGCCGAGTGTCATTCACCAGGGTATGGCGTTGACCGGCGGGGACATCCTGTCCGACGACAACCTGCCCGGTCTGTGGAAGATCCTCAACAACATCTGCTGACGCGGCCAATCCCTCGGGGCGCTGGAGGAGCATCCGGCGCCCCGAGGGCCCGCTCGCCACACAGCCCATCACTCACGGAGCTTGACCATGACCACGGCACCCCCCGAAACAACCATCGACGCCCGCGTCCTGCGGGGAGTGGACACCTTCCTCGACGGCTACGCCCAGCTAAGCCCACCGACACCCTGCTGGTCATCTACACCCCGGACTGCCGTGATCAGGCCTCCCTTTTGCTGCTCACCGCCCGTGACCGCGGGGTGGCCACCGCAGCAGTGGGCATGGCGCCAGTAGAGGACCCGGGCTTTGCCGACCGGCTGAGCGCAGTACTGCCCTCCCGCGAGAGTCTGACCGGCCGGCTGGTCCTCGTCACCATCGAACGCGACACCATGTCGCACGCCGATGTCGTGCGCCGCGCAGTCGACACCTACGGCGACCAAGTTCTGCCGCTGCGCATCATCAACGGCAGCTGGGACTTCTTCCGCCTCGCTCTCGGACCCACCCCAACCGAACTGAGCGCCATCAACGCCGGCCTGCTGCACCGATTTCTGGCGGCCAAGCACCTTGCCGTCACCACCAGCTCCGGCAGCGAACTCGAAATCGCCCTGGACAACGACCGCTACCGCTGGCTCAGCAACCGCGGCGTCTGGCGGCCCGGATCCTTCGTCATCCTCCCTGCCGGTGAAGTCGCCACCTACCCCGCCTCCGTCACCGGCCGCCTCGTTGCGGACGGAGCGTTCAACGTCAACAAGGCTGTCCAGCTCGACGCACGCCTGGGCGACAACCCGCTCACCGTCGAGCTCAAGGACAGCGACGTCGTCTCCTACTCCTGCAACGACGAGAAGACCGCCAAGCTTTTCGAGCGCTGCATTCAGATCGACCACGGCAACCACGTCGGTGAACTCGGCTTCGGCACGAATATCGGCATCGACGAGTTCATCGGCATGAACTCCCACATCAACGAGCGCCATCCCGGAATCCACCTCGGATTCGGCCAGCATGGCCAACTCCTCGATGTCGTCGACTACTACACCGATATCCACATCGACCTCATCACCAGCGACGTCACCATCCACATCGATGGTGACCCGATCCCCGTCACCTCCCGCACGCTTGCGCCCAGCGTCCTGCCTCACCCCACCAACGTCAGCGATGAGGACATCGACGGCGACTGCTGCGGGGCTCGGACACCTCATGAGTGAACTACGCCCGAGCCGGTACGCCATCCACAGCGAGAGCCTCTACACCAACTCCCTCGGCGAACGCCTGCGCCTGGTCTACAGCACCCGGCGGGCGGTGCCTCTTCTGCTCACCGAGGAAGTAGCCGCTCAGCTCAGCGCAGGTCAGGTCCCGACCGACGATCCGCAGTTGCTTCAGCGCCTGCTCGACGTGGAACTCGCCGTACCCGCCGACGAAGACGAACTGCACACACTGCTCAGCCGCTCGCGAGAAGTGGCCCGTGCGAGCGGCGTGCGGATCTTCAGCCTGTTGCCCACCCGCTACTGCAACATGGGCTGCACCTACTGCGGTCAAGAGCACACCAAGGGTCGGCTTCCGGACAATCACCGCGACGCCATCGCCGCCCGGGTGGGAAGAGCCATCACTTCCGGCAGTAACAGACAGGTCGAGGTGCGCTGGTTCGGTGGCGAACCGATGATGGGCTACGCCGTCATCCTTGATCTGAGCCGACGCTTCGTCGAGGCCGCTGACCGAGCGGGGGTCGGTTACCAGTCATCGATGGTCACCAACGGTTCCCTGCTGACCCTGCGCAAGCTGCACCGTCTGGCAGAAGAGGCCCAGGTCACCAAATACTGCATCACCCTGGACGGCCCGGAACACATCCACGACCAGAGCCGCATCCTGAAATCTGGCGGTACGTCCTTCCGACGCATCACCGACCTCCTCACCCGCGCCCTGGCCGACGATGCCCTCGCCGATGTGACCTTCGAACTGCGGACCAACATCACCACCGCCAATGCGGAGCACGTCGACGCATACCTGCATCAGATGGCAGCGCTCGGTTTCGCTCATCCACGGGTGCTGTTCACCCTGGAGCCGGTCCACTCCTGGTCGAACGACGTTTCCCAGGTCTCTCTCGACGAAGAGACCCTCGCGGAACGGGAGATCGGTTGGCTCAGGACGATGACCCGACTGGGCCTGAGGACCATGATCTTGCCCACCGCGTCAAAACCGCTTGTATGCGGCGCTGTCACCACCAACAACGAGATCATCAGCACCACGGGCAACATCTTCTCCTGCAGTGAGCAGCCTCTGGTCCCCGTGTCCGAGAACACCCAGGCCCTGGCGCGTGTAACCGAAATCGGCCTCGACGCCAAGCGCCCTGAGGGCCCCTTCCACCACTGGCATGACCAGATTCAGGAGAAGACCGTCCCCTGCGCCGGCTGCCCGATGCTGGGCATCTGCGGCGGGTCGTGTCCCAAGCTCTGGTCCGAGGGATTCGTCCCCTGCCCGAGCTACAAGAACAACTTTCAGCAGCGCCTGTCCGTACTCGCTGAGAAACACCGACTCATCCCCGTGGCCTGAAGCCCGGCCCTTGGGGCTCTGCTTGCCGGATGTGCCGGGGCCACCGCCACCGCCCGCCACTGAAGGGCGTCAGTGGACCTCCTCCACCAGCACATCCAGCGCCCACGCCTTCCCCGCCCGGTCCGGGGCCCGGGATTCCACCTCGTAGCCCGACTCCCGCAGCGCGTCGACCAGTTCGGCGGGGTCGCGAGGGGTGAGGCCGGTCGAGAGGAGGGAGCGGACGAGGCGGCCCTTGGTGGCCTTGTTGAAGTGGCTGACGACCTTGCGGGTCGGTGCGTGCAGGACCCGTACCGTCGCCGTACGGCCCGCGACCTCGCCCTTCGGCTTCCATGCCGCCGCGTACGCCGCCGAGCGCAGATCCAGCACCAGACCGTCCCCGGCCGCCTCCGGCAGCACCTCGGCCATCGGGGCCCGCCAGTGCGCGGCCGGCGCGCCGAGCCCGGGCAGCTTGATCCCCATCGAGCAGCGGTAGGAGGGGATGCGGTCGGTCACCCGCACCGCGCCCCACAGCCCGGAGAAGACCAGCAGCGAGCGCGCCGCCCGCCGCTTCGCCGCCGCGTCCAGGGAGGCGAGGTCCAGGGCGTCGTACAGGACACCGGTGTAGATCTCCCCGGCGGGGCGGGTGCCGGCCGTGCGCAGGGCCGCGTTCTTGGCGACCTCGCCGCGCAGCCCCTCGCTGAGCCCCAGCACCTCGCGCGCCTTCTCCTCGTCGCCCGCGCACAGCTCGACCAGCTCCCCGAGCACGGCCTCGCGCGCGCCGGTCAGCCCCGGCAGGGACAGCGACTCCAGCCGCAGCGGGGCACCCTTGCCCGAGTCGGCCTTACCTTCCGAGGGCGGCAGCAGGACCAGCAACACGTACTCCTTCTCTTGCGCTCAGGCGCCAGCGTACGGGGTGCTGCCCGGCCCCCCGCGCCCTACGCTCGACTCATGCTCAGCCGCAGGATCCGCGTGACCGGCGCCCCCGAGGCACCCCTGAGGGCCGCGCTCGCCGCCCTGCGCGCCCGCCTGGGCGTCCCGGAGGGGTTCCCGCCGGAGGTGGGGGAGGAGGCCGAGCGCGCGGCGAAGAGCCCGCCGCCACCGTCGTACGACGCGACGGACCTCCCCTTCTTCACCCTCGACCCGCCCGGCTCCCCGGACCTCGACCAGGCGACGCATCTGTCCCGGCGGGGGACCGGCTACCGGGTGCGGTACGCCATCGCCGACGTCGCCGCCTTCGTCGCCCCCGGCGGAGCGCTGGACGCGGAGGCGCAGCGGCGGGTGAACACCCTGTACTTCCCCGACGAGCGGGTCCCGCTGCACCCCGCGGTGCTCAGCGAGGACGCGGCCAGTCTGCTGCCCGGGCGGACCCGGCCCGCCGTGCTGTGGACGATCGACCTGGACGCGGAGGGGCGGGCGCTCGCGGTCGAGGTGCGCCGGGCCCTGGTGCGCAGCCGCGCCCGGCTCGACTACGCGGGCGCCCAGCGGGCCATCGACGCGGGGACGGCGGAGGAACCGGTCGCGCTGCTCAGGGAGATCGGCCGGGCACGGGAGCGGCAGGAGGCCGCGCGCGGGGGCATCTCGCTGACGGTGCCCGAGCAGGAGATCACCGAACGGGACCACACCTACGCGCTGTCGTACCGCGCCCCGCTGCCCGCCGAGACATGGAACGCCCAGCTGTCCCTGCTCACCGGCATGGCCGCCGCGGATCTGATGCTCGCGCGGGGCACCGGCATCCTGCGCACGCTGCCGCCCGCCCCGGACGGCGCGGTGGCCCGGCTGCGCCGTACCGCGCGGGCCCTCGGCATCGACTGGCCGCACCATGTGCCGTACTCGGCCGTGATCAGCGCCCTCGACCCGCGGGTGCCGCACCACGCGGCGTTCCTCCAGGAGTGCACCACGCTGCTGCGCGGCGCGGGCTACACGGTCTTCCGCGACGGCGCGCTCCCGGCGATCACCACCCATGCCGCGATGGCCGCCCCCTACACCCACTGCACCGCCCCCCTACGGCGCCTCGCCGACCGCTACGCCCTGGAACTCTCCCTGTCCGCCGCCTCGAACGACCCCCCGCCCGACTGGGTCCTCGCCGCCCTGGACGCC
>NZ_MUNF01000472.1 GCF_002154555.1 Streptomyces murinus
TGTGAGACGCCGATCGGCGTCAAGAGCGCCGTCTCGCCGATCGACATCAAGGGCGTCCGCAGCGGCGCCGGCTACAAGGTCACGATGTCCTGGCAGAAGGGCGTCTCCTCCAGCCCCGTCGAACTGGGCAAGGGCGCGATGAGCCCGAGCGCCACCATCAAGCTGGGCGGCGCGGACAGCGGCACGATCCCGGTGAGCGGGCCGCCCAACGCCACCGCGATCCCCGCCAACACCCCCATCAAGATCAGCGACTTGAGCGGCACCTACACGCCCAAGAAGTCCGGCAAGGTCACCCTCACCGCGGGCACGCTCACCATCAAGGCGCTCGGTACGACGACGACCTGCACCCCCACCAACAACCCGGGCCCCTCCCTGACACTCGACGTGACAGCGCCCGGCGGCGGTTCGACCGGTGGCTCCTCCGGCTCGTCCGGCACCACCTCGGGTACCACCGGCTCAACCTCCGGCTCCTCCGGCTCAACCTCCGGCTCCGCGCCCGGCGGCACCCTCCCGCAGACCGGCCCCGACGACTCCGCCATCGCCCTCGGCACCCTCGGCGGCACCGTCCTCCTCACCGGCGCGGCGGGCGCCCTCTGGCTGACCCGGCGCGGCCCCGCCGTACGCCGCTGAACTCCGCCGCCGTAAGCCGCCGTACGCCGCCGAAACCCGGTCACCAGCGCTGGAGCCGCCCATGCCGTCCGCCGTACGCGCCCTCGGACCGCCCCTGCTGCTGATGCTGACGCTGCTGGGCGCCGCGTCACCCGCCGCCGCACGCCCGGCCGGCTGGTCCCTCGCGCCCGCCGGCGGCCCCCGTCCGTCCTTCTACGCCGAGGGCGCCCCCGGCACCGCCCTCCAGGACACCGTCGCCGTGACCAACCCGGGCCGTACCCCGGTGACGGTACGGCTGCGCGGCACCGGCCTGCCGGTCGTCCTCGCCAGGGCCACGCTCACCGTCCCGGCCCGCACCCGCGCCGAGGTGCCCTTCACCGTGACCCCGCCGTCCGGTTCCGCGCCCGGCGACCGCTCCGGCGCGATCGAGGCGCGCGACGGTACGGGCCGTACGGCGAGCGTTCCGGTGCGGCTGCGGATCGCCGGGCCCCGGCTCGCCGCGCTGACCGTCGAACATCTCGCCGTCCACCCAGGCGGCATCACGTACCAGCTGGTCAACCGGGGTACGACCGTGCTCGTACCGACCCTCGCGGTACGCGCCGACGGCACCTTCGGGCGGGTCCTGGACCGGGCCCCGCGCCCGCTGCCCGTCCGGCTGGCCCCGGGCGCACGGCGCACCCTCAGCGAGCCGTGGCACGGCCGCCCGTTCCTGGACCGTGTCGACGTACGGCTGACGGTGACGGCGGACGGGACGCGCGCCACGGCGACCACGGCGGCCACCTTCGTGCCCTGGGGCACGCTCGGCACCCTCGCCGGGCTCGCGGCGACGGCGACGGTCACGTTCCTCGTCCGGCGGCGTGCGCGTCGTACCCGCGAGAGCGAAACCCCGTCCCGCGAGGCCGAGTTGACGGGAGCGGTGGTGTGAGGCGGATCGGGGTCCTGGTGGTCGCCGTACTGCTCCTGCTGCCGCTCGCCGGGATCGCGGCGGCGGACGGCCCTGCCGTACGGCTGTCCGCGGCGCAGGCCGGCACCGGTGGTTCGGTCACCGTGCACGGAACCGGCTGGCGCCCGCGCACCCTGCTGATGCTGCTGGTCTGCGGCCGGGCGACCCCGTCCCGGGGCGTCATCGGCGGCACCAACTCCTGCGCCAACGCCGACGGCCGCGCCGTCACCACCGACGCCCGGGGCGCCTTCGCCAAGAAGCTGCCGGTCGCCGAGCCGCCCGTGCCCTGCCCCTGCGTGGTGCACGTGGCCACGGTCACCGGCACCCCGGCGCAGGCGGACGCCGTCCTCGATGTCGCCGGGCACCCCGTCGCCCCGCTGCCCGCCGAGCCCTCCGGCGGGCAGCGGGGCGACGG
>NZ_MUNF01000473.1 GCF_002154555.1 Streptomyces murinus
CACCCCTGGCAGCTCGACCTGGTCGCCGACACCCTCGCCCCCGCCTTCGCCGACGGCCGCCTCGTCCGGCTCGGCACCACCCCCTTCGACACCTGGCCGACCGCCGCGATCCGCACGGTGTACGAGCCGCGGGCCGACCTGTTCCTGAAGTTCAGCCTGGACGTGCGGATCACCAACGACATCCGCCGGCTCTGGCGCCACGACCTGCTTCGGCTGCGCCGCACCGACAGCGCCGCGGGGCGCGCCTTCGCCGCGATGAGGGCGCCGGCGGCGACAGGGGCATCCGCTGGGACCGGGGCGTCCGCCGCGACCGGCATGTCCGCCGCGTGGCTCGCCGACCGGGGCCATCGCACCGCGTCCTTCGCGTACGAGGAGCTGGCCGTGGTGGTCCGCGACGGGCTGCGCGACCATCTGCTGCCGGGCGCCGTGCCGCTGCTCGCCGCGGGTCTCGCCGAGGGCTTCGACGGCAGCCCGCTCGCCGCGGCGGCCGACCCCGCGGCCTGGTGGGAGGCGTATCTGGCGCAGGTCGTGCCGCCCGCGCTGACCGCGTTCGACACCCACGGGATCGTCCTGGAGGCGCATCTCCAGAACACCCTGGTCGCGGTGGACGCCTCCGGTACGCCCGTACAGGCGCTGTTCCGGGACGCCGAGGGCGTCAAGCTGCTGGCGGACGTCCCGCGCGCCGCGGGCTGGGAGCGGCTGGTCTACTGCCTGATCGTCAACCACCTCATGGAGATCGCCGGGGCCCTGGCCGAGCGGCATCGCGGGTACGACCCCTGGCCCGCCGTGCGCCGCGCACTGGCCCGGCACGACCTGCCCGAGATCCCCGCCCTGCTCGGCTCGCCGACCCTGCCGGGCAAGACCAATCTGCTGCTGCGGTGGACGGGCGCGGACGGGGCGGACGCGCGCTATCTGCCGCTGCGCAATCCGCTCGCCGACCGCTGACCCGTCGTATCGCCGACCGCTGTCCGTCGTACGCCGACGGCTACCGGGCCGTGCCGAAGTCCTGTGTCCAGTAGCTGTCGGGCTGCGCGAGACCGACACCGATCTCCTGGTAGCCGCAGTTGAGGATGTTGGCCCGGTGGCCGGGGCTGGACATCCAGCCCGCCATGACCTCGGCGGCGGTCGAATAGCCGTACGCGACGTTCTCGCCGTACGCGCTCCAGGTGTATCCCGCCTGTGTGATGCGGGTGCCCGGGTCGGAGCCGTCGGAGCCGGTGTGCGACATGTTCTGGTGGGCCGCCATGTCCGCGCTGTGCTCCTGCGCGGCCTTGGTGAGCTTCGCGTTGAGGGTCAGCGGCTGGCAACCGGCCTTCGCGCGCTCGGCGTTGACCAGCTGCACGATCTGCGCGGTGACGCCGGACGCGGCGGTCGTGGCGGTCGTGGCCGGCGCCGGGGTGCTCGACGCGGTGGGCGCGGGCGCCGGAGCGTCGGTCTGCTCGGGCTGGGCGGCCGCGCCCACCGCGTCGAGCA
>NZ_MUNF01000474.1 GCF_002154555.1 Streptomyces murinus
GACAGATGACGGCGGGACGCCTGCGCCGCGGCGGGCCAGCGGGCGTCCGGTGGCGCGTACGGGGCGAAGGCGGGGTGCGCGGGCAGGGGGCTCGGGTAGTAGACGTGACTGGCCACCCCGTGCTCGGCCAGGTGAGCCGCGAGGGCGTCCCGGGCGTCGGCGAGGACCGTGTACACGTAGAAGCAGCGGCCGTCGCGATCGGGCGGCGGCGGGGTCACCCCGCGGTCGGCAAGCGGGGTGAAGCGCTCGGTGTAGTACGCGGCGATCTCGGCCCGCCGGGCGAGGCGCGCGGGGAAACCGGCGTAGCGGTGTGTCTGGAAGGCCGCCTGGATCTCGTCGAAGCGGCTGTTGACGCCGACGGCGTGGTGGACGAACCGCCGCCCGGGCCGCTGGCCGTGGTTGCGCAGCATCCGCACCCGCTCGCCGAGCGCCGGGTCCCGGGTGATCACCACGCCGCCCTCGCCCGGCATGCCGCACGTCTTGACCTGCACGAAGGAGTAGACGCCCGCCTCGCCCCACAGCCCGGCCGGCACGCCGCGCAGCACGCCGCCCTGGGCGACCGCCGAGTCCTCCAGCAGGCGCAGTCCGTGCCGCCGGGCCAGCTCGGCGAAGTGGGGCATGTCGGCCATCACGGAGAACATATGGGCGGGCATCACCGCCCTGGTCCGCTCGGTGACGAGCCGTTCGGCCTCGTCCGGGTCCATGGTCATGGTGTCCGGGCGGATGTCGGCGAAGACCGGGACGGCTCCGACGGCGACGACCGAGGAGGCCAGCGGCGCGCAGCCGAAGGCGGGGACGATCACCTCGTCGCCGGGGCCGATGTCCATGGCGCGCAGCACCAGCGAGAGCGCGGAGGTGCCGCTGGAGCAGGCGACCACGTCGGCGGCGCCGAGGTCGGCGCGCAGCAGTTCCTCGAAGGC
>NZ_MUNF01000475.1 GCF_002154555.1 Streptomyces murinus
GCCCCCTGGAACCCCGCTCTCCCGACACCGCTGTACCCCCCTCTTCGGTCATGCCTCCCCCTCTTCCTTCTTTCTTTCCTTGTGCGGCCCCAGCCTCGGCCTTCAGTCGACCAGCGCCGCGCGCACGCACAGGACGTCCGGCAGATGCGCGGCCACCTGCTGCCAGCTGTCGCCGTCGTCGGCCGAGGCGAACACCTCTCCGTTGCGGTTGCCGAAGTACACGCCCGCCGGGTCGGCGTCGTCGGTGCACAGGGCGTCGCGCAGCACCGTGCCGTAGTGGTCCCCGGTCGGCAGGCCACGGGACCGGGGCTCCCAGGACTTGCCCGCGTCGGCCGTGCGGAAGACCCGGCAGCGGCGGTCGGCGGGGACCCGGTCGCTGTCCGCGTTGATCGGGAAGACGTACGCCGTGTCACCGCGGTGCGGATGGGCGGCGACGGCGAAGCCGAAGGTGGACGGCAGGTCCGCGCCGATGTCGCTCCAGTGCGCCCCCGCGTCGTCGCTGCAGTACACCCCCCAGTGGTTCTGGAGATAGAGCCGGTCCGGGTCGGCCGCGTCCCGGGCGACCTTGTGCACGCACTGGCCGAACTCCGGGTTCGGGTCCGGCAGGAACACCGCGGCCACCCCGGAGTTGGACGGCGCCCAGCTCGCCCCGCCGTCGGTGGTGCGGAACACCCCGGCCGTGGAGACGGCCACCGTGAGCGCTGCCTTGTCGCGTGCGTCGGTGAGCACCGTGTGCAGCCCCTCGCCGCCGCCGCCCGGCACCCAGCGGGAGCGGGTGGGGTGCTCCCACAGCGGCCGTACCAGCTCGAAGCTCTCGCCGCGGTCCACCGAGCGGTACAGCGCGGCCGGTTCCGTACCCGCGTACACCACCTCGGGCTCGGCGGCGGCCGGGTGCAGCTGCCAGACGCGCTCCAGGGAGGCGCCGGTGTCCTTGGGGAACCTGACGGCCGGACGGGGCGGTTCGGTCCAGGTGCGGCCGAGGTCGTCGGAGTGGAACACCGACGGCCCCCAGTGCGCGCTGTCGCCCCCCGCGAGCAGCCGCGGACGAGGTCCCCGGGTGTCGATCGCGACCGAATACACCGCCTGCGCGTTGAAGTACGGGCTCTCGTCGAACTCCCACGGGCGCCGGCCCAGCCGCCGTCCGAGGAACAGGCCCTTGCGCGTGCCCACCGCCAGCAGTACCTCGGTCATGCCGATCACCTCCGGGGCGCCATTGCCCAGGCTCGCCATCAGATATCGGCCAGTCTGCACCCCACCACTGACAGTCTCCCCTGGAGCGGCCGTCGCCCCAGCTCAGCGGGGGTGTCGTCGGCTTTCGGCGAGGATCCGCGAGGTCCGTTCCGCGATGCGCCTGCGCGAGGCGGGCCGCTCGTGCGAACGTCGAGGACGGCTTGTCATGAGCAACGGAACGATCCCTCCTCCCGGGGAGGGCGGTCCGGCCGGTCTTTGCGGTCGCGAGGAGGATGCCCTTGATGGCGTTCCGAAGTCCCAAGGTGTGGCTGTGGCGGTGGCGGCGCAATCCGCTCAAGCGCCGGGCGGACGTGGTGGAGGGCTGGGTGGTGCTCGGCGTCGGGCTGCTGACCGTGCTCGCCGGGGTGCTCGCCGGGCTCATGGTGGCCCGGTCGGTGACGCAGGGGCTGGCCCGCGAGCGCGCCGACTGGCGCCCCGCCGTCGCCCATGTCGTCGCCGAGATCCCGGACGCGCACGCCGGGCGCCGGCACATATCCCATGACGCGCGGGGCTGGGCCGAGGTGCGCTGGACGGTGGCCGACGGCTCCGTGCACACCGGCCGGGTCCGGGCGGCGGCCGGCAACCGGGTCGGCACCAGGGTCACCGTCTGGACCGATTCCCATGGCCACCTCGTCGGCAGCCCCGTCCCGCCCGGCCAGGCCGCCTTCCGCGCCGATCTCGTCGGAACCCTGGCGGGCCTCGGCACCGCGCTCGTCCCCTTCGCCGGCGGCTTCCTGCTGCGCGCCCGGCTGGAGCGCCGCCGGCTGACCGCCTGGGACACGGAATGGGCCCGGCTGGGGCCGCAGTGGGGACGCATGGTCTGAGCGGCCGTCCGCCGGCGAAACGTCAAATTTCCCAGGTTGCCTGGTGGAGACGTATCGTCGCCGCCCCCGCAGCCGCCGAAGAAGTCGAGCACCGGCAAGATCCTCGGCTTCGGCTGCCTCGGTGTCGTCGCACTCGTCGTCGTGATCGGCGTCATCGCGGCCGTGGCGGGTGGCGGTGGCAAGGGCGACGACGACAAGGTGGACGCCGGCAAGAGCGGCGCCCCGAGCGCCGCGTCCTCGTCGCGGCCGGGCGGGTCCGAGCCCGCGGGGAAGCCGGCGGCCGTGGAGATCACCGCGAAGAAGGCGTCGTTCACCAAGAGCGTCCTCGCCGACGGTGACGCCTACACCAGCGTGTCCGTCACGATCCGCAACAACAGCGGCAAGAAGGTCAGCGTCAACCCGCTCTACTTCACCGTCACGGACACCAACGGCACCAAGCACACGGACGAACTGGGCGTCGACGACAAGCAGATCGACACCGTGGACCTGTCCCCGGGCGAGAACCTCTCGGGCACGGTGACCGGCAAGGGCACGTTCACGCCCAAGTACGTGACTTAGTCGCGGGGCCTGGTGGGGCGGGTGGTGGTACGGGTCCGGCCGGAGGCGGGCCGGGCCCGTACGGGTCGTCGGGCTCAGCCGTGGTCGGGCAGGGCCCGTTCCAGGATGGCGTCCAGGTTCGTTCCGGGGGGCAGGGTTCCGAAGGAGTGGCCCCAGTCGCCGGCCAGGCGGGTCGCGCAGAAGGCGTCCGCGACCGGCCGGGGCGCGTGGCGGACCAGGAGGGACGCCTGGAGGGCGAGCGCCATGCGCTCGACCAGGCGGCGGGCGCTGAGCTGGTCGGCCCGGGGCAGCTCGGACCTGAGGGCGGCCACGGCGGAGTCCAGGCGGGCGTCCGCGCCTCCGGCGAGGGCGAGTTCGGCGAACAAGGCGTCGGCGGCGCCCGGTTCGCGGCCGAGGGCGCGCAGCACGTCCAGCGCGTTGACGTTGCCCGAGCCCTCCCAGATGGACAGCAGCGGGGCCTCCCGGTAGTGCCGGGGCATGCCGGAGTCCTCCACGTACCCGTTGCCGCCCAGGCACTCCAGGGCCTCGGCGGTGAACGCGGGCCCCCGCTTGGTGACCCAGTACTTGCCGACGGCCGTGGCGATCCGCCGGAAGGCGTGCTCCCCGGCGTCCCCGCGCACCGCGCGGTCCGCGGCCCCGGCCAGCCGCAGTGTGAGGGTGGTCGCCGCCTCCGACTCCAGCGCGAGATCCGCCAATACATTGCGCATCAGCGGCTGTTCGAGCAGCCGGGCACCGAACGCGCTCCGGTGGCGGGCGTGATGGCCGGCCTCGACCAGCGTCTTGCGCATCAGCGTCGCCGAGGACATCACACAGTCCAGACGGGTGCAGTTGACCATCTCGATGATGGTCTTCACACCCCGCCCCTCGGGCCCCACCAGCCACGCCACGGTCCGGTCGAACTCCGGCTCGGAGGAGGCGTTGGAACGGTTGCCCAGCTTGTCCTTCAGGCGCTGGATACGGAAGGTGTTGCGGCTGCCGTCCGGCAGTACGCGCGGCACCAGGAAGCAGGACAGCCCGCCGGGTGCCTGTGCCAGGACGAGGAAGACGTCGGACATCGGCGCCGACGTGAACCACTTGTGCCCGCGCAGTGTGTACACGCCGGGCTCGCCGGTGGGCGTGGCCGTCGTGGTGTTCGTGCGCACGTCCGAGCCGCCCTGCTTCTCGGTCATGCCCATCCCGGCGATCAGCCCGGGCTTCTCGGTCGGCACCCGCAGGCCCGGCTCGTACTCCCGGCTGGTGAGCAACGGCTCGTAGACCTTGGCCAGTTCGGGCTGCGCGCGCAGGGCGGGTACGGCGGCGTACGTCATCGACGTCGGACAGCCGTGCCCCGCCTCGGTGTGCCCCCACACCAACCCGCCCGCGGTACGGGCCACATGGGCGCCGGGCCGTTCGTCCGCCCAGGCCGAACCGGCGAGGCCCGCCCCGACCGCGGCCCGCATCAGATGGTGCCAACCGGGGTGGAAGTCCACCTCGTCGACGCGGTTGCCGTAGCGGTCGTGGGTGCGCAGCACCGGCTCGTTCACGTTCGCCTGCTCGGCCCACTCCTGGGCCTGCGCGCTGCCGGCGCGGGCACCGAGCCGGCGGATCTCCTCCTCGGCCCACCGGGCGCCCTCGCGGCGCAGGCCCTCCAGGAGGGCGGTGTCGTCGGAGGAGTCGTAGGGGGCGAGGGGCGGGGGCTGGTTGGTGACGTCGTGGGTCGCGACCGGCGGCTGCGTCTCTGTCTGCGTGGAGGCCATACGCGCAATGTTGCGCTTTCTCTGCGGCTGTAGCAATAGTGCAATATGGAGGCGCACGTAAAGTACGTGCCCATGCGCATGAACGTGTCGACCGGGCCGGAGACGGCCGGCCTGCGGCCCCTGTCCGCCCGGTCGGTCGTGCTGAGCATGCTCCTGGCCGTGCACCCGCCGGAGTTACCGGTGCGGGACCTCGTACGGCTGGTCGAGCCTTTCGGCGTCGGCGGCTCCACGCTGCGGGCCGCGCTGAGCCGGATGGTGGCCGCGGGCGATCTGTGGCGCACGGACGCGGTCTACGGGCTGAGCGACCGGCTGCTGGCCAGGCAGCGCCGCCAGGACGACGCGGTCCACCCCCGCACCCGGGCGTGGGACGGCGACTGGGAGATGGTGGTCATCACGGCGACCGGGCGCGGCGCGGCCGAACGCGCCGAGCTGCGCACCCGGTTGACCGCGCTGCGGCTGGCCGAGCTGCGCGAG
>NZ_MUNF01000476.1 GCF_002154555.1 Streptomyces murinus
GCAGCAGCGGCTCGCCGGGGCGGTGCAGCGCGGCGAAGGAGGTTCCACTGAGGTCTGCGGTCATACGGCCACGCTAGCCCCGGCGAGCCGCTGCTGCTGCCCAACGCCTGGGACCATGCCTCGGCCGCCGCCCTGGCCGCCCGGGGCTTCCCCGCGATCGCCACGTCGAGCCTCGCGGTGGCGGCGGCCGTCGGACTGCCCGACGGGGCGGCGGCGACCCGGGAGCACACGGTGCGGCTCGCCCTGACACTCGGCTCCGAGCCGTACCACCTGTCCGTGGACGCCGAGGGCGGCTTCAGCGACGACCCGGCGGAAGTGGCCCGGCTGGCAACGGAGTTGTGGGCGGTCGGCGTGGCCGGCCTCAACCTGGAGGACGGGCTCGGGGCGAGCGACCTGCTCGCCGCGAAGATCCACGCCGTCAAGGCCGCCGTACCGGGGATGTTCGTCAACGCCCGCACCGACACCTACTGGTCGGGGGACGGCGACGAGCGGGACACCCTCCGCCGTCTGGACGCCTACCAACAGGCGGGCGCCGACGGTGTGTTCGTGCCCGGACTCACCGACCCGGCCCGCATCGCCGGCCTCGTACGGCACCTCGGCGTCCCCCTCAACATCCTCCACTCGCCCGCCGGACCCGCCGTCCCCCGTCTCGCCGAGCTGGGCGTGGCCCGGATCAGCCTCGGCTCCCTGCTGTACCGCAGGGCGCTGGGCGCGGCGCTGGACGCCATGGACGACATCGCCGCCGGCCGGACGCCGGGCGGTACGACCCCCTCCTACGACGAGGTGTGCGCGCTGGAGCGCAGCGTCTCGGTCAGCAGGTCGGCGAACTCCACCGGATGATCCAGTGCGCCCAGGTGCCCGCCGGGGAACTCGGTGAACGCCGCGCCCAGTCGCTGGGCCGTGAACTCGGTCGTACGGTGCAGGAGTTGGCCGCGTGAGCCGGTGCCCGCGACGAGCGTGAGCCGGGCGGCGGTATCCGGCGCGGGGACCGGCGTGTACGCGGTGAACGGATGCAGCACCCGGGCCAGGAACACCCCCATCGGGGTCGCCGACTCGCCCTCGGCGGGCGGCCGTTCACCGCCGTCCAGCTGCCCGAGCAGCTCGGCGCGCCGCTCCGCCCCGTCCGGCAGCACGGTGACACAGGGCGGCTCGTGCGCGACCACATGCGCCAGCCGCGCCGGATGCCGGGCGAGCAGATCGAGCACCGCGATACCGCCCGAGCTGGTCCCGAACGCGTACGCCGACCCGCCCTCGGGCAGCACCGCCGCCAGCACCCGGTGCGCCCCCTCGCTCCAGTCCGCCACCCGCTGCTCCGGCACCGGCAGGCCGAGCCGGCCATGGGCGAGCCCCAGCGGGTCGTACGTCACCACGGTGAACCGCGCGGCCAGCGCCTCGACCAGCGGCCCGAGCCCCATCGGATGCCCGGCGCCGCCCGGCAGCAGCAACAGCACGGGCCCCTCGCCCGTGACGTCGTAGTGGTCGCGGCCGTCGTCCGCCGTCTCGGTCATCGCTCATCCTCTCCGGGGCCGGCGCCCGGGACCGGGGTTCGGGGTCCGGGCGCCGATCGTCCTGACCGGCCGACCGTACGTGCCGCCCCGCCCCGAAGCCTCCGAATTACGCGGCCCCCGGATCGGGGGCTAAGACGAAGGCGAACTCCGCCGGTTCCGCGTGCAGTTGGTAATGGGGGAGCGGGCCGGGGCCGCAGGACTGGGAGCCGATGCCGTGCTGGGCGTGGTCCAGGTTGACCCAGATCGTGTCGCCCGGCACCAGATCGGTCCGGTGGGTGGCTGCGTCCAGCTGCTCCGTGGTCCAGCGGCGGGCCGTCAGGAAGAACAGGGGATCGCCCTCGATACGCAGGCCGCCCAGCTCCGCCCAGCGGACGTCGATCCGGGCGCCGTTCTCCTGCGGCCGGACGTACGGCGTCTGGAGGCCGGCCACCGTCGACTCCCAACGCCCGGCCATGGCCGCCGACCTGCTGTCCGGATACGCCTCCCCGGGGCCGCCGCCGAACCATCGCACCCGGTCGGTCGAGGGGGCGGGCAGTCCGAGGCGGATGCCGAGCCGGGGGAGCGGCAGTGTCCAGTCGCCCTCCGGTACGACGCGCACGGCCAGCCGCAGCCGGCCCCCGTCCGCCGTCCAGCGGTACACCGTCGAAAGGCCCAACTCCCGTCCTGCGGGCGCCACTCGGGTGCGGACCGTCAACGCGTCGCCGCCCGCCTCCACCGCGTCCAGACGGTGCCGCATCCGATGCAGGCCGAGTCCGCGCCACCGGGGCCCGCAGCGGGGGTCGTCCTGCCAGGCGGCGCCCTCGTCGTTGTCGGTGGTCGCCCGCCACACATCCAGCCTCAGACCGGTGACGGGCACGTCGCCGACCGCCGTCAGGGCGCCGGTGCGCGCGTCGAAGGTGCCGGGTCCCAGGTTCAACACACCCCCGGCGGCGCGGAGTCGGGCGCTCGCCGTGACCCGCGGAGGCGTGCGGTCCGAGACCGGGAACTGGCCCCACGCGACGACATGCCCCCGCTCCGCCCACGCGGTGTCGGCCGCGAGCGCCGCCCTGATCAGCCAGTGCGCCTCCCCGTCCGGCGCCCCGGCCGGGGGCGCGGGGAGTTTCACGTCCGCCGACTCGCCGGGCGCCGGGGCGGGCAACGGCAGGGGGCCGGAGGCCAGGGTCTCCCCGTCCACCTGGTACGACCACGAGAACGCCAGCGCCGACAGATCGGCGACGTCGTACCCGTTGGTCACCCGGACCGCCCCGGCCGTGCCGTCGCCCGTGATGCCGACCGGCTCCAGCACCTTCTTGTACTCGGCCAGGCCGGGGGAGGGCCGCCGGTCCGGGAGGACCAGCCCGTCGCAGACGAAGTTCCCGTCGTGCAGCTCCTCCCCGAAGTCACCGCCGTAGGCGAAACCCAGCTCCGGATGCGCGATGCCGTGATCGATCCACTCCCAGACGAAGCCGCCCTGAAGACGCTCGTACGACGCGAACAGCCGCTGGTAGTCGGCGAGTCCGCCGGGGCCGTTGCCCATCGCGTGCGCGTACTCGCACAGCAGGAAGGGGAGCCGGCGCCTGCGGAGCGGGCCCCCGTCCAGGCGCCGGCCGATGCGCTCGACCTCCGCGTGCCCGGCGTACATCCGCGTGTACACGTCCGTGTCACGGCAGTCGCGGTCGCCCTCGTAGTGCAGCGGGCGGGAGGGGTCGCGGGCGCGGATCCACCCGGCCATCGCGGTCAGGCCCCGGCCCCTGCCGGCCTCGTTGCCCAGCGACCACAGGACGATCGACGGATGGTTCTTGTCCCGCTCGACCATGCGGGCCGCCCGGTCCAGCAGGGCCGGGGTCCAGCGGTCGTCGTCGACGGGGTTGTCCCGCCAGCCCAGTTCGGTGAAACCGTGGGTCTCCAGATCGCACTCGTCGAGCACCCACAGGCCGTACTCGTCGCACAGGTCGAGGAACACCGGATGCGGGGGATAGTGGGAGGTGCGCACGGCGTTGATGTTGTGCCGCTTCATCAGCAGCACATCCGCGCGCATCGTCTCCAGGTCCAGGGCCCGGCCCCGCTCCGGATGCCACTCGTGCCGGTTGACGCCCTTGAACAGCACCGGCCGCCCATTGACCTGGATCAGGCCGTCCGCCACCTCCACCGTGCGGAAGCCGATCCGCAGCGGCACCCGTTCCCCGCCGGTGGCCAGCACCCCGTCGTACAGCCGGGGCACCTCCGCCGACCAGGGCCGCACCGGCACCGTCACCGGTTCCCCGGTCGGGACGTCGATCCCGAGCTCCGGGACCGTGACCCGGCCCGCGACGTCGGAGTCGATGCGCAGGGTGCCGGTGCCCGTGCGGTGGTCGTACGAGGCGTGCACGAAGAAGTCCCGTACCCCGTCGGCGGGTTGGTGCAGCAGGGTGACGTCGCGGAAGATGCCGGGCAGCCACCACTGGTCCTGGTCCTCCAGATAGGACCCGGCCGACCACTGGTGCACCCGTACGGCGAGCACATTGCCGGTGGCCTTCAACAGGGGTCCGACCGCGAACTCGTGGGCCAGCCGCGACCCTTTGAACGTGCCCAGCTCCGTGCCGTTCAGCCAGACCCGGGCGCAGGACTCCACCCCGTCGAAGCGCAGCACCGCCCCGTCGCCGTCGCCGCACGGCCAGTCCGCCGGGAGGTCGAAGACCCGAAGATGGTCGCCGGTCGGATTCTCGGTCGGCACGCGCGGCGGATCGACCGGGAACGGATAGCGGTGGTTGGTGTAGATCGGGGAGCCATGGCCCTGGAGGACCCAGTGTCCGGGGACCGCGATCTCGGCCCAGCCACCGGCGTCGTACCCCTCCCGTGCGAAGGACCCGGCCTCGGCCGTCGGCGACAGCCGGAAACGCCAGGTGCCGTTCAGGGAGAGGGACGCGGCGTCGGAGGCCGCGTACCGGGCGCGGGGCGGCAGCGCCCCGGAGCCGGGGGACACGTCCTCGACGTACTCGATGCCGGTGTCGATGTGGGTCTTGGTGTCGTTGCCGGTGGCGGGTACGACGGACATCGGTCTCCGATCTGGTGCCACACGCGACGGAAAGGCGGGGTCAGCCGGGAGGGACACTCCCGCGAGGCTAGGCACGGCACCAGGCCCCCGACAAGGGCGCCCACCCCGGCAAGGAGGGCGCCCGGCCCCGACAAGCGGCCCGGCCCCGCGCGCGGACCGTCAGCCGTCCAGGACCTCCCCGACGAACGTGTTGGTGAACTTGCCCGTCGGATCCAGGTCCCGCACGAGCGCCCGGAAGTCGTCGAGGCGCTCGTACCGCCCCCGCACCACCGCCGTCGGCATGCCGAACACCTTCCCCCAGTGCGGCCGCGGCTCGAACGGCTCCAGTGCCTCCTCCAGGCCCCGCACCACGGGCAGGACGGCCGCCTCGTCCCGCACCCAGGTGAAGTGCAGTGCCACCGAGTCCCGCGCGTGCGCCGGGCTGAGCCACTGCGGATCGGCGGCGACCGTGCGCACCTCGCAGGTCTGGAGCACCCCCGCGACGCTCTCCCGGATCCCGTCGACCGCGCTCAGCGCGCCGATCGCCGCCGCGCGCGGCACCAGGTACTCCGACTGGATCTCCTCACCGCTGCTCGGCGTGAACTCCGCCCGGAAATGCGGCAGTCGCTCATGCCAGGGCCCCACGACCCCCAGCTGCTCGGTGCAGTTGACCGCGGGCATCCCCGGCACCGGATGCATCGGCACCGCCGCCGGTGCCGCCCAGGGGAAGTCCACCGCCGGCCGGTCGGTGCGCCGCTTGACCCACACCTGCCGGAAACCCGCATCCCGCCAGTCCGTGAACAGGCTGACGCTGTACGCGGATCCGGCGACCGCCTCGAACTCCAGCCCCTCCAGCGGCAGTTCGGTGTACACCCGCTGCTCCACCGCGAACGCCGGTTCGAGGTCGAGGGTGAGCGCGGTGACCACGCCCAGCGCGCCCAGCGAGGTCACCGCGCCGTCGAAGCGGGCGTCGCCCCGGGCGATCGTCACCGTCGTACCGTCCGCGACCACCAGCTCCACCTCCCGCACCGCCGAGGCCAGCGGAGGGTTGGCCGGGCCCGAGCCATGGGTGCCGGTCGCCACCGAACCGGCCACCGAGATGTGCGGCAGCGACGCCATGTTCGGCAGGGCGAGACCGCGGGCGTGCACCGCGCGGGCCAGCTCGGCGTAGCGGACCCCGCCGGAGACCCGGACCGTGCGCGCCGCCGTGTCCAACTCGATCACCGGCGCCAGCCCGGCCGTCGACAGCAGCACACCGTCCGGGCCGGGATCGGCGACCCGGTTGAAGGAGTGCCCGCTGCCCAGCACCCGCACCTTCGCCGCACCGGACACCAGGGCCCGCAGCGCGTCGCGCGAGGCCGGGCGCCGGTACTCCTTCGCGTCGTAGGTGACGGTGCGGGCCCAGTTGGTGACGGTCTCCCTCATGCTGCCGATCCTCTCGCCGGGGCGGCGGGTCCGTTGACCCTCTTCTCCGCCGCGCCCTACGGTAAGGACAGCCGCGCCGCACCGAGCCCGGAGGGTCCGTCCTTGCCCGAGCGCCCGCAGGCCGTGCTCGCCATGGCGGCCGAGAACGTGCCGTACGTCTTCCCGCCCGACCTCCTCGCCCTCCTGCGCGCCCATCTGGACCTCGACCCCAGCCTGGTGGCCCACGACTTCACCGAGCCCCGGGCGCGCGCGGCCCTCGCCCGTGCCGAGGTCCTCGTCACCGGCTGGGGCTGCCCCCGCCTGGACGCGGCCGCCCTGGACGGCGCCCCGAAGCTGCGCGCCGTGCTGCACGCGGCCGGATCGGTCAAGGGCTTCACCACCGCCGAGGTGTGGCGGCGCGGCATCCTCGTCTCCTCGGCCGCCGACGCCAACGCGCTGCCCGTCGCCGAGTACGCCCTCGCCATGATCCTGCTCACCGGCAAGGACGTCTTCGCGCTGCGCGAGGAACTGCGCGCGCGCCGGGGCTTCCCCTACGGGGCGATCCTCCCCGGCCTCGGCAACCACGGCCGCCGTGTGGGCGTCGTCGGCGCCTCCCGCGTCGGCCGCCGGCTGATCGAACTGCTGCGCCCGCACGACCTCGCCGTCACCCTCGCCGACCCCACCCTGGACGCTGAGCCGGCCGGGCGCCTCGGGGTGCCGCTGCTGCCCCTGGACGACCTGCTGCGCACCAGCGACGTCGTCACCCTGCACGCCCCCGAGACCCCCGCGACCCGGCGGCTGATCGGCGCCCGCGAGCTGGCCCTGATGCCCACCGGGGCGGTGCTCCTCAACACCGCCCGCGGCTCCCTCGTCGACCAGGACGCGCTGGTCGACGAGGTGCGCACCGGGCGGCTGCGCGCCGTCCTGGACGTCACCGACCCCGAACCGCCGCCCGCGGCATCCCCGCTGTTCGATCTGCCGGGCGCCTTCGTCACCCCGCATCTGGCCGGCTCCCAGGGCAACGAGGTGGCCCGTCTCGGCCGGGTGGTGGTCGAGGAGGCCGCGCGCTGGGCGGCCGGTGCGGCGCTGCGCCACGCGGTCGACCCGCAGACGCTGGAGCGGATGGCCTGAGGGAGCCTGGGAACGCGCCCGCGGGACCCGGCACCGCTCCGCCCGATCCGGGGGCATACGGTTGGGCCGTACACCTGAGCCGGGAGGAGACATACGGATGGGCACTCGCACCGCACTGGTCGAGGATCTGATGGAGCGCTTCCCGCACGTGCCGCGGGAAGCCGTCTTCAAGGAGGACCTGCTCCGCGGCGGTGTCGCCTTCGACAAATCCGCCCTCAGTGACAACGAGAGCGGTGACGTCAAGCCGAAGTCCTACTTCATCTTCTCCTTCGACCACGGCACCCTGCCCGAGCTGGGCGAGGCCGCGCTGCGCCGGCCCCCGGAGGAGATCATCCTCACCGGTGGGCCGTACGACCTGCGCCGTACGGTTGTCTCCGTACGGGTGAACCCCGCCTCCCCCTACCGGGTCGCCGCCGATGACGAGGGGGTGCTCGGCCTCTACCTGGACGGCAAGCGGATCGCCGACGTCGGGGTGCCCCCGATGCCGGAGTACTACCGGCACACGCTGTCCAACGGGAAGTCCGTGATGGAGGTCGCGCCCACCATCCAGTGGGGTTACCTGATCTATCTGACCGTCTTCCGGGTCTGCCAGTACTTCGGCGCCAAGGAGGAGTGCCAGTACTGCGACATCAACCACAACTGGCGCCAGCACAAGGCGGCGGGACGGCCGTACACGGGCGTCAAGGACGTGGAAGAGGTCCTGGAAGCCCTGGAGATCATCGACCGGTACGACACCCAGAAGGCGTCCACCGCCTACACGCTCACCGGCGGCGCCATCACCAAGACGGTCGCCGGGCGTGACGAGGCCGACTTCTACGGCCACTACGCCAAGGCCATCGAGGAGCGCTTCCCGGGCCGCTGGATCGGCAAGGTCGTCGCCCAGGCGCTGCCCAGGGACGATGTGCAGCGGTTCAAGGACTACGGCGTGCAGATCTACCACCCCAACTTCGAGGTGTGGGACCGCCGGCTGTTCGAGCTGTACTGCCCCGGCAAGGAGCGCTACGTCGGCCGCGACGAGTGGCACAAGCGGATCCTGGACTCCGCCGAGATCTTCGGTGCGCGCAATGTGATCCCCAACTTCGTGGCGGGCGTGGAGATGGCGGAGCCCTTCGGCTTCACCACCGTCGACGAGGCGATCGCCTCCACCACCGAGGGCCTGCGCTTCTTCATGTCGCACGGCATCACGCCCCGCTTCACCACCTGGTGCCCGGAGCCGACCACCCCGCTCGGCAAGGCCAACCCGCAGGGCGCGCCGCTGGAGTACCACATCCGGCTGCTCCAGGCCTACCGGCAGACGATGGAGGACTTCGGGCTGTCCTCCCCGCCCGGCTACGGCCCGCCCGGACCCGGCCACGCGGTCTTCTCGGTCAGCTCCTTCATGGACAGCCTGCCCGCGCGGGAGCCGGTCGAGGAGGAGCCGGCCAAGGCCTGAGCCGTCACCGTGCGTGAGCGCTCACGCA
>NZ_MUNF01000477.1 GCF_002154555.1 Streptomyces murinus
CACCAAGACCGCCACCCCCACCCCCACGCCGACCACGAGCACCGGTTCCGGCACCACCGCGTCCGCCGGGTTCGCGCCCTACGTGGACACCTCCCTCTACCCGGCCTTCGACCTCCTCGGCGCCGCCGACGCCACCGGGGTGAAGAATTACAACCTGGCCTTCATCACCGACGGCGGCGGCTGCACCCCCAAGTGGGGCGGTGTCACCGATGTGAGCAGCGACGCCGTGGCCGCGCAGATCGGCGCCCTGCGCGCCAAGGGCGGTGACGTCCGGGTCTCCTTCGGCGGCGCCTCCGGCTCCGAGCTGGCCACCACCTGCACCTCCGCGGACGCGCTCGCGGCGGCGTACGGCAAGGCGATCGACGCGTTCAAGCTGACCAAGGTCGACTTCGACGTGGAGGGCGGCGCGCTGCCGAACACGGCCGCCAACACCCGCCGCGCCCAGGCCATCGCCAAGCTCCAGGCCCAGCACCCCGGCCTGGACGTCTCCTTCACCCTCCCGGTGATGCCCGAGGGCCTCACCCAGGACGGCGTCAACCTGCTGTCCAACGCCAAGGCCAACGGGGTGAAGACCGGCCTGGTCAACATCATGGCGATGGACTACGGCTCCTCGTACAACGGCGACATGGGCGGCTACGCCGAGCAGGCCGCCACCGCCACCCAGGCCCAGGTCAAGAGCGTGCTCGGGCTCTCCGACGCGGCCGCCTGGAAGACCGTCGCCGTCACCCCGATGATCGGGGTCAACGACGTCTCCGCCGAGACCTTCACGGTCTCCGACGCCACCCAGCTGGCGGGCTTCGCCGCGACCAAGGGCCTGGGCGGCCTGTCCATGTGGTCCGCCGCCCGCGACCAGCAGTGCCCCGGCGGCCCCAAGCCCTCCGCCGACCCCACGTGCAGCTCCGTCGCCCAGGACAAGTGGGCGTTCTCGAAGGCATTCGCCGCCTTCAAGTGAGGCAGGTGAGGCGTGGGCACGTGTAAGGGGCGCGGCAGCGGGATGCCGCGCCCCTCGCGCACGCGGTCAGCTCACGCCGCGTCGACCGGCGGCAGCTCGCCCGTCCGGGCCGCCCTGCCGTACCAGTGGGCGCTCGACTTCGGGGTGCGCTCCAGGGTCGCGTAGTCGACGTACACCGCGCCGAACCGCTTGCCGTAGCCGTACGCCCACTCGAAGTTGTCCATCAGGGACCACAGGTAGTAGCCGCGCACATCGGCCCCGTCCGCGATGGCGCGCTCGACCTCGGCGAGGTGGGCGCGCAGATAGGCGATGCGCTCGGGGTCGTGCACCCGGCCCTCGGCGTCCGGCTTGTCGTCGTAGGCCGCGCCGTTCTCCGTGATGTACAGCCGCAGCCCCGGGGCCTCCCGGGAGTAGCGCATGATCAGCTCGTGCAGGCCGCTCGGGTCGATGGTCCAGCCCATCTCGGTGCGCTCGCCCGGCGTCTGATGGAACAGCACGTCGTCGGCGCCGGGCCAGGGGGAGTGCGCGCTGGCGCCGTGGCCGTCCGCGCGCGGACCCGCGAC
>NZ_MUNF01000478.1 GCF_002154555.1 Streptomyces murinus
CCCCGAAACCTCGGTCCAGCGGATCCGGCTTCCCTCGCCATCGAACACGGCCTGCTGCACAGCACCCTCCCTGTCGGTCTTGATCACCGCTTCCGACCATACATCGACGCCGAGGTATTACGTCAACACAGTATCGATGGATCGCTGTACAGCGTCGACGTACGGCCGACGTACGGAAGAATGCGGGCATGCTCGAACTCGCCATCCTGGGATTCCTGTACGAGGCCCCGCTGCACGGATACGTCCTGCGCCGTCACATCGCGGCGCTCACCGGGCATGTGAGGCCGGTCGCGGAGAGCACGCTGTATCCGGCGATCAAGCGCCTGGAGAAGGCCGGGCTNNCGGCGCCGGCTGGCCGAGCCCGGGCAGCGCGAGATCACGGACGAGAACCAGTGGTTCGTCCTGCTCGCCTTCCTGCGCCACCTCGCGGACCCCACCGCCCAGGCCGCGGTGCTGAGCCGACGGCTCGCCTTCCTGGAGGAGCCGACGAGTTTCTTCTACGACGGCGACCGGCCGGTCCGCGCCGAGNNTCCCGGGACCGGACGGGTGCCGAGGTCGGCCACGCGATAGCCGTTCGGGTAGCCCTTGATCTCCCGGTTCTGGCGGGCGAAGTGGGGTGCGCGGCGCGGCGGCAGCAGCCGCACCATCCGGCCGCGGGCCCGGACAACGTGGCGCACCAGGGCTACGGCGGCCGGGCCTGGCCTCTCATAGCGGAACGCGTTCAGCAGCGGCTCGTCGAGCAGTGCGAGCACACCTGTGCGCAGCAGGGGCGCCAGGGGGCGCGGGTACCAGGACGTCATCAGGCCGAGGGTGGCGTCCGAGACGCGCCGGGCCCCTTCGTCCCAGCCGAAGTTCGCCTCCTCGTAGGTGTCGAGAAGGGTTTCGAACTCTTCGTAGGTCTTGGGGAGATCGGGGATGCCCATGTGCCGGCCGAGGGTCCGGTAGTACTCGGTGGCGGCGACGATCTCGTGCCGGGACAGCCGGCGCCAGCCGTAGGTGTCGATCCAGCGCTTGGGCACCACGACGAAGGTGCTGAGCACATACCGCATATCGTCGTCGCTGATGTCGTAGCTGCGGTGCATCTGGTTGATGCGGCGGATCGCCGTGCGACCCTGTTCGGCGGCGAAGCCGTGCTCGACG
The DNA here is from genome assembly GCF_002154555.1 of Streptomyces murinus. Lineage (GTDB taxonomy): Bacteria > Actinomycetota > Actinomycetes > Streptomycetales > Streptomycetaceae > Streptomyces > Streptomyces murinus. The sequence goes on from NZ_MUNF01000478.1 coordinate 1,141, forward strand.
ACGGTGTCGAGGAGCAGCGCGGTGTCGTCGTACCGCTTCTGCGTGCGGTCGGTCAGCTCGGCGGTGCGCGCGAGGAGCCGGCCGATGCTCGGGACGGCGTAGGTGCGGTACAGGGCCAGTTCGAGGGCGCGCGTGTAGTCCCAGGGGAATTCGTAGACGGCGCTGAGCCGGTAGATCTCCGGGGCGTCCGCCACCGGGTCCAGCCGACGGATCCGCTCCAGGCGCTCGAAGCGCTTCACCGTGTCGCCCCCTTCTGTCGCCGGATGCCAACTCTATGTGGAGCGCGGGGAGATGAACCATCACCGATCTCCCCATTTCGAAAGGAGGACGGGCGCCCTTGTTCTGTGGGTTCCGCGCCCTTCGCGGCCCCCGGGTGGGGGCGGTCTGGGGAAGTCCCGTGGAGACCGTGGTCGATTCGCCCCCGTCCAGGGGGAAAGTTGCAGGTCCGCGTGGTGTGAGGAGTCGTGACAAGGGCCTTCCGTCCGCATAGGGTGCGCGCGATTGGACAAGCCACTGGGAGGCAGGGATGGCCGGGACGGACGATGGGGCCGTCGCCGCCGCGGACGATGCGCTGTATGTGCTGACGGCGGTGCTGCTGACGCCGGCGCAGTTCCCGAGC
>NZ_MUNF01000479.1 GCF_002154555.1 Streptomyces murinus
GTCAACCCGGCGGGCGCCGGGGAGGACGCGATGTTCGGCGGGATGGTGCCACTGTCCCGGACGGAGGACGAGCCGTACTGGCTGCCGTACTTCGGGGTCGAGGACACCGACGCGATCGTGGCCGAGGCGCGGCGGCTCGGCGGCTCGGTGACCGCCCCGGCCATGACGGTCGAGGGCGTGGGCCGCATCGCCGGGCTGGCCGATCCGTACGGCGCACGGTTCGCGGTGATCAGGAGCGAGCGGGCACGGGGGTGAGGCGGTGACCGGGGGCCGCGCGGGGACTGGGGCCGGCCGGGGCGAGTCGGGCTCGCGGCGGCCGACTGGCCACTGACGCCTCTGACGCCCACCGCCCACCGCCCACCGGCTACCGGCTCAGGTGCGTACCGGCTCAGGCGGACGCCCGGCGGATCAGGGTGGTCGGAAGGATCACGCCGGGTCCTGGAGTCCGAGCCGCCGGGCCGACGCCGCCCGGCCCGGAGGTCCCTTCCGGCCCGGCCCCAGTTGAGCCGTCCCGCAGGGCGGACGCGCCCCGCAGCAGCAGACGGGCCATCAGGCGGCCCATCTGCTCGATGTCCTGACGGACCGTGGTCAGCGGCGGGTCGGACTGCTCGGCCAGCGGCAGCATGTCGTCGAAGCCGACCACGGCCACGTCCTCGGGCACCCGCAGTCCCCGCTCCCGCAGCACGCGCAGGGCGCCCAGCGCGGTGAGGTCGTTCGCGGCGAACACGGCGTCCACATCGGGGCGGCGGTCGAGGAGTTCCCGCATGGCCCGCTCCCCGCCGGCCGGGGTGAAGTCGCTCTCCACGACCAGCGAGGGATCGCCGCCCCCCTCGGCCGTCTCCGCCATGACGTCCCGGTAGCCGTCGAGCCGGTCCACCGCCGAGGTCTGGTCCAGGGCGCCGGTGATGTGCGCGATCCTGCTCCGGCCGAGCCCGGCCAGATGGCGTACGGCGGTGCGCGCGCCGCCCCGGTTGTCGGTGTCCACGTACAGCGGTGTGCCGGTGCGGTCCCGCCAGCCCGGCCGGCCGCCGAACACGGTGGGCACCCCGGCGTCATGGATGAGTCCGGGCAGCGGGTCGTCCAGGTGCAGGGAGAAGACCAGCGCCCCGTCGACATGGCCCCCGGCGAGATACCGGGCGACCCGGGTGTGGTCGTCCCGGCCCTCGGTGAGCAGCAGCACCAACTGGTTGTCGTGGGCGGTCAGTTCCTTGCTGATGCCGCGCAACTGGAGGGCGAAGAAGGGGTCGGTGAAGACCCGGGCCTCCGGTTCGGCGATGACCACGGCGACGGCGTCGTGCCGCTTCGTGACAAGGCTGCGGGCCGCCTGGTTGGGGACGTAGCCCAGTTCGGCCACGGCCCGCCGTACCCGCTCGGCCAGTGATTCCCGTACGCCGTATCCGCCGTTGACCACTCGTGACACGGTGGCTCTGGAGACCCCGGCGCGCGTCGCCACGGCCTCCAGGGTGGGACGCGACACTGCCTCGGGCACCACGGGACTCCTCATCGGCCGGTTACCGCCCAGGATAACGAGGGTTCGGTGTCCGGCGAGGCGCCGTCGGCGGTCAGGGCGCGGGGTCCTTGCGGGCCCGGCTCGGCTGGACGCGTTTGGGTTCGCCGGGCATCTTCGGGTACTCCGGCGGGTACGGCAGATCACCGAGCCCGTGGTCGTGCTCGTCGCGGCGGGCCAGCTCCAGCAGGGCGTCCAGGGAGTGGGCGTGGTCGTCCATGTCGGCGTGTACGTCGCCGAGTTCGGCGAACCGGGCCGGCATCGTGGCCAGGTCGAAGTCGCGAGGACGGGCGGAGTCGACCTCGCTCCAGCGCAGCGGCGCGGAGACGGTGGCCTCCGGGCGCGGCCGTACCGAGTAGGCGGAGGCGATGGTGCGGTCGCGGGCCGTCTGGTTGTAGTCGACGAAGATCCGGGCGCCGCGCTCCTCCTTCCACCACTTGATGGTGACCTGTTCGGGCATCCGGCGTTCCAGCTCCCGGCCGACGGCGATGGCGGCGCGCCGTACCTGGGTGAAGGTCCAGCGGGGTTCGATGGGCACGAAGACATGCAGTCCCCGGCCGCCGGAGGTCTTCGGCCAGCCGCACAGTCCGCCGAACTCGTCGAGGACGGCACGCAGTTCATGGGCGGCGCGGACGGCGTCCGTGTAGTCGGTGCCGGGCTGCGGGTCGAGGTCGATGCGGAGTTCGTCGGGGTGGTCGACATCGCCCGCGCGCACCGGCCAGGGGTGGAAGGTGAGGGTGCCGTACTGGGCGGCCCACACCACGGCGGCTTCCTCGGTCGGGCACATCTCGTCGGCGCTGCGGCCGCTGGGGAAGGTGATGTGAGCGGTCGGGATCCAGTCGGGCATGCCCTTGGGGGCGCGTTTCTGGAAGAACCACTCCCCCTCGATGCCGTCCGGGTAGCGCTCCAGGGTGGTGGGCCGCTCGCGCAGGGCGCGCAGGATGCCGGGGCCGACCGCGATGTAGTAGCGCGCGAGGTCCAGCTTGGTGAAGCCACGCTCCGGGAAGAACAGCTTGTCGGGGCTGGACAGCCGTACGGTCCGCCCGGCCACCTCCAGTTCCAGCGCTTCGGCCATGCGGCCACCGTAGGCGCCCCCCGCGCGGCGCGCACACCGGGCGCAGGCGGTGCGCATGCGGGTGCGTACACGGGTACGCGCATGGGCGCGCACGCCGGGCGGGCAAGGGCGCGCGCGAGCAGAATTTGAGCCATGGAGCTGCCCGTGATGCCGCCCGTGAAGCCGATGCTCGCCAAGTCGGTGGCGAGGATCCCGCCGGGCATGCACTACGAGGCGAAGTGGGACGGGTTCCGGGCGATCGTGTTCCGCGACGGCGCCGAGATCGAGCTGGGCAGCCGCACCGGCAAGCCGTTGACCAGGTACTTCCCCGAGCTGGTCGAGGCGCTGCGGGAGCGGGTGCCGGGGCGGTGCGTGCTCGACGGGGAGATCGTGATCGCGCGGGCCGGGCATCTGGACTTCGACGCGCTGACCGAGCGGATCCATCCGGCCGCCTCCCGGGTGCGGACGCTGGCGGAGCGGACCCCGGCCTCCTTCGTCGCCTTCGATCTGCTGGCGCTGGACGACCAGGCCCTGCTGGACGTGCCGCTCACCGACCGCCGGGCGCTGCTGGACCGGGCACTCGCCGGTGCCGGCCCGCCGGTGCATCTGGCGCCCGCGACCACCGATCTCGCGGTGGCCGAGGAGTGGTTCGAGCGGTTCGAGGGCGCCGGGCTCGACGGGATCGTGGCCAAGCCGCTCGATCTGCGCTACCGGCAGGACGAACGGGCCATGTTCAAGATCAAGCACGAGCGCACGGCGGACGTCGTGGTGGCCGGGTACCGGCTGCACAAGAGCGGTCCGGTGGTGGGCTCGCTGCTGCTGGGCCTGTACGACGGGCAGGGCAGGCTCCAGCATGTGGGCGTGTCGGCCGCGTTCCCCATGAAGCGGCGCGCCGAACTGGTCGACGAGCTGGCGCCGCTGCGGATGGACGAGGTCACCGGGCACCCCTGGGCGGCCTGGTCCGAGGAGGCCGCGCACGAGAGCGCGCGGCTGCCGGGCGCGCCGAGCCGCTGGTCGGGCAAGAAGGACCTGTCCTGGGTGCCGCTGCGGCCCGAGCGGGTGGCCGAGGTCGCCTACGACCACATGGAGAACGGGCAGCGCTTCCGGCACACCGCCCGTTTCCGCCGCTGGCGCCCCGACCGGACGCCCGAGAGCTGTACGTACGCCCAGTTGGCGGAGCCGGTGCGGTACGACCTCGCGGAGATCCTCGGGGAGAAGGGCTGAGCCCTCCGCCACCGAGGCTCCCGGGTTCCCGCCGCTACGGCTTCATCAGGATCTTGATCGCGCCGTCCTCCTTGCGCTGGAACATCTCGTAGGCGTGCGCCGCCTCGGACAGCGGCACCCGGTGCGTCGCGAAGTCCTCGACGCCGAGCGGGTCGTCGTCGGTGAGGTACGGCATGATCTGGTCGCTCCAGCGGCGGACGTTGGCCTGCCCCATCCGCAGCTGGGTCTGCTTGTCGAACAGGGTGAGCAGCGGGATCGGGTCGGCCATGCCGCCGTAGACACCGCTGAGCGAGATGGTGCCACCCCGTCGTACCAGGTCGATCGCCATGTACAGGGCGCCGAGCCGGTCGATGCTGAAGCGTTCCGCGAGGGGGGCCGCGAGCGCGCGCGGCATGAGGGCGGTGGCCTGCTGGGCGAGCCGTGCGGCGGCGCTGCCGTGGGCCTCGGTGCCGACGGCGTCGATCACCGCGTCCGGGCCCCGGCCGCCGGTCTCGTCGCGGATCGCGTGGATCAGCGCCTTCTCGTCGTCGAAGGTCCGCAGGTCGTACGTCTTCACTCCGCGCCGGTTCGCCCGCGCGAGCCGCTCGGGCACCAGATCGATGCCGAATACTTGTTCGGCGCCGCGTGCCTCGGCGATCCGGCAGGACATGTCGCCGATCGGGCCGAGACCGAGGACCGCGACGCTGCCGCCGGGCGGGATCGCCGCGTACTCGACGGCCTGCCAGGCGGTGGGCAGCACATCGGAGAGATAGACGAAGCGGTCGTCCGGCGGGCCCTCGGGCACCTTCATCGGGCCGAACTGGGCCTGTGGCACCCGCAGATACTCGGCCTGGGCGCCCGGTACGGCGCCGTAGAGCCGGGTGTAGCCGAACAGGGCCGCGCCCATGCCCTCGCCGGTGACCTGGGTGGTCTCGCACTGGGTGGTGAGCCCTGAGTCGCACATGAAGCAGTGCCCGCAGGAGATCTGGAACGGCACCACGACCCGGTCGCCGGGCTTCAGGTTCGTCACCTCCGAGCCGACCTCCTCCACGATGCCCATGGGCTCGTGGCCGAGGATGTCACCCGGGGTCATGAACGGGGTGAGCACTTCGTACAGATGCAGGTCGGAGCCGCACAGCCCGCTGGAGGTGATGCGGATGACGGCGTCGGTGGGCTTCTCGATCCTCGGGTCGGGCACGTCCTCCACCCGCACGTCCCGCCTGCCCTGCCAGGTGACTGCCTTCATGAGGTCGCGCTCCCTTGGTCGCGTGGGTCCGTTGGTCGCGTGGGTCCGTCTCGCGGTGGCGGCCGGGTACCCGTGCGTCCGGGCGCCGAATCCCCTGGTGGGCACGGCGCGGGTGCCGGGCGGGTGCTGGACGGGGCACAGCGGGTATGACCCGCGTGCGCGCACGATCGGACGGCAGACGGCAGACGGCAGACGGCAGACGACGGATGACGGATGACGGACGGGGTGGCGAGGTGGGCGGGAGACGTGGTCGGCGAAGAGCCGCGGGGACGGCGGTCGTGCTGGTCGCCGCCCTGGCGTCGGGGTGCGGCGGGCACGGCGGCCGGCATGACCGGGGGCCGGTTCCGACCCGGCCCCCGTCCCCCACCGCCATGGGCGGCTCACCGCTCGCCGTGAAGATCGACAATGCGCCGGCGGCCCGCCCGGCGACCGGACTCGACACCGCCGACGTGGTGTACGCGGAGCAGGTCGAGGGCGGTCTGAGCCGGCTGATGGCGGTGTACGCGAGCCGGCTGCCGAGCGCCGTCGGACCGGTGCGCAGCGCCCGCGCGTCCGATCTGGAGCTGCTCGCCCAGTTCGACCGGCCGTATCTGGCCTTCTCCGGTGCCCAGCGCAAGCTGCTGCCGCTGATCGAGCGGGCGCCGGTGCGGCCCGAGTCACCCGAGGAGGCAGCCGGCGCCTACTACCGCGACAGCGCGCGGGCCGCGCCGCACAACCTCTGTCTGCGCCCGGCGCGCCTGCTGCGCTCCGCCCCGGGCGAGGGCGCGCTGACCACGGGCTTCCGCTACGGCCCCGCCCCCTCCGGCGGCACCCCGGTCGCCTCGCGCACCGTGCGCTATCCGGCGGCCCGGTTCACCTTCACCTGGTCCGGGGTCCGGCACGGCTGGCTGATCGCGATGGACGGCACCCCCACGGTCACCACGGACGGTCCCCGCCCGGCGCCGCCGACGGTCGTCGTCCAGTACGTACGGATCCGCGACTCGCAGTACCACGATGTGCTCGGCAACCCCACCCCCTACACCGAGACGGTCAGCTCCGGGCGGGCGGAGGTGCTGCGCGACGGGCGCTCCTTCGCCGCCACCTGGTCGCGGCCCGCGGCGAACGGCGGTACGACGTTCACCGGGGCGGACGGCGGGCCGCTGGACCTCGCCGCCGGTCAGGTGTGGGTGGTGTTCGCGCGGGCGGCCTGAACCGCCCCGCGGCGCGCGAGGGTTACCGTGCTCCTCCCTGGTCGAGCGCCGCCCTCGCCTGTGCGACCAGGCCGTCCGCCCCGCAGGAGCGGGCCAGGTCCAGGCCCCGGTGGAGGTCGGCGGCGGAGCGGGCGAGGATGCCGTACTCGATACGGGCGGCCGCGTGTTCGTACTGGGAAGGCGAGGCCTCCAGATAGGTGACGGCGCGGCTCGCGAGCTGGAGTGCGCGGGGGCCGGTTTCGAGCGCGGCGGCACAGCGCAGGGCCTCGCCGATGGCGGTGTCCGTGCCGAAGCGCTCGGCCTGCCGCCGGGCGTCGGCGGCGAGCCGCTTGCTGCGGGCCGGGTCCTGGACCGCGAGGGCCCGGGCGAGGTCGACCGACCAGGGTGCGAGGACCGGGTTGTGGCCGCCTCGGGAGACGGCGGTCTTCTCGGCGGCCTCCAACTCGTTGACACCTTCCTCCGTACGGCCGACGGCGAGCAGCAGCCGGCCGCGCACCGAGCGGACGTCGGGCAGCACGATGGTGGACGGGTAGGGCGGGGCGAAGCCGTACTGTTCGGCGACCGCCCAGGCTTCGTCGACACGGCCGCGGGCGAGCAGGGTGTCGACCAGACCGCAGGTGGCGGACCAGTGCAACGGCAGGCGTCGGCCCACGCGTTCGGCGAGGACGAGGGCCTCGCGCAGATTGGTCTCCGCGTCCCGCAGGCGGCCCTGCCGACGGTAGGCCAGACCCAGGTAGGCGTTGGCCAGGGAGAGATGCCCGCCGTGCCAGCCCGCGCCGGTGTACACGCGCAGGGCCTCCGCGAACAGGCTCTCGGCGCGGTCGAGCCGGTCGGTGTAGACGTAGGCGCTGCCGAGCATCATCAGCAGTTCGATGCCCCACTCGCGGTCGGTCCAGCCGAGGCCGGGCGCGAGCCGTCCGTTGACGAGGGCCCGGTCGCAGAGTTCCACGATCTCGGCGGCGCTCTCGCCGTGCGTCATGGCGTCGAAGCCGCGCAGGATCAGCAGCGCGCGTTCGGTGTTGTCGCGGCCGGCGCAGGTGGCGGCGAGTTCGGCGAGGCCCTGGGAGCGGGCCGGGGCGACGGTCTCGCCGTGGATGCCCTCCCACATGTACTGGAACGCCTGCAACCGCAGCCGTACGGGCCCCGGTTCGTGCCGGGCGGCCTCGGCCTCGATGGTGCGGACGGCCTCCTCCAACTGGTCGTTGTGGAGCAGGGCCTGGGAGAGCCGGACCACGGCGTCGACGCGTTCGCCGCCGTCGAGGCCGCGCATGCCGAGGGCGCTGCGCAGATGGGCGATCGTGACGGCGGGTGCGGTCAGCAGGGTGGCGCAGCCCAGTTCGTACAGGACATGGGCGTGGATGTCGGGGCGGGGCGGCTCCTCCAGGGCCCGTTCGAGGCAGACGCGGGCCGCGTCGGGCGCGCCGACGGCGAGGTGTTCGCGGGCGGCCTCGCGCAGCCGCTCGACCAGTCTCTCGTCGGCCTCCGGATGGACTTCGAGGAGGTGCCGGGCCGCTTCGGCGGCGCCCCGGCCCAGCTCGGTGACGATCTCGGCGGCCACGCCGTGCATGGCGGTGCACACACCCGGCGGGATGGAGTTGTAGACGGCGGAGGCGATCAGCGGATGCACGAACTCCAGCTCACCGCCCCGGTGTTCGCCGGCCGTGGGCTCGGGTGTGGTGAGGATGCGGGCGGTGCGCAGCAGACCGGCGCAGTGCCGGGCGGTGTCCTCGTCCATGGTGGCGAGGCGGGCGACCGACTCCAGGGTGATGCCGGTGCCGAGGACGGCGGCGGCCCAGGAGAACTGGGTGGCCTGGAGGCCGAGTTCCTTGATCCGGTCGACGAGTCCGCCGCCGCGGGCCGCGCGGTTGAGGGCGCGCAGTTCCCCGGCGCGGGCCTCCACCGGCGACAGTTCGCTCTCCTGCACCTTGGCGAGGAGCTCGACGGCGTCGTACGGATTGCCCGCGGTGACGGCCCAGACCTCACGGCAGAACGCGTCGTCGGCATGCCGGCCGAGGGTGGCGCGGGTGAGGCCGGCCGCCGCGTCGGGGGTGAGTTCGCGCAGGTTGTTGACGGGGCGGCCCGCGGCCTCGGCGACCGCGTCGAGGTACCGGGCGCTCTCCCCGCTGACATCGCCCGGCCTGCGGGCGACCACGACCAGGACGGACAGGTCGTGCAGGCGTTCGGCGAAGGCGGCGAGCCAGCGCAGGGTCTCCTGGTCGGCCCAGTGCGCGTCGTCGATCAGGAGCACGAGCGGCCACTCGCGGCGGGCGAGCCGGCGGACGGCGGCCACGAGTCCGTCGCACACGTACTGCGGGTCGGCGCTCTCCTCCTGCGGTTCGGCTATGCCGAGGGCGGGACCGGCGATGTCGTACCAGTCGCCGAGGTACTCGCGGGCCTCCTCGGGCAGCAGCGACAGCAGCGCGGGCTGGAGCAACTGCCGTACCACGTTGAAGGGCACGGACCTCAGGGTCTCGGCGCCGCGTGTGTACCAGACGGTGCAGCCCCGGCGTTCGGCCATCCGGCGGGCCTCGGTCAGCAGCGCGGTCTTGCCGAGGCCCGCCGGATGGCCG
>NZ_MUNF01000048.1:0-244 GCF_002154555.1 Streptomyces murinus
CTTTCCGAGGACCACCCCAGATACGCACCGCAGTTGCCGCAGAAGTCGTCGTCGGGGCCGTTGGACGCCCCGCACGCGGGACAGGCGCGCATGGCGTCACCTCCCTTCGTCGGCGGGCGGTCCGGACAGGATCTCGACCCGGCAGGGGACATGGACGGGGCTGTGGGCGCGGACGATCTCGCGGACGCGGTCCGCGTCCACCACGGGCTCCCGGCCCGGCCACACCCGGACCAGCACCTCGCCG
>NZ_MUNF01000048.1:307-10400 GCF_002154555.1 Streptomyces murinus
CGACCCGCGGGTCGAGATAGGCGGACAGATTGTCCAGGGTGGAGAACACGGGGGCGAGGACGGTGTCCAGGCCCGCGGTGAACCGCTGCGCGAAGTCGTCGTCGGCGTACAGCGCGGGCAGCAGCCCGCCGATCGGATGCCGGCTCGGCAGACCGGGGACGGCGGCACGGCTCATGGACGGGCCTCCGGCTCGATGGGCTGCACGACGACCTGGTGCTGGTAGGAGAAGATCAGCGCGCCAGGACCGACGTCGATACGGTCCACCGGCGCGCCCCGCCGCCCGGTGATCGGGTCGGCGGCGAACAGCCGGATCTCCTCCACCAGCGCGTTGCCGGTGGCCCGTTGGAGCACCCCGAACACCTCGCCGTACTGCACCGGACGGCCGAACGGCCACCCGGTGCCGTCCGGGCCGCCGCGCAGCGGGTTGAGATAGCGGAACAGGGCGGCGAGCGCCGCGTCCCGCACCCGGTCGGTGTCGGCGGGCGCGGTCGCGAGCCGGGCGACCACGGTGACGCCCTGGTAGACCGGCGGCTCCACCACCAACCGGGTGCCGATCAGACGCCGTTCGTCCAGGCTCTCGGTGATCGCGGTCAGCACCTGGTCCGAGGGGATGAGCTGCTCGAAACGGAGCCGGTCGTCGCCCTCGTCGGCGACCGCGTCCGGCACCACAAGCACCCGCACCGCACCCGCACCGCCGTCCCCGGCGGGCAGACAGCGCACCCGGCGCACCGAGGGCGCCGCCTGCCGGGCGATGATCTCGTGGTCCTCGGCGGTGACCGCCCGCTCCTGCATGCGCAGCGCGTCCGGGGCGCGCAGCTTGGCGTTGGCGACGGTCTCCCCGTCCACGCCCCCGCGCGCCGCCTCCCGGTTGACGACCCGCGCGATGTACGGCACCGAGCTGCGCAGCACCGAGATCGCGCCCCGGGCCACATTGCCGGCCGGGCCGCCGCCGGTGCGATAACGGGACACCCGGATGTGGGCGCCCTTCTCCGGCACCGCGCCGCACAGCCGCAGCGTGCCGTCCGGTTCGCGCAGCGCCGGCGGGAAGCCGAACTCGCCGGTGGTGGCGTCCACCCGGACATGCCGGTCGCCGGGGCCCGAGCGCCCGAAGTGCTCGACCACCTCCCAGCGCTGCCAGCCGTCGGCCGAGGAGACCTCCACCAGCGGCGGCCCGCCGTCCAGCAGCACGGGCGGGCGGCCGAGCCGGAACGTCTGGCCCGCGACCCCCTCCGAGGTGCCGAGCGGGACGTCCGTGACGGTCTCGGCGTGCTCGACCGGGGTGGTGCCGCCGACCGTGAACACCGTCGCCTCGCGCACGGTCGGCGACTCCGAGTAGAACGGCTGGCCCGGCTCCGCCTCGGTGACCCGGCAGCGCAGCCAGCCCGCCCGGGTACCCCCGATCACGGACGCGGTGTGCTCGCCGGGCACGTACACGATCACCTCGCCGGGCCGGTTCAGACCGCCGGTGGTGTCCGAGCCGGTCTCGCACAGCCGCCAGCGGCCGCCGTCCCACGCCTCCCAGACCAGCGGCGGCTGACGCGGGTCCACGCCGACGCCCTCCACCCGGCTGTCCAGCCGTACCGCCACGATGCACCGGGGCACCGCCGTGGGCAGCCCGAACAGCAGCGCGTCACCCGGCTGCGGGGCCGCCTGGAAGCAGCGCACATCACGGCCCTCGGCGAGCTCCCGGGTCCGATCGGTCTGCTCGCCGCCCCGGGGTGCGGCCACCAGCCGGGTCAACTCGCTGGGCACGATGCGCAGTTCGTCCTTGGTGGCGAACACCACGGGCTCTTCCGCCTCGCCGTCCGCGGTGGTCACCTCGGTGCCCGCGGGCAGTGTCACCGCGTCCTGCTGCGGCGCCGACAGCCAGAAGTCGACCTCGGCTCCGGCCGCGGCGGGCGGGAACAGCCGGATGCCCAACAGGTCGAGGAACGCCGTGTAGTTCTTGTCCGGCACCCGGTTCAGCCGGTACAGCAGCTGGTCCACGATGTACGCGAACGTCTCGATCAGGGTCACGCCTGGGTCGGAGACATTGTGATCGGTCCACTCCGGGGCGCGCTGCTGCACATAGCGCTTCGCCTCGTCGACGAGCTGCTGGAAGCGCCGGTCGTCCAGATTGGGGGAGGGCAGGGCCATCAGTCCGCGACCGCTTCCTCGGCCCCCTCCTCGGAGGGGATCGTGTAGAAGGGAAACACCAGGTTGCGCCGGTCGTTGGTGGAACGGATCGTGTAGCGCACATCGATGTAGAGGGTGCCGTCGTCGACGGCGTCGAAGGCGACGACCACCTCGTCCACGCCGATCCGCGGCTCCCAGCGCTCCAGCGCCTCGCGCACCTGCTGCGCGATCCGGCCCGCGGTGGCGCCGTCGCCGGGCGCGAAGACGTAGTCGTGGATGCCGCAGCCGAACTCGGGCCGCATCGGCCGCTCACCGGGCGCGGTGCCGAGGACCAGCCGGATGGCCTCCTCGATCTCCCGCTCCCGCTCCACCAGCGCGATACCGCCGGTCGGGCCGACCCGCAGCGGGAACGCCCAGCCCCGGCCGATGAACCGCTCGCTCATCACAGGCCCCCGATCTGCACGTTCAGGGCGCCGAGCAGGATGTTCGCGCCGCACGCGGACTTGTCGCCCGCGCGGGCGGCCGGCAGCCCGCCGATCAGGACCAGGCCGGAGGTCAGCGAGGCCGGGTTGGGCACGATGACATTGCCGGGGCCGAGGGCCGCGTGCGGGGGGATCGGGCAGGTGTGCAGGCTGCCCACCACGGCGGCGGGCTTGCCGCCGATCAGTACCCGGGCCACCGTCGCGGCGGCGCCGGGCGGCGGGGTGGCGACCACCCCGCCGTGGCTGGTGGAATCGCCGGTACGGGCTGCGCCGGGCATGTGGGGCTCCTCCTGGGAAGTGTCTGGGGCTGGCGGTTCAGTTGATGCGGACGAGGTCGGCCTTCAGCACCCCCAGCAGACCGCCGTCGAGCGTGAGGTCGGTCTGCCCGGAGACGGTCGCCGAACGTCCGGACATCTTCACCGAGTTGGTGCCGTCGATGTCCACGGAGGCGCCCTTCACACTGACCTTGCCGGTGCCCGCGTCGAGGGTGATGCCGTGCTCGTCCAGACGCACCGAGGTGAGCGCCCGGCGCCCGCCGGCCGCGTACACGGTCAGCGTGATCCGGTCGTTGCGGTCGTCGAGCATCACCTCCATGCGCTCGTCCCCGGTGCGCAGCCGTACCCCGGAGGGGCCCGAGCGCGGGTCCAGCAGCTCCACCCGGTGCCCCGAACGGGACACGATGGAACGGCGGTTGACCTTGCCGCTGGTCCCGTCGATCAGCGGCACATCGTGCTTGGACGGGGTGTCCACGCCGTTGTACAGGCCGCCGATGACGTACGGGCTGTCCAGCAGGCCCTGTTCGAAGCCGACCAGCACCTCGTCGTTGACCTCGGGGCTGACCACGCCACCGCCGCCCTTGCCGCCCCACTGCACCGTGCGCACCCAGTCGGACACATACGTGTCGTCCAGCCAGGGGAACTTGAGCCGCACCGCGCCGTTCTGCGCGCCGCCCGGCTCCCGTACGTCCGTCACCACACCGATGGCGAGGCCCGGGATGCGCGGGCCCCGGCCGGGCGCGTTGGCGCCGGTGGCCAGACCCGCGAGGGACCGGTCCGGGCTGGCGCTGACCCACACCGTGGTCCGGTAACCGCCGTGCGGGTCCAGGCTGTGGTGCACGGCGGTCGCCGTGTACCGGCCGGAGAAGGCGGGCCCGACATTGCCGAGCGCCACCGGCACCCCGGCCCGCAGCCGCGGACTGCCCTCCACCACCACTTCCAACTCGCCGAAGGCGGACGCCACTTGCGCGGAGATCGCCGTCGCGGCCGCCGTCGTCTCGGCCTGCGTACGGTACGGGGTGTCGGTCACCGTCAGCTTGGCGCTCGCCCCGAACGTGGACGCCAGCGACGGGGACAGCCCCGGTTGTACCGTCTTGCTGGTCACCGACGGCTGCCGGGCCACCAGCGGCGTCTTGGTGGTGACGTCCCAGCCGCGCACCTCCACCTGGGACGCGCCGTCCGCGCCGGACAGGGCCGCCCGCAGCGCCAGCAGATTGCGCCCGTACTCCAGCACCATCGGGCTCTGCGTCGCCGGGGTGGACGGCGCGGGCGCCCCCGACGCCGGCTCGGGCCGGGTGAACTGGAGCACCCCCTTGTCGTCCACCCGCACCTGAGCGCCGCTCTCGCCCGCCAGGTACTGGAGGAAGTCCCAGTCGGAGACGTTGGCCTGCGACAGCTGCTTGTAGGTGACCGGCGCGGCCTCCACCTTCCCCACCGGCAGCCCCGCGCCCGCGGCCACCTTGCGCACGATGGCGGCGGCCGTCATGTTCCGGTACGCCACCACCTTCCGGCCGCGCTGGAGCCGGTGCGCCTTGGAGTAGGCGCGCACCACCGTGAACGAGCCGGTGCCGTCCCGGTCGATCTCCACCGCCGTGACCTCGCCGTTGAACAACTGCTCGCGCGCCTGCCCGGCGACCGTCACCACCGACACCTTCAGCGGTGTGCCGAGCGTGATGCCGGTCGACTTCAGGAACTCGTTGTCGGGGTCGCGATAGGTGAGCACCGCCGTGTCCGGCAGCCCCACGTTCTCGTCCACCACACAACTCACCAGCTGCGCCGCCCAGATCTGCGGCAGCTCACCGGGCGCCTCCACGACGGGGTCCGCCGCGAACGACCGGCCGCCCCGCGCCTCGGGTGTCGTCACCGCTCCTCCTCACCGCCCGCGTCCCCGAGCGCCGGCACCACCAGTTCGGTGCCGGGCGGCAGGTCCATCGGGTCGTCGATCCCGTTCGCCTCGGCGATCACCCGCCAGGCCGTGGCGTCGCCGTACTCCCGCCAGGCCAGCAGCGCCAGACTGTCCCCGGCCACGATCGTGTGCGTGCTGCGGGCGGTGCGCGCGCCCGAGGTGGGGTTCTGCCCCGCCGGGTCGACGCTCGCCTCCTCCACGGAGAGCGAACAGGTCGCCCGCAGCGGCTTGCCGTCCACGTCGAACAGCGTGTACGTCACCGAGAGCCCGGACATCACCCCGTCGAACGAGGTGGTGCGGGCCGTACCCCACTCGAACCGCACCCAGGGGCTCGCGGGCTTCTTGCGGGCGAGGCTCGCCGGTGTCGGCACGCAGGCCTTCATCAGCTTCTCCACCGCCTGCTCGACCGAGTCGTCGTGCGTCGACGTCGCGTCGAGGAAGACGTCCAGGCTCAGCTCCCGCGGCCCGCTGCCCACGAACTCCGGCAGCGCCGACTGCCCGGCCATCCGGGAGGGGGTGCGCCGCCAGGTGGTGGACTTGCGCAGTTGCAGGGTGGACGGGTTGAACTGGAGATTGAGCTGTGCGATGGTCCCGCCGGGCTTCGCGCCGACCGCCGAAGGGGGTTCCTTCAGGGTCAGTTGGGCCCGGGCACGGCTGGTGCGGGCGGCGGAGGACATACCGGGAACTCCTTTCGTACGGATCGAGGTGAGCGGGCGGGTACCGGTCGCGGGGTCAGGAGGGGCGCAGGCCCTCGTGGGCGATCTCCAGCGTCTCCAGCGCCGCCTGCGAGTTGGCCGGGTCGAAGGACGGGCCCTCCCAGCGCACCGGCACGATGCCGAGCACCTGCCAGCTGATGATCCGCGACAGATCCGGTTTCAGCGCCACGATCTCCCCGTCCTTGGGCTCCACCCGGCGCAGCGTCTGGTCGAGCCAGCGGCTGATCTTCATCGTGTCGGCGGTGACCGGCCTGGTCAGTGTGATGTTGGACCAGGTGACCCGGCCCGGCAGCTGCCAGGTGAAGCCGTTGTTGCCGCCCTCCGCGTAACTCTCCATCTCCACCTGCGCGCCCATGCCTGAGCACGTGTGGAAGGCACCCAGATCATTGCCGCCGATCTGGAGCCGGAAGAACACGCTCGTCGCGAAGATGTTGTCCGTCATCCGTGGGCCATCCGTTCCATGTCCGCTAGCGCCGTCCGTCGTAGGGGCGTCCGGCGCGTTCCCGTCCCCGCCGCATGTCGGCCCGCAGCAGCCGGGCCAACGGGTCGAGCAGCCGCCGCGCCAGGTCCTCCAGGTCGACACCCGGGTCCTGCGGCGCGGCCTCCTTCTTGTCGGCCGGCGTGCCCGGCGCGGGGAAGGACGCCGGGGCGGAGACCGACCGCGGACGATTGCGCGCGGACGTGCCGCCGGCCGCCCCTTTCGCGTCCCGCTGTACGACATCGACCTGAACGCCGCCCGGAACCACGGGAGTCGGCTCCACCGGCCGGGTCATCCGCACCACGGGTACGGGCAGCCCGCCGGGCGGTGTGAGCGACGCCGGGGACGGCGCCGCCTGGAGCGGGGGAGCCTGCGCCTCGGTCAGGGGCAGGGCGGCACCGGCTGCCGACCGCTGGACGGTGGTGTCCGGGCGTACGACGGGAAGTTTCGGGCGAGTTGGGACAGCCCTCTGGACCGGGGGTGCCCCGGGGGTGGCCGGTCGCGCCGTTTCCGGGGCGGGCTCACGGTGCCAGGAGGCCGCCACGACCGGGGGCTTGGCGGGAGCGCCGGGGGAGTCGGCCTGCGGCGGGCGCGGCATGCCCTCCGGCGCACGGGTGTTGAGGGTGAGGGGGCGGCCGGAGAGGAGCGAGCGGGCGGTGCCGCGCACGGTCCGCGGGGGCTCGGCGAGGGCACGGGCCACGACGACAGGGCGCGCGGTGTTCGTACGCCGTGCGGGTCCCGGTTGCGTGGGTCCCGGTTTCGCGGGTCCGGTGGACGCCGCGCGCTGGACGACACCGGGGGCGTCCATGGCCGAGGGGCCCGGCTGTGCCACGGCCCGGGTCACCAGGGGAGTGGCCGGTGCGGATCCCTCGGCGGGCGCCGAAGGGGACGTCGGGGCGGAGGAGTTGGCCGTGGGTGCGGGGCTGCCGGTGGCTGCCGTCCCCAGGAGGGGCGCCATGGAGGCCCGTAGCGCCTCCTGCCCCGCCGCGACCCGCTGGACGTAGGGCTGGGCCGGACGGCCACCGGCGTCGACCGGGCCGCGCGGGGCGGCGGTCGGCGGCAGCGCGGACAGGGGCGCGCCCAGACCGCCACGGGCACGGGCTCCGGACGGTCCGGTCCGCTCGGTACGGCGGGACGGCGCGGGTCCTTCGGATACGGCCGGACCGGCGGCGCCGGGTCGCGTCGTCGGGCCGGCCGAGGACCCGGGGCGCGTCGTCGGCGCGGTCGAGGGGCCGGACAGCGCGGAAGCGTCCGTCTGACGTTGTACGACGGGCAGCACCGGCCCGGGCGTCGGCTCGGCGGCGGCGGCCGGTCGGGGAGCCGTGGCGGGACGTTCCTTTTCGGCGGAGCCGGACGCGTCCACCTGGCGCTGCACCGCCGAGAGCAGCGGCTTGGCGGGCACCTCGGGGCCGGGAGCCTCCACCTGGCGCTGTACGACGGGCAGTACCGGCCCGTTCACGGCGGGCAGTTCGGCCCCGGCCGGGGCCGGCGCGTCCACCCGGTGCTGTGTTCCGGGGAGCAACGGCTTGGCTGTCGGCCGGGCGGCCTCGGAGACGTCCACCGCGCGCTGTACGACGGACGGCGCGGGCCCGGAGCCCGGCCGGGCGGCGGCGGGGGTGGCGTCCGCGGTGTCCGTCTGGCGCTGTACGACGGGCAGCGCGGGTCCCGCCGGGGACTGAGTGTCGGCCGTGCCGGAAGCCCCAGGAGTACCGGTGGCCGGCAGACCGGGCGCGGCCGGACTCGCGTTCCCGGCGGAGCCCGGAGTGTCCACCAGACGCTGCACCTCGGGGAGCAACGGCCGGGAGGGCGCGGGAGTGACGTCCCGGGAGAGCTTTTGTGCCTCGGCGGCCGGGAGTTCGTTCCCCGTGGAGACGGGAGCCTCCGCCTGACGCTGTACGACCGGCAGCACCGGGTCGGCCGACGGCTGGACCTCGGCGGCGCGGGGCGTCTCGGGCGCCTTGTCGGCAGCGGCGTCCACGTGCCGCTGGACCTCGGGAAGCAGTGGCCTGGACGCCGCCCGAGTGTCGGCCGGACCGGAACCGGAGCCGTCCGCCCGGCGCTGTACGGCAGGGGCCTGCGCACCGGCGTCCGTCCGCGCGTCGGCCGCGACGACACGCGGCGCCGCAACGGCCTCCCCTGCGCCGGTCTCGGGAGCATCCACCCGGCGCTGCACCACCGGCAGCACCGGAGCGCTCGACGATGGCGCACCGGCCGTGACGGAACGGGACGGCGGTGGACCGTCGACGGCCAACGGAGCAGCCGTGGACGGAAGTTCGGTCATCGGCGCACCCAACGGAGCGCGCCCAGGCGCTCGCCCGGGAGCGGCGGCGCGCTGAACCGTAGCGGCACCCGCGACACCGGCACCCGCGGCACCGGTACCGGCCTCGACACCGGCGGCCGGCACCGGTCGTACCGCGGTGACCCGCCGTACCGGCCCGGTCGCCACCCGCCGCGCCACGGTCAGCGAGGGGCCCAGCGGTCGCGGTCGTACCGCGCCCGCCCGGCCCGGTTCGACCGCCGTACTCCGGGGCGTGGTTCCGGCACCCGGAGCATTCGGCACCACGGCGACCCGCCGTACCACCGGAAGCTCCGGTCCGGTCACTCGTCCCGCACCGTCGGCCACCGCACGCTCCGCGCCCGGCGAAGGCGAAACAGACTGCGGCCGTGCCGACTTGGCCGTCGGCCGCCGTACCTCTCCGGCGCCCTGACCGTCCGCGCGCACCACCCGCTGGACCTGTGCCAGGGCGGAATCGGCGCCGTCGCCCGCCTCCTCGCCGCCGGGCTCCGGCAGCGAACGCAGCAGCAGCGGCCCGCCGGAGCCGTACTCCGAGCGCTGGACGGCAGGGCGCGTCACACCGTGCACCAGGCCCATTGGTGCCGAGGGCAGCAGCCCATGGCCGAGGCCCGAGTCGAAGGCGGGGTTCTGCCAGGAGGTGAGGCCGTCGCGGAAGGTGAGGCCGTCGCTGACGCCGAGTGGCGCGCGCGCCACGGTCAGCGACGGCGGCGCGACCCGGCGCCAACCGCCGTCAAAGTCCCCGGGCAGGGAGCCCCCGGGCATCGCCGAAGCGGCCCGCGACGGCTCGGAGCCGGCCGGGCCCGGGCCGGACGGACCCGACGGGGCCGCCGACGCGATGTCGGCGGCCCGGTCCCGTCGGCGGCGTACATCCCACCACGCCATGACCTCAACCACCCTCGTTCATACGGGCGTTGATACGAGCGATCTCGCCCACCCACTGACGGCGCTCCGCATGGGTGAGATCGAGGATCTCCTCGCGCTGCCAGTGGAAGTGATAGGCGATGTACGCGACTTCCTCCCGGAGCCGGGGAAGCGCGTACGTCACGATTCCCCCAGGCGCCCACCCGAGAGGTCGACCTCGAAGCCGCCCTCGCAGTGCGGACAGGTCACCGCCGCGCGGGTGTGGCCCTCGCTGTTGACCCGGCGGTAGAAGTCCTGGAGGAAGGCGACGTCGGTGGCGTACATCCGCTCCACGACGCCCGCGTGCACATCGGTGATGGTGCCGAGCCGGGTGATCACCTGGCTCAGCAGCACCACACTGAGGTACGCGGGGTTCTCCTTGACCCGCAGATCGATCTGCGGGCGCAGCTCGTCACGGGCCGTGGCGAGCCGCATCGAGCCGCTGCGGTGCAGCGTGCCCGACTCGTCCACGTACCCGCGCGGCAGCTCGAACTCGAACTCGGTGCGCAGCCCGTGGTCACGCGTGGCCGGAGGGCCGGACGGTGGCGCCGGGGCCGGCGACTGCTCGGGGGCCGGGGCGGGCGCCGTCGCGTCGAGGATCTCCTCCAGGCTGCCCGCCGTCACCGTACGGCGCCTCATTCGACGACGATCTCCTCGAACACGATGGTGACCGTCTCGGTCGCCGCCGCGGACTCGCCCGCCTTGAGGGAGGGACCCTCCCAGCGGGAGGCCCAGCCCTGCATCAGCTGGATCCGGCGCACCGTCTCGCCCTTGGAGTCCTTGATCTCGATGGTCAGGTTCTGCCGGGCGGTGTCGACGGCACCGTTGTTCAGGGTTTCCTTGATCCACTTGGTGAACTCGCTGGACTTGTCGAGTCCCCGGGTGATCGTGATCTCACCCGCCTGCCGGGCGCCCGGCTGCTTGC
>NZ_MUNF01000480.1 GCF_002154555.1 Streptomyces murinus
AGCCGATCCGCTTCGGGGCCGGGCTCGGCAAGGCGGTCGTCCGCGACCCGGCCACCGGCGACCTCGCGGTCGTCACCGACACCGACGAGAACGAGTCCCGCGTCCTCGTCCACGACGCCCACGCCGCCTCGCCCGCGACGGCCTTCGCCCTCTCCCGGCTCGCCGACCCCGACACCCTCCACCGGACCCCCATCGGCATCTTCCGGTCGGTGGCACGCCCCGTCTACGACACGCTGATGGCCGACCAGCTCGACGCGGCCCACGAACTGCACGGCAAGGGCGACCTGGGCGCGCTGCTCGCGGGCAACGACACCTGGACCGTGGCCGGCTGACCCCCGACCGAACGCTGACACCGGAGACACCCATGGCATACGTCATCGCTCAACCCTGCGTGGACATCAAGGACAAGGCATGTCTGGAGGAGTGCCCGGTCGACTGCATCTACGAGGGCCCGCGCAAGCTGTACATCCAGCCGGACGAGTGCGTGGACTGCGGGGCGTGCGAGCCGGTCTGCCCCGTCGAGGCGGTCTTCTACGAGGACGATCTGCCGGAGGAGCTCAGCGCCTTCCGCACGGCGGACCGGGAGGTCTTCGACGGCCTGGGCCTTCCCGGCGGTGCGCGCGGTCATGCCCCGCTCGCCGCCGACCACGCGGTGGTGGACGCCGTTCCCGCGCCGTCCACCACCTGAGCCGATCGCCGCCGGTACCGCTTCCGCCGTCCCCTTCGACCCTTCCGCCCCGCGCGCCTTTCACGGATCGAGTTCTCACCATGGCCAAGCCCGCAGTCCTCATAGCCGAAGAACTCTCGCCCGCCACGATCACCGCGCTCGGCCCGGACCTCGACGTCCGGCACTGCGACGGGACCGACCGGGCGGCGCTGCTGGCCGCCGTCGCCGACGCGGACGCCCTGCTGGTGCGCAGCGCCACCCGGGTGGACGCCCAGGTGATCGACGCCGCGCGCCGTCTCAGGGTGGTGGCACGGGCCGGCGTCGGCCTGGACAACATCGAGGTCCCGGCGGCCACCAAGGCCGGCGTCCTGGTCGTCAACGCCCCCCGGGCCAACGTGGTCAGCGCCGCCGAACTCGCCTGCGGACTGCTGCTGTCCACCGCCCGCACCATCCCGCAGGCCGATTTCTCGCTCAAGAGCGGCGCGTGGGACCGCCGGAAGTACACCGGTGTCGAACTGGCGGACAAGACCCTGGGCGTCATCGGGCTCGGCCGCATCGGCACCCTGGTGGCGCAGCGGATGTCCGCGTTCGGCATGCGGATCCTCGCCCACGACCCCTACGCCACGAAGGAGCGGTCCCTGCACGCGGGCGCACGTCTCGTCCCGCTCGACGAACTGCTCCGGCAGGCCGACTTCGTCACCGTGCACCTGCCCAGGACACCGGAGACGGCCGGCTTCATCGGCGAGCGCGAACTGGCCCTCGTCAAGAGCTCCGTGCGGATCGTCAACGCGTCGCGCGGCGGCATCGTGGACGAGGACGCGCTGGCCGCGGCGCTGAAGGACGGACGCGTCGCCGGAGCCGGGCTGGACGTGTTCGCGGTGGAGCCGTGCACCGCCTCCCCGCTGTTCGGACTGCACAACGTGGTGGTCACCCCGCATCTCGGTGCCTCGACCCACGAGGCGCAGGAGAGAGCAGGGACGGCCGTGGCCCACGCGGTGCGCCGGGTCCTTGAGGGGGAACTGGTGCCCGACGCGGTGAACGCCCCGGGCGGCCCCGTCGCGGACGAGGTGCGTCCCTACCTGGCGCTCGCCGACGACCTCGGCCGCCTCTTCACGGAACTCGCGGGACGCCGGACGGTCACGCAACTGGAGGTCGAGGTCCGCGGCGAGGTGACCCGCCATGACGTGACGGTCCTGCGGGCCGGCGTGCTCAAAGGGGTCCTCGCCCGGCTCACCCCCCTGCCGCTCTCGCTGGTGAACGCGGCGGAGCTCGCTCGCGAGACCGGTGTCTTCGTGCGCTTCGCGACCAGTTCCGAGAGCCCCGCCCAGTGCAGCGCCCTCGCGATCCGCGGCGTACTGCCCGATGGCACGTCCCTGGCCGTGGCCGGCGCGCTGTCCGGTCAAAAGCGCACCCACAAGCTCGTGGAGGTCGGGGAGCACGAGATCGATCTGGGCCTGACGGGCCGCATGCTCTTCCTCTGGTACACCGATGAACCCGGGGCCATCGGCAAGGCGGGACAGATCCTCGGTACCGCCGGCGTCAACATCGCCGATATGGCGGTCGCCCGGTCCGACGGCAGGGCGATGGCGGCCATGTCCGTCGACAGCGACGTCCCGGACTCCCTCGTGCACCGCCTCGTGGCCGCGCTCGACGAGGCGTCCGCGCGTTTTGTACGCCTGACGCCGTAGGGAACGCGCGCCGTCGCCGCTCCGCCGGAGTGCCCGTTCCACCCGTACTCCCCCGCTCCGCACCCGGAGCGGGGGAGTACGCGTGTCCCGGCGGACCGCGGCCGTCGCGCGGCGGCCGCGGTCCGGCACTTCGCTACCGGCGCGCCGCCGAGGCGTGGCAGAACGCGGTGAAGGCGGCGGCCCGGCCCGTCAGCCGGACACCCGCGGGCCGGGCCAGCACGACATCCAGCGGTCGTACGTCGTCCTGGATCCGGCGGATCACCAGGCCGCGCCCCTCGTAGCTGACGTCCGCGATGGGGCGCTGGATGAGCAGCGAGTAGCCGACACCCCGGGCGACGAGGCTCCGCACCATTTCGAAGCTCTCCGTGCGGTGCCGGATGCGGGGGGACACCCCGGCGGAGCTCAGCACCTCATTGAAGTAGCGCAGGCTGGGCGGGACATCGAGCGCGATCATGTCGTGGTCGGCGAGGTCGGCCAGCCGGATCTCCCCCTTCGCCGCCAGTGGATGAGCGGCCGGCAGCAGGACGTACGGCGTGGTCGGGTAGAGCGTGTCGTAGTCGATGCCGGCCTGTATGTCGACGCCGTAGAGAACGGCCACCTCGCATTCCCCTTCCAGCAGGCGCTGCTGGAGATCGGTGAGGGAGCCCTCCACGAAGTCCAGGGTCACCCGGGGGTGGCTGGCCTGGAACTCCTCCAGGACCCGGGGCAGCAGGAACGGGGCAATGGTGGTGAAGCAGCCGATCACCAGACGGCCCGACGGGGCGTGCCCCAAGTCCCGCATTCCCGCCTGAAGTTCGTCGGCCCGGGCCAGCAGGGCCCGGGCGTCCGGCAAAAGGCGCCGGCCGGCGTCGGTGAGCGTGAGCCCCTTCGCCTTGGAACGAAGGAGCAGCTGCACACCGATCTGGCGTTCCAGCTGGGCGATCGCGACCGACACCGCCCCTTGCGACACGAACAGTTGCCGCGCCGCTCCCGTCATGGTTCCGGCCTCGGCACAGGCCACGAAGGCGTGCAGCCGGCGCAGACTGATCCGTTCAGTCATTAGGGAATCCCATAACACGCTTCATGATTCTTCCGTTTTCAATTCGACGGTCATGGCGGAGACTTGTGGAACCAAGTCGAGGAGGTTGTGCAATGACGCCGATGGATGCGACTACGGGATGCCCGGTGCATCACGGTTTCGACCCGCTTGGCGACGAATACATAGCCGACCCGTATCCGATACATACCGCGGTGAGGGAGGAAGCTCCGGCGTTCTATGCGGCGGCCATCGATATGTGGGTGATAACCCGGTACGACGACATCGAGGCTGTTCTCAAGGACCCGGGAACGTTTTCCGCGGCGGTCGGACAGAAGCCGGTCTTCCCCATGTCGGCGGAGGCGCAGGATATTCTGAAGAAAGGGTTTCGCGCCTATCCGGTGATGTCGGACTGCGACCCGCCCCGGCACACCCGCATTCGAAAGCACAACATGACAGGCTTCTCACCGCGGCGGATCGCCGCGCTGGAGCCGAAAGTCTGGGCCAAGGCCACGGAACTCGTGGACGCCATCAAGCCCGGACAGGTGGACCTGGTGAGCGCGCTGACCTATCCGCTGCCCGCGTACATGATCTTCACGTTCATCGGATTCCCGGATGAGGACATGGACATGCTGAAGAGTTGGTGCGGCAACCGCATCGCGTTCAGCTGGGGCCGTCCGAGCGGCGACGAGCAGCGCGAGATCGCCACGAACATGACGCACTACTGGGAGTACTGCGAGAACTTCGTGGCCGAGCGGGCCGCGCGTCCGGTGGACGACTTCACCAGCGACCTGATCCGGATCCGCGAGGAGAACCCCGACGCGCTGTCGCTCGAAGACATCACCAACGTCGCCTACGGGCTCAGCTTCGCCGGCCATGAGACCACGACCAGCTTCACCGGCAACGCGATCCGCCAGCTGCTGGCCAACCCCGAGCAGTGGGCCGCGATCTGCTCCGACCGCGGACTCATCTCCAAGGCGGTCGAGGAGCTGCTGCGCTACGACAGCAGCATCCCCGCCTGGCGGCGTGTCACCACCCGGGCGGTGGACGTCGGCGGGGTCGAGATCCCCGCCGAGGCCAAGGTCCTCATCCTGCTCGGCGCGGCCAACCGGGACCCGAAGCACTTCGAGGACCCGGAGACCTTCGACATCCACCGGGGCGACTCCCGTCGCCACCTCGCCTTCGGCAAGGGCATCCACTACTGCATCGGGGCGCCGCTGGCGCGGATGGAAGCCCGGATCGCCCTCGATCTGCTGGCGCAGCGGGCGCCGGACATGCGGCTGACGCAGGACCAGGACTTCGACTTCCCCGCCAACGTCTCCTTCCGCGGCCCACGGAGCCTGCTCGTCGAATGGCCCGGCTGACCTCCCGGGTCCGGACGGCACCCGGCGGGGCGCGCGCCGCGCTCCGCCGTGGGGCGGCCTCCCGGCGCGGCCGGTCACGGCCGGTCGCGCCGTTCGGTGACCAGCAAGGTCTGCAACACCCGCCCGCAGCTCCCCAGTTCGTCGTCGAGCTGCCCGAGGGCCAGCCCCGAACCGCCGGGGCCGGCCTCGGTGTGCGAGCGCAGGCACAGCCATTCCCCGACGGGATCGCGGTGCAGGGCGAGGGTCACATCGGTGTTGATGACGAGATTCGTGTGGTGGTCCAGTTCGAAGCCGACGGCCCAGCTGCTGTCGGCCACCGTGAGCGCCCTGGTCAGCGGAGAGTCCGGGGCACCGGCCACCAGGGGGATCCGCTGGCGGGCCCAGGCGGTGCCAGGACCGAGCGAGTCGAAGCCCCGGCCGTCCTCGAACCGCCACTCCATCGCCGCGATGTAGCCGTCCAGATGGGCGTCCGCCATGGTGTGCGGCGGCTGCGGTCCTGGCAGGGCCGGGGCGGGCGGGACGGGCCCCAGCGAGGGCGTGTACGGCGGGCTGGCGACCAGCCTCCAGGCCCGGGCCAGCAGCACCGTCTCGCCGACCGCCGTGATCTCCCCTTCGAGGACCTCGACGCTGCCGCCGGACCTGACCGTGCGCACCGTGACCGTCAGGTCCCCGACCGGCACCGGCCGCAACAGCTCCACGGTCATACGGGCGATCCTCATGCCCGGCCGGGGGACGTGCCGCTCCATCGCGTGCCCCACCAGGGCCGAAGGGGGCCCGGCGTGCTGGGACTTCGCGCTCCACGGGCCCGCGGTGGCTGGGGTGCTCTCGTACCGGCCGCCCCCCAGCTCGTGGTAGAAGGCCTCGGGGAGTACCTCGGGGGACGGAACGAACTCAGGGTTCACGAGTAAGCCTCCGGGTGCTGCCTCAGGAGTCTGAGGAATCGTGGATGGCGACCGTCCGGGGCACGCCCGCGTCCGTGCGCTGTTCCTCGATGACTGTTCCCACCCGGAAGAGGACGGACTCCGAGAAGGGCGCGGCGATCAACTGGGCACCGATGGGGAGTCCTGCGGAGTCCCTGCCGACCGGCAGGGAGAGCGCGGGGAATCCGGTGATGTTGGCGGGGGAGGAGAGCCTGACGTAGGCGTCGGTGACCGTCTCGGTCACGCCGTCCGGCCAGCGCACGGTCTCCTGGCCGCGCCGTGCCGCCGTGATGGGGGAGGTGGGGGCGATCAGCACGTCGATGCTGCCGAAGAGCCGGATC
Source organism: Streptomyces murinus (assembly GCF_002154555.1). Lineage (GTDB taxonomy): Bacteria > Actinomycetota > Actinomycetes > Streptomycetales > Streptomycetaceae > Streptomyces > Streptomyces murinus. The sequence goes on from NZ_MUNF01000480.1 coordinate 5,996, forward strand.
CAGGCGTCGCTGATGAGGGACCGGGTGCGCTGGGCGCGCAGGTAGTCCAGGGCGGACACCTGGCTTCCCGCCTCCAGAAGCAGCCGGATGTCCGGGCCGTAGAGGTGGGGCGCCGCGCGCAGGGTCTCCTCGTGGACCGCCGACGCCTCGGGGGCCATCAGGCCCCACTGCGTGGCCTCCATGTGCTCGACCAGGGGCAGCTTCACGGGCGTCACCGCGGCCCCGAGCTTCCGCAGCAGCTCGACCGTTTCCCGGACGGCCGCCTCCACCTGCGGATCGACACGGTCGAAGTAATAGGTGTCGGGCACGCCGACGCGCAGCCCCCGCAGCCCCCGCGGGCCCGCCGGGTGTGCCGCGGGCGAGTGGGCCGGAGCGGTGGCGCTGGCGGGGTCGGACGGATCGTGGCCGGCCAGCGCGCTCAGGACGGTGGCGGTGTCCCGGACGGTCCTGGCGATGGGGCCGACGTGGTCCAGGGACCACGCCAGGGGCGCCACCCCGTGCCGGGAGACCAGACCGTACGTGGGCTTCAGGCCGACCATGCCGTTGAGCGCCGCCGGGATGCGGATCGAGCCTCCGGTGTCGGTACCCAGCGCGAACAGCGCCGACCCGGCCGCCACCGCGACCGCCGAACCGCCGCTCGACCCTCCGGCGATGGCATCCGCGTGCCAAGGATTGGCTGTCTGCGGAGTGAGCAGTCCGTAGGCGAACTCGTGGGTGTGGGTCTTGCCGATCAGGATCGCGCCGGCGGCCGTGAGCCGCGTGGCCACCGTGCTGTCCCCGTCGGGCATACGGTCCGCCCAGACGCGGGAACTGGCCGTGGTCGGGATCCCGGAGACATCGAACAGATCCTTGAGGCCGTACGGGATGCCGTGCAGCGGTCCGCGATGGAGACCGTCGCGGATCTCCTTCTCCGCCCGCCGCGCGTCCTGGCGTGCGCGGTCCGCCACGACCGTGACGTACGCGTGCAGCCGCTGCTCGACCGCCTCGCACCGGTCCAGCACGGAGTCGACGAGTTCGACGGGGGACAGGGTGCGTGCCGCGATGGCCGCCGCCGCGTGCTCGATGGTGAGTTCAAAGGGCTGCATCGAGGGGCCCCGGGGTGGTGGGAGCGGGACCGGCCGGGGCCCGGAAGACGGGAGCCGGGGCCACACCGCTCAGATCCAGGGCCCGTAACCGACCGATGAGACGGCCCAGGTGGGCGGCCAGTTCGGCCACTTCGCCGGGCCGGTCGTCCGGCGGCGGAGCCGATCGCGCGGACGGAGGGTACGGTCTCGCAGCGGCCATCGTGGAATGCCTTCCGGGTGATCGGAGCCGGATACCGCGTCGTTCGCTCACGTGAAGAGACCCGGTGGCCCCGACGGGGGATTCAGAGGCCACCGGGAGAGTAGGTGCCGTGCGGTCGGCGGACCGCACGGCTATGCGGAATCCGCGCTCACAGGTCGACCGTGACGCCGTAGGACTCCAGCCAGGCGTTGAGCCAGAGCGGAACCTCCAGGTCGATCCGGGTGATCTGGGTGCTGGCGGTGCTGATGCTGCCGTCGAGGCGGCCGCGGACCCGCTCCTTGTCGAGGAGCGGCAGGATGGGTGCGTCGCCGCCGCCGAGCACCTCCGCGAGCCGGTCGCGGAGCTTCTTCTCGTACCCGGAGTCCTGCGTGCTCGGGTACGGCGCCTTCACCCGCTGCACGATCGACTCGGGCAGCACGTCGCGGGTGGCCGCACGCAGCAGGCTCTTCTCCCGCCCGTCGAAGGTCTTCATGGCCCACGGGGCGTTGAACACGTACTCCACCAGCCGGTGGTCGCAGAACGGTACGCGGACCTCAAGACCGACCGCCATGCTCATACGGTCCTTGCGGTCGAGGAGGGTGTTGAGGAAGCGCGTCAGGTTGAGGTAACTGATCTCCCGCATCCGCTTCTCCAGGCCCGTCTCGCCCGGCAGGACCGGCACTTCGGCGATGGCGTCGCCGTAGCTCGACCGCCGGTAGCCGGGGATATCGAGCGTGCTCAGCAGCCCCCCGTCGAACAGCGGGGTCCCGTCGTAGAAGGGTCCCGGTGTCGTGGTCAGCCAGGGGAACGTCTCGGCCGTGAGGACCTCGGGGTCGTGGAACCAGCTGTACCCGCCGAAGAGTTCGTCGGCCGATTCACCGGACAGGGCCACGGTGGACCGCTCCCGTACCGCCTTGAAGAGAAGGTAGAGGGAGGGCCACAGGTCGCCGTACCACATGGGCGGCAGGTCGGTGGCGGCGAGGACCGCGGCCCGGACGTCGGGGTCGCTCAGGTTGTCGCTGTTGAGCAGGATCTCCTTGTGCTCCGCCGCCACGTGCTGGGCCAGGTCGCGGACGAACGGGGCGTCCGGGGTGCTCCGCAGCGGGTCCGGGACGAAGTTCTCCGCGGCGCCGACGAAGTCGACCGAGAACGACCGCACCGGTCCGGCGCCCTCGGCGGCCAGCGCCTTGGCCGCCAGCGCGGTGACGGCGGAGGAGTCCAGCCCGCCGGACAGCAGGCTGCACAGCGGTACGTCGGAGATGAGCTGCCGACTGACGGTGTCCTCGAGGAGCCCCCGGACCGTGTCGATGGTCGTCTCGAGGGAATCCGTGTGCTCTCGGGCCTCAAGTGCCCAGTAGCGGCGCTTGACGAGCCCCTGGCGGCGGACGCGGACCGTGTGTCCCGGCCGGATCTCGTGCATGCCGGTGAAGATGGCGTGCTCGGGGGTCTTCACCATGTCGAGCAGTTCGCGCAGGCCGTTCGTGTTCACCCGGCGCGGGATCTCCGGGTTGGCGAGGATGACCTTGGGCTCCGAGCCGAACAGGACGCCGTCCGCGGTGGGGAAGTAGTACAGCGGCTTGACGCCCATCCGGTCACGTACCAGGAGCAGTTCCTGGGTCCGGACGTCCCAGATGCCGAAGGCGAACATGCCGTTGAGCTTGTCGACGACGCCCTCGCCCCACTCCAGGTACCCCTGGAGGACCACCTCGGTGTCGCTCTCGGTGCGGAAGCGGTGTCCGCGGGAGATCAGATCCGCCCTCAGCTCGCGGTAGTTGTAGATCTCGCCGCTGAAGGTCAGCACCGCCAACGTACGCCCGTCCCGCTCGGCGGCCATCGGCTGACGCCCGCCCTCCAGGTCGATGACGGAGAGCCGGCGGTGCCCGATGGCGGCGTGCCGGTCGATCCACACCCCTTCGGCGTCAGGACCGCGGCACGCCATCGTCTGCGTCATGGCGTCGACGATGGCGCGCTCCTGGGTGAGGTCGCGCCCGTAATCTATCCAGCCCGCAATGCCGCACATAAGCGACGGTCTCCTTAGATAGGCGGTGGTGAGCACCTGGCTCATCGAGGTGGTCCGAGGAAGGGACGGGGAGGCGCCGCCCGCCCGGCCGCCGGGGCGGGGCGACCGGACGAGCGGTTGAACGCTGTGGGGCGGATGCCGGGCAGGCCGGCCGGACTCGGCGCGGTGCGGCTACGAGGCCTTGGGCCAGGTGTACTTCCCTGCCCGGTGGGCCCAGGCCACGAGCACCATCAGGACGGCGGCCAGGCCGCCCAGCGTCATGACGGTCGAGGGTGAGGAGCGGTCCAGGACAGCCCCTCCGACCAGGGCTCCGATGGAGATGGTGGCCTGGAAGGAGGCGGTGAACAGGACGGAGGACGCCTCGGGGGAGTCGGGCGCGGCCTTGGAGAACCAGGTCTGGGAGCAGACCGGCACGGCTCCGTAGGCGGCGCCCCAGACGATCAGCAGGGCCACCGCTCCGGCGTCCGACGTGCCGAGGACGGGCAGGAGCAGGGTCGCGGCGGCGATCAGCGCGGCGGCCGCGGCGAAGGTGGCCCGCGGATAGCGCCCCACCGTGGATCCGCCGAAGAAGTTGCCGGCGATGCCGGCCGCTCCGTAGATGAGCAGGTAGACCGTGATGAGCCCCGAGCCCGCGTGGGTCACCTGCTCCAGGAACGGTGTGACGTAGGTGTACGTGCCGAAGTGGGCGAGCACGACGAGGAAGGTCATGACCAGGGCGAAGCGGGTGTTGACACTGCGGAGCATGCCGCCGAGGACGTCGAGGCGGGTCGCCTGGTCGGCGGGGAGCGGCGGGACCACCACCAGCAGCAGGGCGAGGACGGCCAGCGTGAAGCCGCCCATGGCGAGGAAGGCGATCCGCCAGCCCGCGACATCACCGATGAACGTGCCCAGCGGTACCCCGAGCACCGAGCCGAGCGGCACCGCGGAGAAGATCACCGAGGTCGCGCGGCCCACGGACTTGGCGGGCACCAGCTGCCCGGCCAGGCCGGCCCCGATGGACCAGAAGCCGCCGATGGTAACCCCCACCATGACGCGGGAGACGAGGACCAGCCAATAGTTCGGCGCGACGGCGGCGAGGAAATTGGCCAGCGCCAACAGGAGGATGAACACACCCAGCATGACCCGTCGGTCGATCCGCCCCGTGGTCACCGTGACCAGCGGGGCCGAAATCGCGGCCAGGAACCCGGGCATGGTCATCATGAGACCAGCCATTCCGTCCGAGATGGTGAAGCTCGATCCGATCGAGGTGAGCAGGCCGATCGGCAGGATTTCGGTGGTGACGATGGCGAAGATCCCCAGCATCACGGAAATGACGGCCAGCCAGGAAATCAAGGGCGAGCGGCCTGATGGTGCGGGGGATTGGACAGAAGGGGTGGTTGTTGTGGACATGAATTCCGTCCTGAGTTGGGCTGCACATGCGGAGTGTGTCCACCAGTCCAGCAGGAACAGGCGTCATCCTCTGGCAGGTTCTCGACATCAACAACAGCCCCGCCGTCACCCGGACGTGGCAGAGACCCGTCCGTGCTGGCGCCCGATGCCGCGTACCCGCAGTTCAGATGGGGTGCCCTGGAGGCTGTGGAGCGCCGTGGAGCCTCTTCGGTCCGCGACGACTTAGCCGAGTCGCACATCTGTCCGCACCAGAGAGAGGCTTCCCCGTATCTGGATGGTTGACGTCGCAAATCCGCTAGACAGCGGCCTCTCCCGCTGTTTCTCTGGGTGCCCCGGTGAGACCCGCTACTGAATGGGGAAGAAGAATGTTCGAGTCCGATGAGGCGGTACGCAGGAAAGTGCGGGAGCGGGCTGCGGGGCTCAGCCGCGAGGAAGTCGAGGCGCGGAAAGAAGAGGCACGGCGCGCGTGTGAGAAAAGCGTGCCGGCTTACTGCGTCGAGCTGTCCATGCAACGGGAATGGCTGGAGCAGAATGTCCTTGAATGGCAGCGCGTCCTCGACGAGATGACCGCACGGGAGCTGAGCGTCTACCGTCCGGTGGACGAGAAGGTGTGACAAGGCGTCATCGCCAGGCGTCCTGGGCCGTGCCGGCCGCGCTGTCCGGGGGCCCACGCTCATGTCGGATTTCCGCCAGCGTGCTGCTTCGGTCCTGGTCATCCTGGAGGCATGGAGACAGTGACGCGGTTCGACCGGGAGCATTGTGTGCGTGCCGTGCAGTCGAAGGACGCGCGGTTCGACGGGTGGTTCTACACGGCCGTGCTGACCACCCGGATCTACTGCCGGCCCAGTTGTCCTGTGGTTCCGCCCAAGCCTGCGAACATGACGTTCTACCCGAGTGCGGCCGCCTGTCAGCAGGCCGGGTTCCGCGCCTGCAAGCGCTGCCGTCCGGACACGAGTCCTGGTTCCCCGGAGTGGAATCAGCGCGCTGATCTGGTGGCCCGTGCGATGCGGTTGATCACGGACGGGGTCGTGGACCGTGAGGGTGTGCCGGGCCTGGCCGCCCGGCTCGGTTACAGCACCCGTCAGGTGGAGCGGCAGCTGCTCGCGGAGCTGGGCGCGGGACCGTTGGCGCTGGCCCGTGCTCAGCGCTCCCAGACGGCGCGGCTGCTCATCGAGACCACCGCGCTGCCGATGGCGGAGATCGCCTTCGCGGCCGGTTTCTCCTCCATCCGCGCTTTCAACGACACCGTCCGTGAGGTCTTCGCGCTGTCCCCGAGCGAGCTGCGCCGGCGGGTGCCGGCCGGGCGGGCGGCGGGCGAGACCACGCCGGGCACGCTGTCGCTGCGGCTGCCGTTCCGTGCCCCGCTCAACCCGGACAACCTCTTCGGCCACCTCGCCGCCACCGCCGTACCCGGCGTCGAGGAGTGGCGCGAGGGCGCGTACCGCCGCACGCTGCGGCTGCCGTACGGGCACGGGATCGCCGCCCTCGCCCCGCGCCCGGACCACATCGCCTGCCGCCTCACCCTCAGCGACCTGCGCGACCTCGCGGTGGCGATCAGCCGCTGCCGCCGGATGCTCGACCTGGACGCCGACCCGGTCGCGGTCGACGACCGCCTGCGCACCGACCCGCTGCTCGCCCCCCTGGTCGACAAGGCACCGGGGCGCCGGGTGCCCCGCACGGTGGACGAGGCCGAGTTCGCGGTACGGGCCGTACTCGGCCAGCAGGTCTCCACGGCCGCCGCCCGCACCCACGCCGCCCGCCTGGTCACCGCACACGGCACACCCGTGGACGACCCCGAGGGCGGCCTCACCCACCTCTTCCCCACGCCCCGGGCACTGGCCGCCCTCGACCCCGAGACCCTGGCCATGCCCCGCACCCGCCGCGCCACCTTCACCACCCTGGTGGGTCAACTCGCCGACGGCACCCTCCACCTGGGAGTGGAGTCCGACTGGGCCGAGGCCCGCGCCCGGCTGCTCGCGCTGCCGGGGTTCGGGCCCTGGACGGTCGATGTCATCGCCATGCGTGCCTTCGGTGATCCGGACGCGTTCCTGCCGACCGACCTCGGTATCCGCCGTGCGGCCGGTGAGCTGGGGCTGCCGTCGACGCCCGCGGCGCTGATCGCGCGTGCGGAGGCGTGGCGTCCGTGGCGGGCGTACGCGGTGCAGTATCTGTGGGCGACCGACAGCCACCCGATCAACTTCCTTCCCGTGTAAGTGGGTTCCACGATGATCTGCCACACCGAGACCGACAGCCCGTACGGTCTGCTCACCCTGGTCGCCGCCGACGGCGCCCTGTGCGGCCTCTACATGACCGCTCAGCGGCACCGTCCGCCCCAGGAGGACTTCGGCCCCCGCGACGACTCCCTGCCCTGTTTCGATGCCGCCCGGGAGCAGCTGGAGGCGTACTACGCGGGCGAGCTGCGCGAGTTCACCCTCGAACTCAACCTGCGCGGGACCCCGTTCCAGCGCACTGTCTGGGACCAGCTGGTCCGCATCCCCTACGGCGAGACCCGCAGCTACGGCCAGCTCGCCGACGCCCTCGGCAAACCCAGCGCCTCCCGCGCGGTCGGTCTCGCCAACGGCCGCAACCCGATCGGCATCATCGTGCCCTGCCACCGCGTCGTCGGCAGTGACGGCAGCCTCACGGGTTACGGCGGCGGCCTGGACCGCAAGCGCCGCCTGCTGGACTTCGAACGCGGCACGGCCCTGTTCTGAGTCAGCCGGCCACCGAGTCCCCGGCCGCGGCCGGGGACTCGTACGTCCAACGCATTGACAGCCTCCGGTCGGAGTCGCTCTCATGTGTGGGAGCGCTCCCATAGTTGGGAACGGCACCCTCCCACCCACTGGCTCGGAGGTAGACATGCGCACTCTTGTTCCGCGATTACGGCACCGCCCCTGGGTATCGGCGGTGCTGGCGGGGTTCTCGGCCGTCGGGCTGCTGCTGGCCGCCCTCGTCGCGGCGCCGGTCAGCAGCGCCGCGGCGGACTCGGGTTGCCGGGTCGACTACGCCGTCAATCAGTGGTCCGGTGGATACACCGCCGCGATCAAGGTCACCAACCTCGGTCCCGCCGTCACGAGTTGGCGGCTGACCTGGACGTACGGCGGCGATCAGCAGGTGACGTCGGCCTGGAACGCCGACGCCTCGCAGAGCGGGAAGGCGGTCACCGTCACGGACGCCGGGTGGAACGGCGCCCTGGCGACGGGGGGTTCCGCGGACTTCGGGGTCCAGGGGACGTACCAGACGGCGAACCCCACGCCGGGCGACTTCGCGGTGAACGGGGTGGCCTGCGGCGGGGCCACGGCGCCGACCGATCCGGGGACGCCGACCACGACCCCGCCGACCACCCCGCCGCCGAGCAGTGGCTGCGGTGGCGCCGTGATCTGCACCGGGTTCGAGGACCAGGGCGGGACCACGCCCTCCGGCGCCTGGCAGTTCACGGCGCCCGACTGCCAGGGCACCGGCACGGTCACGGTCGACACCTCCGTCGCGCACAGCGGCGGCAAGTCGATCCGGGTGGACGGCAAGGCCGGGTACTGCAACCACGCCTTCGTCGCCACCACGGCGGACCTGTCGTCGGTGGGGCCCGTGTACCTCCGTATGTGGGTACGGCACACCACCGCCCTCCCCGCCGGGCACGTCGCCTTCGTCTCCGTGCCCGACAGCTCCCAGGGCGGCAAGGCGCTGCGCATCGGCGGCCAGAACGGCGCCCTCCAGTGGAACCGCGAGCTCGACGACGCCACCCTGCCCGCGCAGAGCCCGGCCGGTGTGGCGCAGAGCGCGCCGCTGCCCACCGGCAGCTGGCAGTGCCTGCGCTTCATGGTCGACACGTCGAACGGCCACCTGGACACCTGGCTCGGCGACCAGCAGATTCCCGGTCTGCACCAGGACGGTGTCCCCACCGCGGACATCGACCAGCAGTGGCTGTCCCGCACCACCGCACCGCGCCCCACCGGCCTGCGACTCGGCTGGGAGAGCTACGGCGGCGGTGACGACACCCTGTGGTTCGACGACGTGGCGGTCGGCTCCGCGCCGATCGGCTGCTGAGGGGGCGACGGCCCGGGCGTCGTACACGCCGGTGCCGCAACCGTGCCGTCCGCCGTGTTCCGATCGGGACGCGGCGGACGGCACGGCGCCGCCGCGTGATCCCGTAACGGGTCCGGCTGCTGAGGGCCCTCAAGGAGGGCGAGGCCCCCGGCAGCGCGTCTCATCGTCCGCGCACGGGCCCCATGTCCCGCCCGCCCGATGCCGCGCTGGACGCGAGTCTGTCGGACAACCGGGCGAGAGCCTCACGGGGTTCGGCCGGGTGGTGCACGGTGAGCGGGCAGCCGAGCCCCGCCAGATAGCCGGCCATGGTGTCGAACCGCTCGGCGCGCGTCTCCAGCAGCACTCCCCCGGCGGTCTGGACGAGGGTCGCCGCGGCCGGCGGGATTCGGCGCGCCGCCTGCTCCAGGGTGGTGTGCAGGAGCACCCGGACCCGGTGCCGGCCCGCCACCTCGCCGAGGGCTGCGGTGAGCTGCGCGGCGGGGTCGTACCCGGGTGGCCGCAATGTCGCCCTCGCCCGGCTGCGGGAGTTCGGGGACGTCGACGTCGTCGTGGAACTGGACGACGACGGGCTGCTCGTCGACGCCGATGTGCTGCGCCGGGTACGGGACCTGTACGCCGCCGAACCGCGCCTCGGCATCGTCGGCTTCCGCATCGCCGACGAACACGGCGAGACCCAGCAGCGGCACGTGCCCAGGATCGGCGGCTCCGACCCGCTGCGCGGCGGCTACGTCACCGGATTCCTGGGCGGCGGCCACGCCCTGAGCACGGCCATGCTGGCCGAGACCGGGGACTGGCCCGCCGAGTTCTTCTTCGCGCACGAGGAGACCGACCTCGCCTGGCGCGCCGCCGACGCCGGCTGGAAGATCCGCTACTGCCCCGAACTGCTGCTCCAGCACCCCAAGACCTCCCCGGCCCGGCGCGCCATCTACTACCGCGTCAACGCCCGCAACCGGGTCTGGCTCGTACGGCGCCGGCTGCCGCTGCCGCTCACCCCGGTCCACCTCGGGGTCTGGACCCTGCTCACCCTCGCCCGCACCCGTTCCGCGGCCGGACTCAAGGCATGGTTCGGCGGGTTCCTGGAGGGGGTCCGGGAACCGGCGGGGGAGCGCCGGCCGATGCGCTGGCGGACGGTGTGGCGGCTGACCGGGCTGGGCCGCCCGCCCGTGATCTGAGCACTCGGGGCAGGGGGAGGCGGGACGGGGTCCCGGTCGTTCACCTCCGCCGACCGGGACCACCCACGTCCCCGGATCCGACCTGCGGCGACACTCCCCCGAGTTACGCGACTGACGCGCGCGCCGTCGGGCCGGTTCCGATGGAATGATCACATCAAGTCTCACCAACGGATCGCTAACATGTGGCCGAGGGAACGTCGGTGCGTGACAGGTCGGATGACCGGAACTCGTCCGGCGGCAGCGGCGGCAGGCCGGTGAGCGGACCGGCGGCCGGATGTCCGGACGGCCACTGACCAGGGCCGATCGCCCCGCGGACGGCGACAGGGGACCGCCCGCGGAAGGTGGCGGGAAATCGTCGCCTGCGGGATGGATTCCCGCCAGGAGTACGGCGGGCACGCGCCCGCCGCGGAGCACGGTCGGCCCCGACCGGCGCGGGAAGGCAGTGAAGCGGCGTGAAAGGGCGGCGCGAGCTGCGGTTCGGACTGCTGGGTCCGCTGGTCCTCTACGACCGCCCGTCGTACGACGACCCGCTGTACGAAGGCCCGTTGTACGACACCCCGGGCGGGACACGGTCGTACGAGACGCCGTACGACGCGGTGCACGCCACCCCCGGCCATACGGCCCCTGGCCATGTAACGTTCGGCCACGCGGCCCTCGACCATGCCGTCCCCGGCGAGGGCGCACCCGACACCGCCGTCCGCGCCATCGGCAGCCCCAAGGTGCGCGCCCTCCTCGCCGCGCTGCTGCTGGAGCCCGGCCGGGTCGTGTCGGTGGAGTCGCTGAAGGACGCGCTGTGGGGCGGGGCGCCGCCGGCCTCCGCGCAGGCGTCCCTGCACAACCATGTCACCCGGCTGCGCCGGCTCCTGGACGACCCCGAACGGCTCAGATCCGTGCCGCCGGGCTATCTGCTCCGCGTCGACCAGGGCGAGCTGGACGTGGACGTGTTCGACGCGCTGGTCACCGACGCCCGCGCCGCGCACGCCCGGCAGGACTGGCCGGGCGTCGTACGGTCCTGCACGAAGGCGCTCGCGCTGTGGCGCGGCACCCCGCTCAGCGGACTGCCCGACCTCGGCGGCCACACCCTGGTGCCGCGTCTGGAGGAGGCGCGGCTGATCCTGCTGAAGTGGCGGTACGACGCCGAACTCGCCCTCGGTGGAACGCGGTTGACGGCCCTCGTCCCCGAGCTGTCGGCCCTCGTCGCCGAGCATCCGTTCCGCGAGGCGTACCACCGTCAGCTGATGCTCGCCCTGCACCGCACCGGCCGCCAGGCCGAGGCCCTCGCCGTCCACCGCGATCTGCGCGCCCGCCTGATCGAGGAACTGGGCGTCGAACCCGGCCCCGCCATGCGCGAGGCCCATGTGGAGGTGCTGCGGGGGAGCGACGGGAGTGACGGGAGCGACGCGTGGCTCCCGGAGGACGAGGAGGAGGACGAGGAGGAGGACGAGGGCGCGAGGGAGGGCGGGGGCGGCGGTGAGTCCCGTCGCCCGACCGAGGCTGCCCGCCCGGCGGGGGAGCGGAATCAGACGGAACACTCGCCCGCACGGGGAGGCGACGCCGATCTGAAGCCGGTCACTTCCGTGGGTCCGCGTGCGGACGAGCGTGAAGGTGAGGATGGCGGCGAGCACAAAGGCGTCCGCGACGACAGGCGGGGCGGCGAACGCGAGGGCGAGCCCGACGGCG
>NZ_MUNF01000481.1 GCF_002154555.1 Streptomyces murinus
CGTCCTGGACGAGGCCGACCAGATGTCCGACCTGGGCTTCCTGCCCGAGGTCACCGAGCTGCTCGACCAGGTCCCGGCCGACGGTCAGCGCATGCTCTTCTCCGCCACCATGGAGAACGAGATCCAGACCCTCGTCGACCGCTACCTGAAGAACCCCGTCTCCCACGAGGTGGACGCGGCCCAGGGCGCGGTGACGACCATGTCGCACCACATCCTCATCGTGAAGCCCAAGGACAAGGCGCCGGTCACCGCCGCGATCGCCTCCCGCAAGGGCCGCACGATCATCTTCGTCCGCACCCAGCTGGGCGCCGACCGCGTCGCCGAGCAGCTGCGCGACGCGGGTGTGAAGGCCGACGCGCTGCACGGCGGCATGACCCAGGGCGCGCGTACCCGCACCCTCGCGGACTTCAAGGACGGTTACGTCAACGTCCTGGTCGCCACCGACGTCGCCGCCCGCGGCATCCACGTCGACGGCATCGACCTGGTCCTCAACGTGGACCCGGCCGGCGACCACAAGGACTACCTGCACCGTGCGGGCCGTACCGCGCGTGCGGGCCGTACCGGCACCGTCGTCTCCCTGTCGCTGCCGCACCAGCGCCGCCAGATCTTCCGCCTGATGGAGGACGCCGGCGTCGACGCGGGCCGCCACATCATCCAGGGCGGCACCGCCTTCGAGCCGGAGGTCGCCGAGATCACCGGCGCCCGGTCCATGACCGAGGTGCAGGCCGAGTCCGCGGGCAACGCCGCGCAGCAGGCCGAGCGCGAGGTCGGCCAGCTGGCCAAGCAGCTGGAGCGTGCCCAGCGCCGCGCCACGGAGCTGCGCGAGGAGGCCGACCGCCTGGTGGCCCGGGTCGCCCGCGAGCGCGGTGAGGACCCGGAGACCGCGGTGGCCGAGGCGCAGGCCTCTGCCGCCGAGGAGCTGGCGGCCGAGGAGCCCGTCGCCCGGGAGACCGAGCGCGAGGAGCGTCCGGCGGCTTCGGCGGCGCCCGAGCGTCGCGACGACCGTCGTCCGTTCGACCGTGACCGCCGTGACGACCGCGGTGGCCGCGGCTTCGAGCGCCGTGACGACCGTGGTGGCCGTTCCTTCGAGCGTCGTGACGACCGCGGTGGCTTCCGCCGTGACGACCGCGGTGACCGTCGTGACGACCGCGGTGGCCGTTCCTTCGAGCGCCGCGACGACCGTCGTCCGTTCGACCGTGACCGCCGTGACGACCGTGGCGGCCGCTCCTTCGAGCGCCGTGACGACCGCCGCGACGACCGTGGTGGCCGTTCCTTCGAGCGCCGTGACGACCGTGGCGGCTTCCGCCGTGACGACCGCGGCGAGCGTCGTGACGACCGTGGTGGCCGTTCCTTCGAGCGCCGCGACGACCGCGGTGGTGACCGTGGCGGCTTCCGCCGTGACGACCGCGGTGGCCACCGGGGCAGCGACCGTCCGTTCAACCGCGACCGCCGCGACGACCGTCCGGGCTTCCGCTCCGGCGGCCACGAGCGCCCCTACGGCCGTCGTGACGACCACCGCGGCACCGGCGGCACCGGCTCCTCCTTCGGCCGCCGCGACGACAAGCCGCGCTGGAAGCGCAACGGCTGACGGATCGCCGTAGCACCGCGAAGGGCCCGCACGACCCACGTCGTGCGGGCCCTTCCGCGTACCGCCCCCGAGTGACGCATGTCACGCCCGTGACAGGGGAATTGCTGGGGGCATGACAGAAGACGCGACAGGCGACACGACAGACGACGTGACAGATGACGCGACAGGCGGCGCGACAGCGGGTGTGCCCTCGGACGAGGAGCGGCTGGCCCAGCTCGGTTACACGCAGGTCCTCTCCCGCCGTATGTCGGCGTTCGCCAACTACGCGGTGTCCTTCACGATCATCTCGGTCCTGTCGGGCTGTCTGACCCTCTACTCCTTCGGCATGACCACGGGCGGCCCCGCCGTGATCACCTGGGGCTGGGTCGCGGTCGGCCTGATGACGCTGCTCGTGGGGCTGTCGATGGCCGAGATCTGCTCGGCCTACCCGACCTCGGCCGGACTGTACTTCTGGGCCCACCGGCTGGCGCCCGCGCGCTCGGCGGCGGCATGGGCGTGGTTCACGGGCTGGTTCAACGTGCTGGGCCAGGTCGCGGTCACCGCGGGCATCGACTTCGGCGCGGCGTCCTTCCTCGGCGCGTATCTGAACCTCCAGTTCGACTTCGAGGTCACCCGCGTGCGCACGGTCCTGCTCTTCGCCGCGATCCTGCTGCTGCACGGCCTGCTGAACACCTTCGGCGTGCGGATCGTCGCCTTCCTGAACAGCGTGAGCGTGTGGTGGCACGTGCTCGGGGTGGTGGTCATCGTCGGCGCGCTGGCCGTCGTACCCGACCACCACCGCTCGACGTCCTTCGTCTTCACCCACTTCGTCAACGGGACGGGCTGGGGCAGTGGTGTCTACGTCGTCCTGCTCGGCCTTCTGATGGCCCAGTACACCTTCACCGGCTACGACGCCTCCGCCCATATGACCGAGGAGACGCGCGACGCGGCCACGGCGGGCCCGAAGGGCATCGTGCGCTCCATCTGGACGTCCTGGATCGCGGGGTTCGTCCTGCTGCTCGGCTTCACCTACGCCATCCAGTC
>NZ_MUNF01000482.1 GCF_002154555.1 Streptomyces murinus
ACGTGGATGTCGTACGACGGCGGCGGCGATGCCAGCAGGATCGGCGACCGGGGCTCGTCCAGGTCGGCGACCGCCTTGGCGAGGAGGACGTTGAAGAGGGCGACCTGGTCGGCGAAGGGGGCGTCGGACTCGGCGCGGACGTTCGGGATCACCGGCAGCAGCACCATGCGGACGCACGGGTCGGCGGCGCGCGCGGCGGTGATGAAGGCGCGGACGTTCTCGGCGGTCTGCTCGGCGTTGGTGTAGAAGCCGAGGTCGATCAGGCCGAGGGAGACGAGCAGGACGTCCGGCCGGCAGTCGCGTATCGCGTCACCGATCAGCGGGGCCATGTGCAGCCAGCCCTCGCCCCAGCCCGCGAGGTGCGCGCGGGGGAAGTCGGGATCGGCGTAGGCCAGGGAGGTCGGGGCGCCGGTCTGCTGGTCGTACAGCGTCTCGCGCGGGCCGACGAGCGTGACGGCGGGGTCGTACGTACCGCGAAGGAGCTGCCACAGCCGGTGACGCCATGTGTGTTCGCCCGCGCTCCCGATCGTCATGGAGTCGCCCACGGGCATGAACCTGAGCATCCGATCATCATGGACGATCACCGCGGCGGGTGGGATGTGAGGCCCGCCACGTGGGGGTGCCCGGGTGGTGGCCGCAGGGGTGAACCCCCGGCGGGAATGGCAGGCTTGGGGGATGCGCCGACCGTTCGCCGTCCTTGCCGCCGTCCTGCTCGCCGGCGCCTGCACCCTGCCCGCCTCCGCCGCGGAGGGTACCGGAGGCGCCGTGAGCGCCGGGGACAAGGGCTTCACGATCACGGACCCCCGGATCACCGAGTCCAGTGGCCTGGCCGCGTCCCGTCTCCACCCCGGCATCTACTGGACGCACAACGACAGCGGCGACGGCCCGTACATCTACGCCGTGGACGGTGCGACCGGGAAGACGGTGGCCCGGGTGACGCTGCGGGGCATCGGCGCGCCGCGCGACGTCGAGGCGATCTCGATCGGGCCGCACAACGAGATCTATGTCGGCGACATCGGCGACAACTTCGACGGCCGCTGGCCCTATGTGTGGATCTACCGCCTCCCGGAGCCGAAGGTCCTGAAGAACCAGACGATCACGGCCACCCAGTACGTGGTGAAGTACGCGAACGGCCCCCGCAACGCGGAGTCGCTGCTGGTCCATCCCAGGACCGGCCGGGTTTACATCATCGACAAGAAGGAAGACGGCGGCCACCTCTACGAGGGCCCCGCGACCCTCTCCACCAGCGGCGCCAACATCTTCAAGCCGATCGCCCCCATCGACCTCTGGGCCACGGACGCCACCTTCTCTCCCGACGGCGACCACCTCGCCGTCCGCGGCTACCTCGGCGGCATCTACTACTCCTGGAACGACGGCCACCCCAAACGCACCGAAATGCTCGACGTCCCCCTCCAGGGCCAGGGCGAGGGCATCACCTACTCGGCCGACGGCACGAAACTCCTCTACAGCAGCGAGGGCTCCGACAGCGAGGTCATCGCCAAGGACGCCCCGGACAGCCCGAAGCCCTCCCCGACCCCCGGAAACGGCTCATCGAACAGTTCGGTGACCGACGGGTCGCACGTCACCTGGGGGGCGGTGGCGCTGGTGGTCGTGGTGGTGGGGTTGTTCGGGTTGGGGCGTTTGCGACGGCGACGGTGAGCAACAGGTCGGCCGGCGAGGGCGTACGTGTACCGCCGGTTCGTCAGTGCGGGTTCAGTGCTCGCCGCGCCCCGTTGATGACGCTGTGGGCGTCGGCGCCGTACGCCGCGGACTCCTGAAGCGTTCTCCAGATCCGCGTATGGAGGGCGATGCTGTCCGGGTCGTCCAGCCACAGTTCCGCATGCCAGTCCTCGGTGATCACCAGTCGCTCGTCCAGGATCCAGAAGCCGTTGGCCGCGGGAACCTTGAGGGACGCGCCGAGCGGGACGATGCCGAGTTCCACGGTGTCCATCCCGATCACGCCCGCCAGGCGGTCGAGTTGGCCGGCCAGGACCGACGGCGGACAGTACCGGGCGTGCAGCGCGGCTTCCCAGACGAGCGCGTGGAGCGTCCTGCCGCCCTGGTAGAGCCACTCCTGCCGTTTTATCCGCGCACGGACCGCGGCATCGGTGTCACGAACCGAGTTCTGAAGTTCCGAGTAGCGCAGAAAGATGTGCCGCGCGTACTCGGCCGTCTGCAGCATGCCGGGGACGACGGCTTCTTCCCAGGCGTGAATGACCGCCGACCTGGCGACCTCCGCGTTCCAGCCGTCCTGGACCGGTCGGTGTCCTGCGGACAGTTGGCGGCGCCATGAGCGGATGCGGGACTCGAAGCCCTTGAGACGCGCGTCGAGTTCGGCGAAGGCATGGGGCCGGCCGACGCCGTCGGCCCATGCGCGCAGGTCGTCGGTCGTCGCGGTCTGGCGGCCGTTCT
This sequence comes from Streptomyces murinus, assembly GCF_002154555.1. GTDB lineage: Bacteria > Actinomycetota > Actinomycetes > Streptomycetales > Streptomycetaceae > Streptomyces > Streptomyces murinus. The sequence goes on from NZ_MUNF01000482.1 coordinate 2,413, forward strand.
CCAGCTTGTAGATCTTGGAGTGCGGCCAGCCGAGCCGCTGAGCGAGGCGGGTGCCGGTGAGCCTGCCTCCGGGCGCCGAGAGCCGCAGTTCCCGGAGACGTGCCCCGAGCGCCTCCCGCGCCTGCTGGAAGTCTGTACTCACCGGCTCCGCTCACTGGCCGTCCGCCGCCATCTGTGCCGCGAACTCGTCGTAGGGAATGGCGTGATGCAGCGCGGCATCACGCACCTGGCAGTATCGCAGCACTTCCGCGGGCTCCGTGATGACCTCGATGTCGAGCAAGGTGTCGTCCTCATCGAAGTCGAGTACGGCCACCAGCCTGCTGTCGAAGATCCAGAAATCCTCGCCGGGCAGCCGCGCCCGCATCGCCTCCGCGCGCCACAGGTTGCGCACATCCTCGCCTGTGGCCGCATTGCACTTCGCATAGTCGAGCAGGAACAACTGCCCCGTGGTCGGCGGGTCGTCCACGACGCGCACGCGGCCGACGTACTTGCCCAGCGATGTCTGGCGGCGGATGTTCGTGCACCAGGCGTTGTCCGTGTCCCAGGCGGCCGTGCCCGTCGCGATGAACGCCGCGTAGGACGGGTCCTCCCGGTCCGACGCGTAACCGTGCCGCGTCTCGAGGTGCCATGCCAAGTGCTCGAAGGTCTCGAAGAGCCGTCCGAACTCCTCCGGGTCGATCAGGCGGGGCATGCGCGTGACCTCCTTCGGGCCGTGGTTGACCAGCAGTTCGCGTGGCACCACGACCGCGGTGTCTTCGGGGCCGAGGTGCTGTAACTGGCCCAGCTCCAGGGGATCGGTGAGCGGGCTTCCCTGCACGACGATCTCACCGGTGTCGAGATCTTCGTGGAGTGCCGGGCAGGCGCCGTTCTTGCTGTCCGTTCCGGTGAAACGCAGTCGTCGTGTCATGGTCAACTCCTCGCCGTACGGGCTTGCTCGGCCTCCAGCATCCACTGGGGCCCGCGTCCTGGACCACACCGAGAAGCCCTCCGCCGGAGACCTTGTGAGACCAATCGGGCTGCTTGCGAGAACATTCGCGAACATCGCATGGCATGTGCCGACCGCCCGTCCCTAACGTCCGGTCAGGCGAACGCATCGAGAGGGGCACACCATGTGCGGCACCATGACTCCGGAACAGGTCGAACTGGTCCGGTTCTTCAGGATCAGCGCCCGGCGGTTCGAGTCCGGGCACTCCGCGCCGGAGATGTTCTCCACTGCCGTCGACTGCGAATGGCACCGGCTCATGGAGACATCTGGCTATGCCGGATTCTGCGTCGAGCACGTCGGCCGGACCATCGGCCATCGTCCGCTGAAGGGCGGCGGGGAGATCTCCTGGACGCCCATGTACGAGGAGATGTTCGGACCGCTGCCCGCGCTCTGGTTCACCGACGGGGACGGGCGGGTCGACCGGGAGGCTCTGACGCGCTATCGGGAAACCGGCATCGTGGTCGCCGAATGGGACTGCTCTCCGGTCCCGGGTGACGGCGAAGAGATCACACCCGAACCGGTGAGGGCCACGGCGTGGTGACGCTCGCGCACAGCGGGGGAGCGCTCCGGACCGGTACCGGGGCACTCCGTCTCGTAGAGAGCAGGACCACCGACCCCGAGACGGTGAATGTCACCGAATATGTGGCCGCCGTTGCCGCCCACTGCCCCTGGCTCGCGCCCTCGGTGGAGCGCGGGTCGACCGGCTGGACGGTGTACGAGGCGGTGGGTGGGGCCGAGTGCGTCGAGGCCGGGGTGTTCCATGCCTGCGTGCAGGCCGCCGAGTGGGTACGGCCCCTGGCGAACCGGCCGCATGGCGCGCTCGTGTGCGAGAACGTCGTCGTCCTCGGCGTCGGCCAGGAAGCGCTGGACTGGCCCCACTGGGTTCTGAAGCACCTCTACGGTCCGGTGGGCCTGATGTTCGGCAAGTTCTCGGCGGGCGAGGAACGGACGGACCGGTACGGCCGCCGCATCCCGGCGCCGCCCGTGTCGTTCCTTCCGGTGCGCGTGGCCGTACGGTCACGCGACGCGCGCTTCCTGCGGCGGACGCCGGACCTCTGCGCCGCCATGGCGGTAGCGGTGGACGACGGCCGGGATGTCTTCGAGGGTGTTCCGCGCGCGTGGAAGGAGATCAAACAGTGGGCGCACCACCTCCTGGCGGGGCAATGAAGACGCTGGAAGAGCGCTTCGGCCCCCTCACCTACGACCTGCTCAGTGACCGGCGGGGCTCCCGGGTATGGAAGATCACGACCGGTTCGGGGGCCATGGCGCTGAAGGCCAACGTCTTGGACTCAGAGAATGCCTGCAACAAGGCTGTGGAGTTGGCGCAGGAGAACCGCTGTCTCCTCGGGCTGGGTGAGGCCGGCGCCATCGACCGGGGGTACCGGATCGACTCCGGCCGCTCGGCCGACGGCCACTGGCTCGCCGTGCGCTGGATCGACGGTGTCCCCCTGTGGCGGGCCTGCTCCGTCGCTCGCGGCCCCGAGGGGGATCGCCCTTCCGTACGACCCTGGCTGCTGGGCATCGCCCGCACCTGGGCCCGGCGCCTCGCCCGGCTGCACGCCGTCGGCTGGGCCCACGGGGATGTGCAGCCCACCAACACCCTTGTCACCAGGACCGGAACCACCGAGATCATCGACTACGCCCTGGCCTGCGGTCCCGACCCGACGGACCGCCTCCCGTACCGGGGCGCGCTCACCCACACCACTGCTCCCGAGATCGCCGGTGCCGTCCTCTCCACCGACGACGGCACCCATATCCAGGCCGCACCGTCGGCGGATATCTGGAGCCTGGGCGCGTCCCTGTTCTGGTGCTGGACGGGGCACCGGCCGGTTGTTTACGAGGATTGCGCGGACCGACGCGAGAAACTCCGCGCCATCACGGAGGGAAATCTGCTCGGTATCAAAGCCGCGCGTCCCTGGCACTTCCCCGAGTTCGAACAACTGATCACGTCCTGTATGGCCGCAGACCCCGATGCCCGCCCTGCGGCCGCCGATGTGGTCGAAGAATGCTGACCTTGCGTGAGGTCACCCTGGACGACGCTCCGGCCGTGCAGCGCATCTACTGCGGTGCCTCGGTTCGCTTCACGCACCGCAATGGCTACCGCATGACGCCAGAGGACGCCCATCGTCGCGTCACCGAGGTTCTGCACAAGGCCAGGGAAAAGCCCCGCACGGTCTGGGACTTCGCGATCGCGATCGATGGAGACATGTGCGGCCTGATAACCCTGCGCGCGAGCGGACCGGAGCTCGGGAGTCTCGGTTACATCCTCCGCCACGACGTCTGGGGCAGGGGATACGCGACCGAGGCCGTACGAGAAATCGTCACCTTCGCTTTCGCGCACACCGATCTGAGGCGAGTGACGGCCAAGCATCACCCCGATAATCTCGCTTCCGGCCGTGTCCTGGAGAAGGGCGGCTTCACGCGTGTCGCCACGTTGAGGCTTCGCGCGGATGACGGAACGGTGGTGCCCTACCCGGCGTACAAAATCAGTTGTCACTGCGCAGACCACCCACTGGGGCCAACGAGTACGCGCGAATGATCTTTATTGCGGCCGGGGCGGCCCCGAGTGAGGTATCCCGGGAACATGACCTCCGGAGCCCCACGGGAGCGTGCACGATGACGAACGCCATACTTGTCAAGATCACGCGCTACGTCTGCCTGCTGGGTGGCGGTGTGCTCACCGGGGGTGCGCTGACCACGTTCGTGCTGGAACTGGCCCTGCGGCGGCTGGGCGCGGTGGCTTATATCCAGGTGCGGCAGGCGGAGCACGACTACTTCCCGTGGTTCATCGGTGTCGTCTTCGTGCCCACGTTCATCGCCGTGGTGGTGCTGGTGTTCCTCGCGCGCAAGGCGGGAAGCCCGGCGCTGTGGCCCGCCGCCGCGGCGCTCGTACTGGCCCTGGTGCCCACGTTCGTGGTCAACGCGCCCATCAACCTGGACCAGTTCGACTGGAACGCGCAGGCACCCCCGGCCGACTGGGCGGGGGTCCGGGACCGCTGGCAGATCGCCCACGCCGTCCGGACCGCCTTCTGTGTGATCGCGCTCGGCTGCCTCGGTGTCGCGATCATCGACCGGCCGTTCGAACGTACGGCCGTCACCTGAGCCCGGCCCCGCGGGAGGCTCACCGGAGCGTACGACGACGAAGGGCGCCCGGCACGATCGCCGGGCGCCCCTCACCGTCGTACCCGAGGTTTCAGAGCTTCTCGATGACGTAGTCGATGCACTTGGTCAGCGCCTCGACATCGGCCGGGTCGATCGCCGGGAACATGGCGACACGCAGCTGGTTGCGGCCGAGCTTGCGGTAGGGCTCGGTGTCGACGATGCCGTTGGCGCGCAGGACCTTGGCGATGGCGGCGGCGTCGATGTCGTCGGAGAAGTCGATGGTGCCGATGACCGCGGAGCGCTTCGCCGGGTCGGTGACGAAGGGGCTGGCGAACTTGACGTCCTCGGCCCAGTTGTACAGTGTGCGCGCCGAGGTGGCGGTGCGGCGGACCGCGAAGTCCAGGCCGCCCTGGCCGTTGAGCCACTCCAGCTGCTGGTTGAGCAGGAAGAGCGTGGCGAGCGCGGGGGTGTTGTACGTCTGGTTCTTGCGGGAGTTGTCGATCGCCGTGGGCAGCGAGAAGAACTCCGGGATGTGCCGGCCGGACGCGTGGATCCGCTCCGCGCGCTCGATCGCGGCGGGAGAGAAGACACCGATCCACAGGCCGCCGTCGGAGGCGAAGGACTTCTGCGGGGCGAAGTAGTAGACGTCGGTCTCGGCGATGTCGACCGGCAGGCCGCCCGCGCCGGAGGTCGCGTCCACCACGACGAGGGAACCCTCGTCGGCGCCGGCCACCCGCTGGATGGGCATGGCGACACCGGTGGACGTCTCGTTGTGGGTGAAGGCGTACACATCGACGCCCGCCTCGGCCCGCGCCTCCGGGTGGGTGCCCGGGTCGGTCGTGATCACCGTGGGCTCGGCCAGCCACGGCGCGAGCTTGGCGGCCTTGGCGAACTTGGAGGAGAACTCGCCGAAGTTGAGGTGCTGGGACTTGTTCTCGATCAAACCGTGGGTGGCGATGTCCCAGAAGGCGGTGGAGCCGCCGTTGCCGAGGACGACCTCGTAGCCCTCGGGGAGGGAGAACAGCTCGGAGATCCCCTCGCGGACCTTACCGACCAGGTTCTTGACGGGCGCCTGGCGGTGAGAGGTACCGAGCAGGGAGCTTCCGGTGGCGGCGAGCGCGTCGAGCGCCTCGGTCCGCACCTTGGAGGGGCCCGCGCCGAAACGTCCGTCGGCGGGCTTGATGTCAGCGGGAATCTGGATGTCGGCCACGACTCGGAGGGTATCGGGTGGGCGAAACGGGACGGAACCGTGTCCGTCGGATGAGACAAGAACGCCAGGACCCAGACTTGTCATGTCGTACGACGATCACGGGTGGGCTTGTACGACGATCGAGGCGGGGCTGTGGATAACTTTCGATGACGGTCGGTGATCGGATGCATCCTGAACGCATGACGGATTCCTCGGCTCGGCCGGTCCTCTCGGACTTCTCGGCCGTCTCGGCACTCTCGGTTCTCGAAGCGGAGCTGCGCGCCTGCCTCCGCGGCGAGGTCCGTTTCGACGCCACCGCCCGCGCGCTCATGACCATGGACGCCTCCAACTACCGGCGCGTCCCCGCGGGGGTGGTCGCCCCCCGGGACGCCGAGGATGTGGCGGCGGCCCTGGAGGTGTGCCGGACGCACGGGGTGCCGGTGGTCGCCCGTGGCGGGGGTACGTCGATCGCCGGGCAGGCCACCGGCACAGGGGTCGTACTGGACTTCACCCGCCACATGGACCACCTGGTGGAGCTGGACCCCGGCACCCGCACGGCCGTCGTACAGCCCGGCCTGGTCCTCGACGGCCTCCAGCGCGCCGCCGCCCCGCACGGCCTGCGCTTCGGCCCCGATCCGTCCACGCACAGCCGCTGCACCCTCGGCGGAATGATCGGCAACAACTCCTGCGGCTCCCACTCGGTGGCCTGGGGGACGACCGCCGACAACATCGTGGAGCTGGAGGTGCTCACCGCGCGCGGCCGGCGGCTGCGCCTCGGGCCCGGGTGGGCCGGCGCGCCCGAGGGGCTGCGGGAGCTGGCGGAGGGCGAGCCGGCCCGGCTGCGCACCGGCTTCCCGGACCTGCCCCGCCGCATCTCCGGGTACGCGCTGGACGCGCTGCTGCCGGAGAAGGGCGCCGATGTGGCCCGCTCCTTCTGCGGCTCCGAGGGCACCCTCGGCATCCTCACCGAGGCGGTCGTGCGCCTCGACGAGGCCACGCCCGCCTCGGTGAGGATGCCGA
>NZ_MUNF01000483.1:0-214 GCF_002154555.1 Streptomyces murinus
GCCGCCCGCCGGCTGCGCGGCGCCCTCGGCATGGGTCCCGAACATGTCGCCCACGCCCTGCGCTCCGCGTACGGGCTGCCCCATGTCACCCCCGGGCACGTACTCGCCTGGGAGCGCGGCACCGCCACCCCGGACCACACCGAACTCGCCGCGCTCGCCGGGGTGTTGTGGTGCGATCCCGGGGAACTCCTGGACCGCCCCCGCACCCTGCGCG